>JANYAM010000067.1 GCA_025361365.1 Opitutus sp. | reverse complement strand
AGCACGGCGACGGACTTGTCGTCTGCCTTGGCTGAGACCATTGGCGCGGTCTTCGCCGCGAGGCGCGCTTTCGATTCGGCGAGCAACGCCTCGAACTCCGGCGTGCCGTGCAGCCGGTCCCAGCGCGGGTCGATCAGCAGCGTGTGGTCGGACACGAAGGTGCCGCCTTTAATTACTTCCCGGCGCAGATAGGGGCCGGCCCGGGCCGCATCGCCCAGCAGCGCGTAATACTGGGCGCAGAAGTAATAACCCGCCAAGGGCAACGCGCGGCTTTCCGGCAATTCGCTGATCACGGCCTCGTAAGGGGCAAACTCGCGGGCCGCCTCCTCGGTGCGCCCGAGCGCGGCCAGCGCGGTCGCCCAGAGCGCCCGGTCAGTGGGGATCGCGGCCGGGTCCTGCACCCGGGCCCGCAGCACGCCCTCGGCGGCCTCCCATTGCGCACGCGCGAGCGCCGTTTTGCCGTCCAGTTGATAAGCCAACGCCAGCGAGAACGCCCGGGCCCCGCGCACGATCGTGTCCTCAAAGTAAGGCCGCGCGGTCTGCGCCCCCGCCTCGATCACCCGGGCGGGCTGGCGCTCCAGCAGGCCGAGCCACATCGCCATGCCGACCGCGCGGTCCTCGGTGCGATCGATCGGCGCGACCTGGTCCAGCGTCGCCCGGGCGCCGGCGAGGTCGCCTTTCCACGCGGCCAGCAGCATGGTTTTCATGAGCAGGGCGCTGGGAAAGGGCTCGAGCGCGAGCGCCGCCTCGAGATTTTGCAACGCCCCCTCGAAGTCGCCCGCGCTGCGCTGCGCCAGCGCCAGGTCGTAGAACGTCAGGGGTTCGCGCGGAAACAGCTTCACGTTTTCCTGGCGGATGGCGAAGGCCTCCTCCGTCCGGCCCAGGCCGTTGGCCGCCGTGCCCAGCGCGCGGTGCAGGCGGCTGTCGTCCGGCCGGAGCGCGAGCCCGCGACGGGCGGTGGCCTCGGCCTGCGCGAAGGCCCGCTGCGCATTGAACAGGGAGCACAACGCCACGAGCGCCTCGCCCTCGTTGGCGTCGAGCGCGAGGGCGCGGTTGGCGAACTCCTGCGTCACCTGCCGGCGTTTTTCCGAAATGTCCCAGCCGCGTTGGATATAGCAGGCGTTCACGTAGGCGCGCGCCCCCCAGGCGCGGGCCGAATCGCTGGCGGCCTCGGTGGCACGGCGCGTGAGATCCTCGGCGGCGGCGAGGTTGTCGCGGGTGTAGTTCATCCGCCCGATCTGCGCGTAGGCGCGCGCGACGAACGGGTCGGCGTCGCTGGCGACCGACGCCGGTTTCGCCGCCGCCGCGTTGCCCATCGCCTGGGCGTCGGCCACGATCTTCGCGATCTCCTCCGGGCTGCGGCGCGGCTTGAAAATCAAATACGCCACGGCGGCGAGCAACAGCAGGCCGAGCGCCGCGACGATAAGCAGGAGGTTTTTCCTTGGAGGCGGGGTGCCCTCACCCCGCTCCTCTGCGGGACGAGGGCGTCCCGCCTCCATGGCTGACTGCTTCAATGCCCCCGTGCGGTGCGACCAGAGCTTGAGGAAACGCTGCAGCACGTCGGGCGGCACGGTGCCGTCGGGGAGCTTCGTCCATTGCACGCTGCGGAAGCGGTCCGGCACGAGTGCCTCGGCATCCTTCGTGCCGTCGATCACGACGGGCAGGATGAACGCCACGCCGCTAGCGATGCCGCGCGCGCGTTCGGCCGCGAGGTCCCACTCGATACGGAAGTAACCCTCCTCGCGCGCCTGGGTGTTGGCGGAGATGACCGGAAGGAAGAGCACGCACTCCTTGATCTGCCGGCGGATCTTGGCGTCCCACTCGTCGCCGTGCTCCAGCCCGCCCTCGGCGTCGAACCACACCTCGACGCCCGCGGCGCGGAGCGCATCGGCGAGGCGCTTCGCGGCCTCCGCGTCCTGGGACGCGTAGCTGAGGAAGACGGCTTTGTTTTCGGCGGAGCTCATCTCGTAACGCCGTTCGGCAGGTTCATTTTTTGCATGAAGGCGACCCAACGCGCGTCGCCACGCAAATTCTCGAGGAAGGGATCCTTGGTGATGAGGGTCAGCCCGGAGTCGCGGTCGCGATAGGCGGCCTCCAGCCACTCGAAGGCCCGGTCAGGCTCCTTCCGGAAGGCGTAATTTTCCCCCACTTGGTAGGCGCTCGTGGCGCCGAATTGCTGTTTCAGTTGTTCCAGGGCTGCGTCCGCTTCCGCGGGCTTGCCCTGGGCGTAATACGCGAGCGCGAGACAGGTGAGCCGATAAGAAGCCGACGGCACCTGTTCAGCGACCTGCCCGGCCTCAGCGGCCCGGCCGGTTAAGACCAACGAATAACTCAGGAGGGTATGACCGTAAGGGCTGCTGGGATGAATCGCGATCACCCGCCTGGACTCCTTTTCCAGTTCCACGTAGTCGCCCGACTGCCAGTGCGCCTTCATCAGCTGATAGGCCGGAATGAAATTCAAAGGATCGAGCGCGACTGCCTGGCGCGCCGCATCCCGGGCGCGGGTGATTTGCCCGGCAGTTAGCGCCAACGACGCCGCCAATCCCTGAGATTCGGCGTCACCCGGGGTCAACGCGAGGACGTGTTGCATCGCGGCGTCAGCCTGGGCCCAATTCCAATCCGCAAGGTAGGCGATCAGGCACCGGGCATAGTAGCCAAGGGCTTGATCAGGATCCAACTCGATGGCCCGATCCGCTGCCTGCCTGGCTAGGCGCAAGACCTCATCGCGCGGGAGCCAGCCGGGCACATTCTGGGCAAACGCCAGCATATACCCCATCGACAGCCGGCCCCAAGCCGCGGCTGATCCCGGGTCGATCGCGATTGAATCCTGCAGGAACCGTATCCCCTGGGGATATTCCGCCGGCACCCCGCGATCAAAAACCGCCCGGCCCTTGAGCAGCAGTTCATAGGCCTCCGGATTGACGGTGCGCGAGCCCGCTTTCGTTCGCAAGGTGAGCTGGAGATTCCGCGCGATCAGCCCGGCGATCTCGTCCTGCACGGCGAAGATGTCCTTCAGGTCGCGCGTGAAGGTGTCGCTCCACACGTGGAAACCATCCGCGGCCTTGATCAGCTGAGCGGTGATGCGGACCTTGTCGCCCTGCTTGCGCACGCTGCCCTCGATCACGTAGGCCACCCCTAGTTGCGCGGCGATTTCCGGAATCGCGGTATTCATGCCCTTGAAGTGGAACGACGACGTCCGCGCCGTGACCTTCAACCCCGGCACCTTGGCCAGGACGTTAAGCAGCTCCTCGCTGATGCCGTCGGAGAAATACTCGTTGGCCTTGTCGTCGGAGAGATTGGCGAAGGCCAGCACGGCGACGGATTTGTCGTCGATCTTGGGCACAGCCGCGGCGGCGGATTTTTCTGCCGGCTCTTCGCAGAGTTTCTGGAACCGCGGGTCGTCGCGGAGTTTGTCCCAGATGGGGTCGAGCCGGAGGACGGCGGGCGTGAGCGGCCAGCGGCCCGAGGCCGTGACTGTGAGGAATTTCTCCAGGATCGGCACCGCCTCATCGGCGCGGCCGAGCGCGGCGTAGATGCGCGCGGAGGAGAACGTCCAGTCGACCCGGGTACGCGCGAGTTCCTCGAAAATGCGCGCCTCGTGAAGCGCGGCCTCGGTCTGGCCGGTCCAGGCGAGGAGCTCGCCGAGGCGGAGGTGGAGTTCGGCGTCGTTCGGGGCCTCCTGCAGGCGGGGGCGCACGACGGTGAGGCCGGTCTCCCAGGCTATGCGCGCCGCCTCCGCGCGGCCGGCCTGCGCCTGGGCGATGCCGACGAGCAGCGCCTTGGGGCCGGAATACCAGGCGTCGTTGATGAAGTCGCCGGGTATGCGGTCGAGCGCCCGGAGCGCCTCGTCGGCTTGCTTCGCCATTAAGGCCGCCAAGGCGCTGGCAAAAACCATGCGCGGTTCGGGGCGCATCGCGGAGGGCGCATCGGCGAGCATGCGCTGCGCGGCGTCGACCCGCCCGTGCCAGACGATTTCGAGCATGGCGAGGCCGGTGACGTTGTTCGTCGTGGGCAGATCGGCGAGCGATTCGCGGCCGCAGCGCTCCGCCTCGGCAAAGCGCCGCAGGTAAAGGTGGATCAGGAACTGGTCGTAGGACGCGAGCGACTTCACCTCGGGATGCGCGGCGGCCCGCACATAAAAGGCGAGCGCCTCCTCCTCCCGGCTCGAGTTGCGGTAAAGCGAGCCGAGGCTGAGGAGGATGCGGCCGTCGTCCGGCGCGAGCTGGAGCGCATGGCGCAGCGCCTCCTCGGCGCGCGGCGGATCGCTCCGCCAGATGGCGCGGCCGAGCGCGTGCCACGCCTCGGCGGACTCGGGCGCGAGCTTCACGGCGCGCTCGGCGTGGTTGCGCGCGGCCTCGGCGCGGGCGTTGCCGCGCTCGAAGCTGCGCGTGAGATAGGCGGCGTTGAGCCGCGCGGAATAGGCCCAGATCACCCCGTCGGTCGCATCGAGTTCGAGCGCGCGCTTGAGCAGGCTCTCGGCCACGGCAAAGTCGTCGGCATTGGAATTGATCTTGTCGAAGAGCGCGCGGGCCTTCTCGGCGAGCTCCCGGGCCGCGGAAACCGGGGCCGGTGCGACGGAAACGACCGGCGCGACCACCGCCGGCTTGAGCTCGGGCCGGCGCGCGGGAGCCCACAGCGGGCGCAGCGCGTAGACCAGGCCGATGAGGAGGCCCACGGCCATGCCAAAGTTGCGCATCCAGTGGGATGCCCGGGCGGGACGTTGTCCTACCCGGACCGGTGACTCCGCGCGGCTCTCGCCGCCCAGCAATTTGGCCACGCGCGCGCCGAGCTCCGAGGGAGTCTCGTCGAGGCGCAGGCGCGTCCATTGCACGTCGCGGAATTTGTCGGGCACGCGCGCCGTGGCGTCGGTGACGTCGCCGATGACGATCGGAAAGAGGAACGGCGCGTCGTCGGCCATCAGGTGCGAGCGGTCAACCGCAAGTTTCCACTCGAGCCGGAAATAACCCTCCGCGCGGGCATTTGTCGCCGCCGAGATGACCGGCACGAAGAGCGCGCACTCCTTGATGCGCTTGCGGATCATGCCGTCCCAGGCGTCGCCGCCGCGCAGCTCGCTCTGATCGAACCAGACCTCGACACCGGCGGCGCGGAGCGCGTCGCAGATGCGCTTCGCCGCCTCGGCATCCTGCGAGGCATAGGAAAGAAAGACTGCTTTGCAGGAATCGCTCATTTCAGCTGGTCGTCGGCCACGCCGAGTTTCCGGAGGAAGGCCGCCCAGCGCGGATCGGCGTGCAGCCCCTGCAGGAAGTAATCCTCCTTGCCCCACCCCAGGCCCGGGTCGCGCTGGCGATAGGCGCGCTCGAGCCATTCAAAGACCTTGCCCGCTTCGCCGCGGTAGGCGTAGACGCACGCAATCTGATACGCCGCCACGTCCCCGTTGCCCGCAATGAACTGAGCGAGCGCCTGGTCGGCCCCCGCACGGTTCTTCTGCGCCCAGCGGGCCAACGACAGGGCGTAGAGCCGCGACCACTCGTTGGTCTCATGCGCTGCCTCGAGCGCGGCTTCGTCGCCGCGGCCGGCCGCGACCAGCGCGATGGCAATCCCGGCGTGCCCCCACGGTGACGCCGGGCTGAGTTTCTGCACGCGCCGGAACGCCGCCGTCGCGTCGTCAAAGCGGTGCAACGCCAGGAAAATATAGCCTCGGTTCGTATAGATGAGCGGGTTGACCGGATCGAGGGCTGCCGCCTGCCTCCCCAATTCGTCCGCGCGCGCCAGCTGCCCGAAACAGTAAGCGAGCTGCGCGGCCCGGAAAACCACCGCCGGATCGTTGGGCGCCAGTTCCTGGACCCGGCGCAGCGCCTCCCGTGAGGCCGGCCAGTCGAAATCGATGGATGACTGCAGATCGAAGCGGGCCACCAGTCCAGCCACCAGCGCGGGCTCGATGGTGAGCGCGCGGTCCGCCGCCCGGCGCGCCAGCGCAAAGCCCTCGTCGAAATCGTGCCGGTCGAGCCCGTAACCACCGCGGAACCAGCCCGCGCCCGACAGCGCCGCCCAGGCCAGGGCGAAATTGGGATCAAGCTCGACTGCCCGTTGCAGCAAAGTGGTCGCGCGCGCCGTGTCCTCCAGCGTGGCGCGGTTCAGGAAATACTTGCCCTGCAGGTAAAGCTCGTGCGCCTCGACGTTCTTCGTGCCGCCTTTTTCGGCCGCCTGCACCTCCGCCTGGATCTCTGACTTCGTCGCGGAGCCGCCGAACTGCCCGCGCAGCTGGCCGACGATTGTCTCCGCGAGTTCACTCTGCACAGCGAAGACATCCTTGAGGTCGCGAGTGTAGCTCTCGCTCCACAGCTGCTCGCCGGTGGCCGCGCGGCTGAGCCGCGCGTTGATGCGCACGGTGTTGCCCGCCTTGCGCACGCTGCCCTCGACGAGCAGGGCGACACCGAGTTTTTCGCCGATCTCCTGTGCGGTGGCCGTCTTGCCCTTGAAGGAAAACGCCGACGTCCGCGCCGCGACATGGAGGCCGGGGATTTTCTGCAACACCGTCAGCAGCTCTTCGCTGATGCCGTCGGAGAAATATTCGTTGGCCTTGTCATCGGAGAGGTTCGCGAAGGCGAGCACGGCGACGGACTTGTCGTCGGTCTTCGGCGCGGCGGCGGCGTGGTCCGTCGGCTCGGCGAGCAGGGCGGCGATCTCCGGGTCGTCGCGGAACGGGGCCATGCGCGGATCGAGCCGGAGGGCATTGCGGAGGACCGTGCGACCCTGCGGGACGCCGGCCGCCTCGCGCATCAGCTCCCGGGCCTTGGCGTGCTCGCCGAGGAGCAGGTTTTGGGCAATCGGGTTGAACCACCAGTTTGTGCCGAGACCAATGCGATAGGGCCGGCCCAGTTCGGGGAAGAAGACGTCGTTGCGTTTGCGCGCCTCGTCGAGCCGGCCCAGGCGCATGAGCAGCCAGGTTTCCAGCCAAGTGGTGGCGAAGTTTCGCTCAAGAATGGCCTTGTGCCGGCCAAGCTCGGCCAACGCCTCGGTGAACCGCAGCCGCGCCAGCTCCGTCTTGCCCTGCAACAGCAGCAACTCGCCCTGCAGCAGCGCGGTGGGCCCGGTGTAGTCGAAGTCGATCATCCACGCCTCGGGCAGCGCCTGCAGGCCGTCGAGCCCGAGCTGGGGCTGTCCGGTCACCAGGGCGTAGGAAAACCGGCTGAACACCGCCCGGTCCGTGCCCTGGTAGCGCTCCGGCAGCTGCTCGAGGATCGCCTTCATGCCGGCCGGGTCGCCGTGCGCGAACAGCATCAGCCGGGCGCGCGCGATGATCGCATTGGCCACGGGGCCGAGCTTGATCGCGACATCGAGGTAGTGCTCCGCCTCCGCCAGCATGCCGGCGTCCCGGTAGTGGCGGGCCAGCTCATACTGCACGAGGGCGTCCGCCGGAAACCGCTCCGCCGTGATCTTGGCCGAGGCAATGATCTCGGCGTCGCTCACGTCCGGGGTGGCCGCGAGCACATTGGCGAGTATCCGGTAATAGAGTGGCTCCGCCGGGCGAAGCGCGATCGCCTGGCGAATCAGTTTCTGCGCGCGCGGCAGCTCCACGTTGCGCCGGTAAAGGTAGGTGGCCATCACGGCCATCGCCTCGGGGTCGTCGGGCGTGAGCGCCAGGGCCCTTTCCGCGTAGCGTTTGGCGGTGGCGAAGCGCTCCTCGCTGCGGTCGAAACCGCGCAGGAGATAATAGACCTGCACGCGGCCCATCGCCAGCGTGGCCTCGGCATCCGTCGGACGGGCCGTGAGGACGGTATTCACGATGTCCTCGGCCAGCGCCACGTCCGACACGATTGCCTCGGGCGAGTTCAGCAGCTTCATGGCGCGTTTTAGGTCGGGGTCCTGCGGCCAGTCAGCGGACGGCGGGGCGGCGGGCCCCGCCGCCGTCATGAGGGCGGCAAACCGCGGATCGGCGCGCAAGGCTTCGAAGTCCGGGCTGATCCGCATGATGGAGCGGTCGCTGTCCTGCGGATGGGCGAAGATCTCGTCGAGGCGACCGAGCCGCGCATAGACGCGCGCGACGCCGGTGGGCATGGGTTGCTCGGCGGTGTATTTGAGGCCGGCCAGCTGCTCGTAGGTGCGCAGCGCCTCGCCCGCCGCGGCCTTCTCCCCGAGACAGGCCAGCAACATGGCCTGGCGCAGATACGGCGCGGGCTTGTTCGGGGCCGCCGCGATTTTCATCTCCACCAGCTGCAGCGCGGCGCGCCACTCGATCTTCGCGGCCGCCTCGCGGTGGTCGAGTTCGTAGGCCAGCCCGAGGAGCAGGCCCTTCGGGCCTTCATAGACAAAGTCCATGTAGTAGTCCCGGGGAAAGGCCTGCCAGATCTCCAGCGCCGCGGCGGCGTTCCGCTGGTAGTAGCGGAGGAGGCCGGCGTGATAGTTGGCGCGGTCCTCCTGCAGCGCCGATTGCGGGATCTGCCGCAGGGTCGCCTCCGCCGCCGCGAGATCGCCGCGCCAGGTGACCTCCATCGCCATCTTGAGCACCAGTCCCGAGGTGAACGTCTTCTGGGCCAGCGCCCGCCGCAGCACCTCATACCCCTTGGCCGGCTGCTCGTTGGTCCAGAGGTAGCGGGCGTTGTTGAAGAGCGCGAGCGGGTCGCCGCCCGGCAGGGCCGCCGAGCGCTCGTTGATCGCCAGGCATTCCTCGAGCCCGTTTGGTTTCGCAAGGACGGTGACGGCCAGGAAGCGCAGCACCCCCTGGTGGTCCGGCTCGTCGCGCAGGATATCCCGGAGCAGTTTTTCCCGTTGGTCGCGGTTGATGCCGAAGGCCGCCCACGCGCCGGCCTGGGCCATGCGCGCGTTCGCCGAATTGGGCGCGAGTCGGATCGCCCGTTCGGCCATCACGCGGGTCTGCTCCTTGCGCGCCGGCGAGGTGTCCCAGCCCCGGTAGGCGAAGGCGGCGTTGACCTGCGAGTAGGCGGCCCAGACCTCGCCATCGTTCGGGTCGAGCTTGAGGGCGCGCTGGCAGTATTCCTCCGCCAAGGCGAAGTCCTCGCGCGTGGCATCAAGGCCCCGGAGCAAGGGGTAGGCCTTCGCGACCAGCGACCTGGCCTCGGAGACCGGCGGCGCGGCGGGCGCGGGCGGCGTGACCGCCGTCGCCAGTTTCTGCGCGTCGGCCACGATCTTCGCGATCTCATCTGGGCTGCGGCGCGGCTTGAAAATGAGAAAGGCCGCGACGATCGCGATCATGACGACCACCACTCCGACCAGCCAGCGCGACCGTTTGACTGTAGCCGGGGTCGCTGACCCCGGTGACTCATCATGCCGTGTGCGACCGGGGTCAGCGACCCCGGCTACAGGGGATTCGCCGCCCGAATGCTTCAGCACGCCGGTGCGATGCGACCAGAGTTTCAGGAAGCGCTGCAGGACATCGGGCGGCACATTGCCGCCGGGCAGGCGCGTCCATTGCACGCTGCGGAAGCGGTCGGGCACCAGCGCGCCGGGTTCCTTGGTGCCGTCGATGACAACCGGCAGGATGAACGCCACGCCGCTGGCGATGCCGAGGGCACGCTGCGCCGCCAGCTCCCACTCGATGCGGAAATAACCCTCTTCCCTCGCCTGCGTGTTTGCCGAGATGACCGCGATGAACAGCACGCACTCCTTGATCTGCCGGCGGATCTTGGCGTCCCACTCGTCGCCGTGCTCGAGGCCGCCCTCGGCGTCGAACCACACTTCGACGCCCGCGCCGCGCAGGGCGTCGGCAATGCGCTTCGCCGCCTCGGCGTCCTGCGAGGCATACGAAAGAAAGACGGCCCCGCGCGGTGCGGAACGCTCAACGTTTAACGCTGAACTCTCAACGCTCAATGTTTCGGCCTCCGGGTTTGGATTCTGAATTCAGCAATTGAGCGTTGGACGTTAAAAGTTAAACGTTGGGCGTTGTCCCTCTTCACTCCCCTGCCCGGGCGTCGCGGCGTGCGTCCGTGACCCACTTGATCAGCTCCCGGCTGTCGTGGAGCTGCTGGGCCTCGATGCTCAGGCCGCCGAGCTGCCCCATCGCCTCGTCGAGGAACGCCAGGCGCCGCGTGCGGCCGTCGGCATCGTCCGCTTGGGCGCGCGCCAGCAGGTAGAGCGTGCGGGTGAATTTCAGCCGGAAGTCCGTGTCGGTCGCGCCCTGGGCCAGTTGTTGCCGGTAGAAGTCCTCGGCTTCCCGCAACGCCGCCAACGCCTCGGTGCGGCGGCCGGCACCCAGCAGCGCCTGGCCGTAGCGCACCCGGCTCAGGGCGTTGGCTGTGGCCACATCGAGGGCGTCCATGCGCCGGCTGAAATGGGCATTGTCCAGCTGGTCGCGGCTCACCTGCACGGCTTCCTCGAAATTGCCCAGCCGCAGCGCGGACTCGACCTGCAGGTTGCGGCTTTGCCGCAGGGCGTTGGCCCGGAATTCCACGTTGCCCTCGGATTGCAGTTTCATGCGGGCGAGCTTGTCGGCGGTTTCCACGGCCTTGGCGTGAATCTTGGCATAGTTGCCCTCCGCCTGGTCGATGCTGCATTCCAGCAGGCCTTCGCTAAGGTTCCCGATCTCGTGGAGTTCGGGATCAATGGAGCGGTCCTTGACGAATTGCTTTAGCGTCTGTTGCGACTGCTCCAGCGCCGCCCGGGCCGAGCCCAGGTTGCCCAACTGGGCGTTCCAGAGGGTGAGGTTGGTCCAGGCTTGGGAGACAAAGAAGTTCATACCCGTCTTGTTGCGCGGGTCCTTGCCCACGGCGGCACCCTCCTCCAGGAACTTCATGCCCTCGGTGAGCCGGCCCAGATCGTAGTAACTGAAGGCCACTTCCCGCAGACCCTGGCCGTGGTTGTCCCAGCCGCCCGCGTCGGCGGGATTGAACCGCGTGTAGTAGCGGGTGGCTTCAACGGACTTGAGGTTAAATTCCAGCGCCTTGGCGAAATCGTGGCGGTTGCGCGCGACATTGGCCTGCATGTTGAGGGAGAAATACTGGTTCTTCATCGCCCGCAGGTCGCCCGGCCGCACCTGCAGCACCTTCTCGGCGATGTCGCTCACGATACCCGCGAGGCGGTTCGACTCGTCCACCTGGCCCAGCCGCATCGTCATGCGCGACTCGGTGTCCGTCACATCGCCATAAACAGAGGCGGCCGTAAGATCACTCAGGTCAAGCGCCCCCATGTCGGCGAGAATTTTGCGGGACTCCTCGCAGTGCTCCACCGCCAGTTTCGCATCCGTCTCCGCGTGCGCGAGGTATTGCAGCATGTCGCCGAGGGCGAGCTTGGCGCTGCGGGTGGCCCGGCCGGCGGCCACGATGGGCCGCAGCAAGCCGGTCGCCTTGATCAACTGGGCCTTGGTGTCGCCAAACGCGGCCGGCGAGACCAGGGCGAAGATGGACAGGGACAGCGCGGTCGCGGTCTCGTCGCTGGTGTCGCCCGCGGCCCGCATGTCCTCGAATATCTTCTGCGCCTGTTTGGCAATGACGGTAGCCTCGCGCTCGTGGCCCGAATCGTAGAGGGCGGAGGCCTTGCGGACCATGGCCATGCCACGGTAGAGCCGGGTCTGCGGGGTCATCAGCTCGCCGGGCAGCCCGGCGTAATAGGCTTCAGCCTTGTCGGCCAGCTTGCCGACGATCTCGACGCGGCCGGTGGGCTTGAGCTCCTCGTAGAAATCCTCGAGGAGGAAGCCGACGAGCTTCTCCGCCTCGCCGCGCGCCTGTTCCGTCAGCTTGCGCGCCGCCTGCGCCTCGGCGTCGGCCTTTTCGGCCCGGCGCATGTTGAGCCAGCCGAACACCGCGCCGCTGAGCGCAACGATCATGAGCAGCACGGCGGTGGTCGCGATCTTGCGCGCGCGCTTGAGCGCACGCTGCGCCACCAGCTCGCGCTCGCGCTGGGCGGCCAGCTGGCGCTTGGATTCCTCGAGCGCCTCGCGCTCGCGCCGCACGCTGCGGCTGGCGCCGATGACGCTGCACAACACGTCGTGCGTGATCTCCACGCGGCGCAGGTCGAGGCGGTCCTCGACGCGCAACAGGCGGCGGTCCACCAACAGCGCGAGCGCGCCCTCGGCGGCGCCGGCGGCGGCGAAGCCCTTGCGGACGCGCTCCTCGGCCACGCTCTCGCGGAAACCGGAGTCGGTCAGCAGCACATCCTCGATGAAGATTTGCACGCCCGGCGGCTGGTCTTTCAGGGCGCGCTTGTAGAATTCAGACAGGATGGTGTCACGCGAGCCGGCGAGCAGGCTGGCCGAGATCTCGGCCTCGCCCTTCGCGAGGCGGGTGTTGTTCAACTCGCGGCAGATCAGGCTGAGCAGCGACGGCTCGACCTCGGCGCGGGCCAGGTCGGCGCCGCCGGCGACAAAGCGCACCACGGCCTCGGCGACCGCCTCGCTGACGAGGTGCGGCGCGGGCGCGCGCACTGCGGCCACGGCCTGCGGGCCCGTCATGCGCGCGAGGCGCATGCGGTTCTGCGTCACCGACGGCATCTGGCCCTTCAGGCCCTCGAGGTGTGCGAGGTAGTCCTCGCGCAGCGAAATGAGGATGCGGTAGTCGGCGCGGGCGAAGTCGAACTTGGCGGCGTCGGCCTCATCGCGGTCAATGCGGGCCTCGAGCGCGACCGGCGGGCGGTTCTCCACCAGGTCGGCCAGGTCGGCGAGGAATTCCTGGGCGCGCTTCCGCCCGGCGTCGTCGGACTGGGCCAGCGTGAAGATCTCCTCGAACTGGTCGAAGATCAGGATCGGCGTCAGCGTCCGGCCGTTCGCGTCCTTGAGGATGTCGTCGCGGTGGTGGAGAAATTCCCAGAGCGTCTCGCCGGAGACAGCAGAGCCGCTCTGCGTCCAGGTGCCGGCCGCCTCGGTGGCGCGAAAGACGGCGCGCTTGATCTGGTCGGCCGGCGGCGGGGAGTGCGGGTCGTAGTCGAGGCGCACGTAGACCGGGCAGAAACCCTCGGGCCGGAGTCGCGGCACGAGGCCGGCCTGCAGGATCGAGGTCTTGCCGAGGCCGGACTGGCCGAAGAGGACGGTGAGGAGCTTGCGCTGCACGCGGCGGCCGAGTTCGGCGGCCTCCTCCTCGCGGCCGTGGAAGTAACCGCGGGTTTCCTCGGTGAACGAGACCAGGCCGAGCCAAGGATTCTGTTCGTCGACGGTGGCAACCGGCGCCGCGCCGGTGAAACTCTGAACGCCCAACGTTGAACGCTGAACTCCGAACTCCGAATCAGGAGTGCTCATTTCAATGCCTTTTTGTTATTTGCCGCCGTGCGTATGCTTGCCGCGAAAATTCTGATCAACTCATCCGACTCCCCTAGAATTTCCGTTAGCGCGGATGGCTTAGCCACCAGCTCCGCGCGCTCCACCAAACGCATCCAACGGCGTGACTCGCGGAGTTCCTTGGCGCAAATGCGCAACTTGTGAATGAAATCCGCGCGAGACTCGGCGCTCTCGGCCTCACCGTGGTGACCGTATGGCGAAGTGCCGGAGCGGAGCAACTGGTCCGCGATGTGAATGCCAGCGGGGGTTCGCTTCATGGATTCCGTCACCCCAATCACACGCACCGCAAATTCCAGCAACCGGTCCTCGAGATCGTATTTATCAGTCATTCAGCGTTGGAAGTTCGGCGTTCGGCGTTTTCAGGCGCGCCGCGCCTGAAAGAATTGCTGGAGGCGGGCGACGAATTCCGGCGGGGGTTCGCCCCCAGGCAGCCGGCTGAAGTGGACGGCCTTGAACTTCTCGGGCACGACGGCGTCGGCCTCGGTGGTCGCGTCAATGCAGACCGGCAGGACAAACACGGCGCCGTCGGCCATGCCGCGCGTGCGGTCCACGGCGTAGTTCCACTCGCGGCGGAAGTAACCCTCATGCCGCCGCTGCGTGGTGGCGGAGACGACGGGCAGGAAAAAGGAGCAGCGCGCGATGTTGTTGCGGATCTTCAGGTCGTAATCGTCGCCGCTCTCAAGCCGGTCCATGTCAAACCAGGTCGTGATGCCGGCGGCGTCGAGGGCGGCCCGCAGCTTCTGCACGGCGGGCAGGTCCTCGCGGGCGTAGCTGATGAACACGGCGTTCTCCGGCATCTCGCGGGCCGGGGGCAGGAAGCGCGACGGCTCGGCTGCGCCCGCGGGGGCGCCGCGGCGGCGCGCCATCCAGCGGCGGTGCAGCTCGGCGACAAACTCGCCGGCGCCGGAAAACATCCGCGTGCGCACGCTGACCTGCTGCAGGAAGGACACAAGGCGCACGTCCTTCAGACTATGGCTGTCGGCGAGGATCTCGCCCACGTCGCGGGGATCCGAAAGGCGGCGGCGCTTGGTCATGCGCAGGAAGAGCCGCGCGAGCCAGTTGGAGAAATCGCTGCCGATGACGAGCAGGTGGTTGTGCTCAAGCGCGTGGAAGAGTTTCTCGGGCGTCAGGTGCTCGCTCTGCAGGGCGCAGACGAACTCCAGCATGTCCTCGTCGGAGATGACGTAGGTCGGCGACGCCGACAGGCGGCCGAGCAGGTGGTAGACGACGGGACGCTGCAGGTCGTCGCGCTCGACCGGCAGGTCGGCCACGCGGTTGGGCGCGTAGGCGATGACTTCGGTGTTGGCCGCGCCGCCGAAGCGCACGGCGTTAATCGCCTGCTCCAGCAGCGGGTCGAACGTCATCGACACGTAGAGGTTGAAGTCGGTGATCTCGGCGAGCTGGCGCAGTGGCAGCGGCGGCGCGAAGGCCGCCTCGCGCATGATGGTGCGGAGCCGGGTGTAGGCTTCCTCGCGCCGGCCGTGGTTGGCCAGGTAGGCGCAGACGACGTCGTTCAGCAGGAGCGGCTTTGACAGCGGGGCGACATCGACGTTGAGGCGGGCGGCGAGCTTCTCGGCCAGCCACTCCACGAGGAGGCGCGGGCCGGCCTCGGTGTCGACCTTGAGGAGCTCGGGGCCGACGATGGGGATGACGCGCTTTTCCTCGATGTAGTTGAGCAGGTCCTCCCAGACGTCGTCATGGAACGGCGCGGTGGAAAGGGTGGCGGCGGCGGATTCGTCGGATTGCATCAGCAGTGTGTGTTGGACTGACGGGGAAAATTTAGCAGAGCGGTGCATTGTGCTTCGGGCCGGCAAGCCGGTTCGCCGCCGGGTGGTCGCGGGCGCAGCTCGGGAACACGGCTTTGGTGGGGTCGCTCACAGCGGCTTGGTGGATTTGAGAATTTCCTCGAAACGCGGATCGTCCTTCAGCCGCGCCCAGCCGGGATCGATCCGCACTTCCGCAGGTGTGACGCCGTCCGCCGTGCCCATCACCTTGCGGAGCGCCGCGAGGGCCTCGTCGCGGTGGTCCAGCAGCGCATAAATCCGGCCGAGGCGCAGCTCACCGCCCGCCGCGGAATAGGCATCCATCGCGTAATACTGCACCAAAGCGGCGCGGCCATCACGGATCGCATCCTCCGCGCGGCCCACGCAGGCTTCCGCCTGGGCGATGTCGAGCAGAATTGACGGCTGCTGCCGGGGTGTCCAAGTGCGGCTGCGGTAAAAGGCAAGCGCCTCACCGGCAAATTTCGCCGCCGACTCGCGCTGGCCCCGGGCCAGCGCCACCAAGGCGCGGTGCAGCGCTGGGGAGTCGACGGTCGTGCCGCCCGTGGTGGTGAGCAAGGTCAGGCGTGGATCCGCGAGGGCGTGCTCGGCCGCGGCCAAATCGCCGACAAAAACCGCCGTCTCGTAAACCGCCTGCAACCTGGCGCGTTCGTCCGCGCCCGGACGCGGCGCGGCCCAGTCGCGGGCCAGGGCGGCGCGATCCCCGTCGAGGGTGAACCGGGCCCGGAGAAACAGGCTTCGCAGCCGCCAGTCATCCGGAAAGATCGTCAGGAAGCGCGTGGCGAGATCCCGCGTCTGCTCGTAGCGGCGCAGGGACAGCGCGGTGTCGACCAACGTGCTGTCCGCGCTCAGGTCGTGCGGGTTGAGAGTGGCGGATCGTTCGAAACGGCGCATGGCTTCCGGCCACTGGACCAGCCGGCGGTGGGCGATGCCGATCCGATATTGGAGTTGGGCGTCATTCGGGAGGCTGGGTTCGGCCAGGGCGTATTCCGCGAGGGCGGCCGGCCAGTCGTTGTTGCAGGTGTAAGCGAAGGCGCCCTGCGCGACGCGCGTTTCCGGCGCGTCGGGCGCGAGCCGCCGGGCCGCCTCGAGCGCGGCTTGGGCGCGCGCGCGGCGCTCCGGTGTGGCGTCGACATGGCCGAACCAATACATCAGCCCGTGCACGGTGGACAAATTCGCGAACGCGAGCGCAAACGCGGGATCCTTGGCGACCGCCTGCTCTAGCAGCGCGACCACCGGCTCGTAATCCTCGCGCGCTGAGAAGGGGCCGAACTTTTCCTGCAGTAGGCGCGCGCGCGAGTAGAGCTCGTAGGCTTCCTGATTATCGGTCGGCCGGCGCTCGATGAACGTGCGCTCGCTGGTTGTCAGCGTGGCCTTGAGCGCCGCGGCGATCTTCTGCGCGAGGCTGGCCTGCAGCGCGAAGATATCGCTGGTGTCGCCGTCGAAGGTGTCGGCCCAGAGATGGGCGTCAGTGCGGGCGTCGATGAGCTGGGCGTTCATGTGCACCTTGGTGCCGACGCGGCGGATGCTGCCCTCCAGCACGGTCGCCACGCCTAGTTCGGCGGCGATTTTCTTCAGGTTGCGGGTGCCGGTGTCGCGATAGGTCAGGGTCGAGGTGCGCGAGATGACCTTCAGGTCGCGGATCTTCGCGAGGCTGGTGATCACATCGTCCTGCACGCCGTCGGCGAAGAATTCGTTTTCCTTGTCGGTGCTCAGGTTGGCAAACGGCAGGACGGCGATGGATTTGTCCTCCTTCGCCAAGGCTCCGGAGGACACGGTCGCCGTGGTTTGTTTTGCCACCGGGGCCGGCGGCGGGATCACCGGGGCGGGTTGGCGCAGGAAAATCATGCCAGCCACGGCCACCCCGATCGCGACGATCATCACGCCCCACATCCAGCCGGGCACGGTGGGCTTCCGGGCGGCCGCGGCGGCGGCTTCCGCCTTGGCCGAGGCGGCCTGCTTGAACTCGGGCGGCAGGGTCGGCGGCCGCGGCAAGTCCGGTTTCAGCGCCGGCTTTCTCGGCGCGTCGAGCAATCGCTTCACCTGCTCGATGAACGCGGTGGAGGGTTCGCCGCCAGGGAGCCGCGTCCATTGGGACCGGCTGAAGGAGTCGGGCACCACCGCACCGGCTTCCGGTGTGTCGTCGATCACGACCGGGACAATGAACGTCTTGCCCGCCGCCATGAGGTGCGAGCGATCGTCGGCGAGTTTCCACTCGAGCCGGAAGTAGGCCTCGTCGCGTGACTGCGTCGTCGCAGAGATGACCGGAATAAAAAGCGCGCAGGCCTTGATCTGTGTGCGGATCTTGGCGTCCCACTGGTCCCCGCCCCGCAGCTCGCTCTGGTCGAACCACACCTCGACCCCGAAGCCCCGCAGCGCCTCGGCGATGCGGTGGGCCGCGGCCGCATCCTCGCGGGCATAGCTCAGGAAGACCGCGCCGCGCGGCGCGGAACGCTCAACGTTTAACTCTGAACGCTCAACGCTCAAAGGCGGACCTCAGGAGTTGTTTGAATGTTTCAGTCATTGGGCGTTAAAAGTTAACCGTTGAGCGTTCCGCTTTTCGTCAGAAAAGCGGCTGGTTGTTCTTCGGATCCTTGAGCAGCTCCTCGAAGGCGGGGAAACCCTTGAGCGGCGAGAACCATGGGCCGTTTTTCAACCAGAAGACGTTGGGTTGCCCGCCGGTCGCGAGCATCTGCTTCAATTCGATGCAGGCGGCCGCCTTGTCGCCCGTCCAAGCGAACACGAAGGCCAGCGCGTGGTGCGGCCCGCGGCCCGAAAGCGGATCAAGGGATTCCGGCATGACCGTCCGCGCCTGCTGCGCGGCGGCCAGTGCCTCCTTCTTGTGCCCCAGCAGCGCCTCGATCTGGGCCAGTTGCGAGAGGACCGTGACGTTCTGGGCCTCGTTCACCAGCCGGGCGCGCAGCTCGGCGGGATATTTCTCCACGCGTTTGCGCGCGCCGGCGAGGTCGCCCCGGGCCGCCATGACCACCGCGTTGTTCAAGGCATACTCGGACGGCGAGCCGCCGCCGCTGCCGAGGCCGGGGGCCCAGGCTTCCGGAAAATCCCGGTTGAGCGCCGACACGGCCGCCAGGTCGCCCTTCATCGCGGCCCAGAGCTTGCGGTAGCCGGCCGCCACCGCCGGATCGGCGCGAGCAGCGATCGGACCAGCCAGCAACCCGTCACCCTCCTGGGTCGAACCATCCAGGAAAAACTTCAGCCGCGCCACCTCGAAGGATTCGCGCAGCGACTCGGGCAGCAGGCGCACGCGCCGCTCCTGCTCGGCGATGGCCTCCGGATGGCGGCGCATCGCCGCGAACGAAATCATCAGGTTGCGCGCGTGTTCCGCCGAGCCGGGGTCGAGCTCCGCGGCGCGCCGCAGTTTGACCAGCGACTCCTCCCACTTGCCCTGCCGCCGCAGCACCAAGCCGGTCATGAAATGCCCGAAATAGTTGTTCGGCCAGAGCTGGGTCAGCCGGCCGAACTGCTCGAGCGCGTGCGGGTAATCCCGCAGGGCATAATAATAAAAGACCCCGGTGGCCATGATCGCGTCCGGGTTTTCCGGATCCAGTTTCCGGGCCGTTTCCATCGCCGTGCGGGCCTTCGCCAGCCGCGCCTCCGTGGTATCGAGGGCGTTGAAGATCATCTGGGCGTGCACCGAACCCAGGGCGGCCCAGGCGCTGGCGTAGGCGGGATCGAGCGTGACGGCGCTTTGCAGCATTGCCTCCTCGGCTTCCATCTCCTGCCGGGTGTCGTTGCCGTTGCGGTCGATTTGGCGCGCCCGCAGCAAGAGGTCGTAGGCCGCGGGATTGACGACGGTCGGGTGATCGAGCCGGGCCTTTTCCTGGGGCGAAAGCGCGGCGGAGAGGGCCTTGGCGATTTCCTGCGAGAGCTCGGCCTGGATGGCGAATACGTCGGTGAGGTCGCGGTCGTAGCTTTGCGCCCAGATGTGCTCGTCGGTGGCGGCGTGGATGAGCTGGCCGGTGACGCGCACCTTGTTGCCGGCGCGGCGCACGCTGCCCTCGAGGATGAAGGCGACGCCGAGCTTCTGCGCAATCGCGCGGATGTTCTCGGTCTTGCCGCGGTATTCCATCACCGAGGTGCGCGACACGACGCGCAGCGAGGCGATGTGCGCGAGGTTGGTGAGGATGTCCTCGTGGATGCCGTCGGCAAAATAGCCGCTGTCCTTGTCCTCGCTCATGTTGGTGAACGGGAGAACCGCGATGGACTTATCGCTCGTGTCCGTCACCACCACCGGGGCCGGGGGCGGGGTCACCGGCGCGACGGGCGCGGGTTTCTTGACGGCCACGGGCCGCGGTGGTGGAGCCACGGGCTCCGGCTCGCGCAGGAAGTAGAAATAGGCGCCGCCCGCGCCGAGCAGCGCAAGCACCAGCAGGGTTCCGACCAGGGCGCCGCGACCTGATTTCTTCTTCCGTGGCGCCTCCTCGGGCGCCGTCGTCGCCGCCGACTTGGGGATGCTGACCAGCGCCGGCAGGGCCGTCATGGGCGGCCGCGTGCGCATCGGGGCGACGGTTTGACTCGTGGGCATGGGCGCGAGGGATGGGCGCTTCCGGACGCCACCGGCCAGCAAATTTTTCACCTGCGCGACAAAATCCGGCGTGGGCAGGGCGCCGGCCAGCCGGGTCCACTGCACCCGCATGAATTCCTCCGGCACGAGCGCCTCCGGCCCGAGCGTGACATCGATCGCCACCGGCACCAGGAAGGCGACGCCGGCGGCCATGTCCTGCGTGCGCTCGATGGCCAGCTTCCATTCGCGCCGGAAGTAACCCTCGCTGCGCGCTTGCGTCGTGGCGGAAATGACGGGCAGGAACAGCGCGCACTCGCGGATCTGTTTCTTGATCTTCGCGTCCCAGGCCTCCCCACCCCGCAGTTCCTCCTGGTCGAACCAGACCTCGACGCCCTGGCTGCGCAGTGCATCGGCAATGCGCCGGGCCGCGTCCGCGTCCTCGCGGGCGTAGCTCAGGAACACGGCTCGGGTTGAGCCGGAACGCTCAACGTTTAACTCTGAACGCTCAACGCTCAAGGTTCGGACCTCCGGGAGATTGATGCTTGGTTTGTCATCGGGCGTTAAAAGTTAAACGTTGGGCGTTGAGCGTTCCGCTCTTTGTCAGAACAGCGGCGCGTTGTTCTTCGGGTCGTTGAGCAGCGCCGCGAAGCGCGGGTCGCCGCGGAGCTTGGCGAGGGTGGGGTCGGCGCGCAGCAAATGGACCGTGAACTGGCTCGGGATCCGCAGCAGCTTGGCCGCCTCGGTCAGGGCCGTTTCGTTGTCGCCGAGCAAGGCGGGCGTGGTCACAAGCCAGAGTAGGCAACTGGAACCGTCGATCGCGTCGCGGGATACGGGGAGCTCGTCCGTAACCTCGCGCAACAGGCGGAAGGCTTCCTCGCGGCGGCCGAGGATCGCCTCGGCGGAGGAGAGTGCGAGCCGGACTCGCAGGTTGCCCGGTTCGCGCGCGAGCAGCGCGGTCGTCTCCCGGCGCAACTGCTCCGCCGTGGCCCGGGCGGCGTCGGCGCGGCCGTGGGCCCAGTGCACCTGGGCTTCAGCCACCATCGAAAAGAAGGGAAATTCCAGCTCCTCGTAAACGGGCTGGCGCGCCTGCAGTTGCATGAACGCGGCATAATCGTCGCGCGCCAGGGCAACCTGCTTGCGGTAATAGAGGGCGACCGGTTCCTCCCGCTGGGCCGGGGTCAGGCGGGCGAACAGCGCTTCGTAAGCGGCCAACGAGCCCGTCGCCCGCCATTCGCCTGCGACCGCGGCGAATTGTTCCGTCAAGCGATCGGGCAGCAGCGCGAGCAGCCGGCTTTGCGCCTCGGCCGCCTCCGGCCAGTGGCGCACGTAAACAAGCGTCGACAGATAGTTCCGCAGGTAGGTGATGTTGCCCGGATCGAGTTCGGTGGCCCGGCGCAGTGAGGTGATCGCGTCGGTCCAGCGGCCTTGGCGGCGCTGGATGAGCCCGAGCGAGCCGTAGCTGGTGGGATCATTGGGCTGGAGATCGATGATGCGCTGGTATTGCGCGGTGGCCTTGGCGTAGTCGCGGTAGGCGTAGTAGGCGTGCGTGCCGACGAGCCGGATGACCTCGGGCGCATCGGGCGCAAGGCGCCGGGCCTGCGCGATGGCCGCGTCGCCCTTCGCCTTGCGCTCGGCGCTGGAGTCGATGTCCCAGAAGGTCTTGAGCGCATGCACCACCGCGAGTTCGCCCCAGGCGGCGGCGAAATTGGGATCCAGATTGACCGCACCCTGGAAAAGCTCCTCCGCCTGGACTAGGGCCGCGCGGCTGGCGGTGGGTGCGCGGTTGCGGGTATCGCGCCCCTGGAGATACAGATCATAGGCCGCGGCATTGGTCGTGGGCTTGCGTGCAATGAAGATCTTCTCCTCGGGCGAGAGCGCCGCCTTCAGCGCGCCGGCGATCTGCTGCGACAGCTCGGTCTGGATGGCGAAGATGTCGGTGAGGTCGCGGTCGTAAGTCTGCGCCCACACGTGCTCGTCGGTGGCGGCGTGGATCAGCTGGCCGGTGACGCGCACCTTGTTGCCGACGCGGCGCACGCTGCCCTCGAGGATGTAGGTGACGCCGAGTTCCTGCGCGATCTGCTTCATGGGCTTGGCCGTGCCGCGGTACGACTGGACGGTGGTGCGGGAGACGACGCGGAGTTCGCGGATAAGCGCGAGGTTCGTCAGGATGTCCTCGTGGACGCCGTCGGTGAAGAAGGCGTTGTCCTTATCCTCGCTCATGTTCGTGAACGGGAGCACGGCGATGGACTTGTCCGCGACCCTCGGCACCGGCGCCGCAGCGGGCTTGGGTGCCACCACCGGGGCCGGCGGCGGCGGCACGGTCAGGGCGGGTTGGCGGAAAAACACGGCCCCGGCGGCCCCGGCGAGGATCACGACCGCTGCCACGCCCCAGGCCCAGGCGGGCACGGCAGGTTTGCCCCGCGCCGCGGCGGGTGGCGCGACCTGCGCGCGGGCGGCCTGTTGGAATTCCGGCGTCATGTCCGGCGGGCGCGGCAGGTCCGGCTTGAGCGACGGCTTTTTCGGCGCCTCCAGGAGGCGTTTCACCTGGGCGACGAAATCCGGCGTCGGCAGCGCGCCGGGCAGGCGGGTCCATTGCACGCGGAGGAAGGAGTCCGGCACATCGGCCTCGTCGCCATCGGTGTCGTCGATGCAGACCGGAATGAGGAACGCCTGGCGGCGACCCATGTCCTCGGTCCGGTTGTCGGCCAGTTTCCATTCACGCCGGAAATAACCCTCGGCCCGCGCCTGGGTCTGCGCGGAGATGATCGGGATGAACAGCGCGCACTCGCGGATTTTCTGCCGGATCTGCGCATCCCACGCGTCGCCGCCGCGCAGTTCGTTCTCATCGAACCACACCTCGAGCCCGACCGTGCGCAAGGCCTCGGCGATGCGGCGCGCCGCATCCTTGTCCTCACGTGCGTAGCTGAGGAAAATCCCGCCGGCCGGTTGTGTGCGATCCGACATAAGTCCCGGCAGTTCATGCCGGTTATGCTTAGTCCTTGCCAGCCCAAACCCTCACTGACACCCGTTGAAACACCTTAGTAAGGCCGAATGTCCTCTCCCGCCCCCACAGTGAAGCCGGCGCTGACCACGGCCATGAGCAGCGCCGAGGTGATCGCCGCCATTCGCGGCCTGATTCGGCGGGGCCAATACCTCGCCGCCTATGATGTCGCGGAGGAGGCGGCGACGCATGAGTTTCAACCCGCCTTCACCCCCGTCGCGCGGGCGGAAATCCAGTATCTGCGCGTGCTGGCGCTGGCGCGTTCCGGCAACTCGAAGCGCGCGGCGGCCGCGGCGGCCAGCCTCCAGACCACCCTCCCCGCCGACCTGCTGCCCCCGGCGCTCGCCGAGGATATCGCCGCCCTTTCCGCCCGCATCGCCAAGGACCGCGCGCTGCAGGCCGCCCCGTCCGAACGCCCGCCGCTGGCGGCCGTGGCCGCCGCCGCCTACGAGGATGTTTACCGTCGCCTCGGACGTTCGTATGCCGGCGTCAATGCCGCGACCCTCTGGCAGCTCGCCGGGCGCCAGGCGCAGGCCCACGACCTCGCGCGCGACGTGCTCAAGGTCGTCGCCCGGGAAACCGCGGCCCTCACCGGCCCCGCCGATGGCAACTACTACTGGGCGTGGGTGACGCGCGCCGAGGCGCTGCTCGTCCTCGGCGACACTGACGGCGCCATCGCCGCGCTGCAGACCGCGGCCGTCGGGGCGCAGGACGACCTGGGCGCGCACGCCACCACGCGCCGCCAGCTCCGTTTCCTGTGCCACGCGGTCGGCGCCGACCCTGCGCCGATTCTCGAGGTGCTGGCCCAGCCCGAGGTGATTCATTTTTGCGGGCACATGACGGCGCCGCCGGGGGCGCGCTCGCGGTTTCCCCACGAACAACAGCCGGCCGTGACCGCACAGGTGCGCGAGCGCCTGCAGGCGAACCGGGTCGGTTTCGCGCACGGCTCGCTGGCCAGCGGGGCCGACATTATCATCGCCGAAACCGCGTTGGAGCTCGGGGTCGAGCTGCACGTCGTGCTGCCCTTCGCCATCGACGAATTCATCGCCATCAGCGTGGAGCCCGCCGGCCCCGACTGGGTCGCGCGCTTCCGACACTGTCTGGGCGCGGCGACCGCGGTCACGATCGCCAGCGACAGTGCCTACAACGGAGACGACGTCCTGTTCTCCTACGCCGGCCGCATCGCCATGGGCCAGGCCTTGAACCGCGCGGCGAGCATCGATACCCGGGCGTGGCAGCTCGCCGTGTTCGACGGCGACGAGTCGAGCGACAAGGCCGGGACCGCGCATGACATGCACCAGTGGCGGCTCGCCGGCGGAACGACGGAGGTCATCCCCGTCCGCTCGACGCGCACGAGCACGACGGCGCCGTTCATCACGGTCTCCTCCAAGCGGGTGATCCGCGCGGTGCTCTTCGGCGACTTCAAGGGCTTCAGCCGGCTGCACGACGAGCACATCAAGCTTTTCCTCGCCACCGTCATGCAACCGGTGGCGGAGGTGCTCGACCGCTACGGCGAGCATGTGGTCGTGCGCAACACCTGGGGCGACGGCCTGTTCGTGGTGATCGACAACGCCCTCAACGGCGCCCGCCTCGCACTCGACCTGCAGGAACGCCTGCAGTCGGTCGACCTCGTCGCGGCCGGCCTGCCCGCTGACATGGGCCTGCGCCTCGGTGGCCACGTCGCGCCGCTGGTGCCGGTGTATGATCCGGTGCTGCGGCTGCCCATGGTGATGGGCCGCGGCCTCACCCGCGCCGCCCGCATCGAGCCCCGCACACCGACCGGCGAGGTTTACGTGACGACCGGCTTCGCCGCGCTGCTGCGGCTGGAACCGGACAGCGGCGTGACCTCCGAATACGTGGGCCATCTCACGACGGCCAAGAACTTCGAGACCACGCCGATGTATCTCCTGCGGCGCCAGGACGCGGCGGTGGCCCGGTAGGGGCGGTTGCCCCCAACCGCCCTTTCAGCGTATCCCGAGGGCCGTTGAGGGCTGTATCGTCCGGGGTTGTGGGTAACAGGTGTCCCGGGTTGGAGGTAACACTTTCCAAGTCATGCTCCGAGGGCCATGGCCCTCGGAGCATGAGCTGGGACATTCAAGACATCATCGGGCGACGGCACGAGTT
>JANYAM010000032.1 GCA_025361365.1 Opitutus sp. | reverse complement strand
TCGAAGGTGATGCCGGTTTCGGCGGCGAGCTTTTGCGCGGTTGTGCCGGTCTTACTGGTGCAGGCCAGGTCGCCCGGGGTGCAGGCATTTTTCGCGAGCAGCCCGCGGACGATGGCGGAGGCGAGGTTGCCCGCGCCAATGAGCGCTATGCGGGAGGAAGGCATGGGAAACGGCTCGTCCGGCGGACTCGCCCTACCTCAGGCCTTGTCTTTGTTCTTCCGCTCGAGCGGGTGGCGGATGGTGCAGATGGCGCCGCCGCCGGGGCGGTCAGTCAGCGTGACCTCGCCGCCGAGGTTGCGCATCGAGTGGCGCGCGACCGTGAGGCCCATGCCGACGCCGACGGTGTGCTTGGTGCTCGTGAAGGGTTCGAACGCGTGGTCTTTGATCTCGGGGTCAATGCCGCGGCCGCGGTCCTCGATGTGCACAAGGGCGAAGCGACCCTCCTCGGGGCGCTCGACGACTTCCGTGCGGATGTGGATCGGGCGCTTGTCGTCGGGCTCGTCGTGATAGCTTTCCCAGGCGTTGATCAGCAGCTTGGCCAGCGTGTCCTCGAACACCTCGACATTGGTGTCGATCAGCACCTCGGCGGTGGTGTGCTCGATGGTGATGGGCTGGTCGATCTTGTAGTCGATCTGGTAGCGGCGGATGCCGCTGTCGATCATGCGGGCGAGGCTGGCGCGGATGAGCGGCGGGCGGTTCTTCACCACGAGGCCGGTGAGCTGCTTGATGATGCCGACGATGCGGTTGACGGCGTCCTCGAGGTGCTGGGCGTTCTTCTTCACCAGCTCGGGCTTCTCGTGGTAGGCCTTGATCAGGTCGACGTAGCCGATGACGACGCCGAGGAGATTGTTCAGGTTGTGGGCGATGCCCTGCGTGACGGCGCCGATGGTGGCGGAGCGGCGAGACTCGCCGAGGCGGGTCTGCAGGTCGACGAGCTCGCGGTTGATCGAGACGAAGCGGAGCTGCGTCTGCACGCGCGCGAGGGTCTCGTCGAGGTCGATAGGCTTCGTGATATAGTCCACGGCGCCGACGCCGAGGCCCTCGATCTTGCCCTCCTTGGAGGTGCGGGCGGTGATGAAGATGACGGGGATGGCCTTCGTTTCCTTGTCGGCCTGCAGGCGCTGGCAGACCTCGATGCCGTCCATCTCGGGCATCATGACGTCGAGCAGGATCAGGTCGGGCTTGTCGGCTTTGACCAGGTCCAGCGCCTCCCGGCCCGAGTAGGAGGTGGCCACAATCATGCCCTCGCGCTCCAGCTTCCGTTTCAACAGCTGGACGTTGATCGGCTGGTCATCGACGACAAGAATCTTGGGGGTGGCCATGCGTGGTTAGAGAGGGAGGCAAAGGGGTTTGCCGCCGAGTGGCAAGGTTCAGTTAAGGTGAAAAGCCCTATTTTGAGGCGGTAAGCCCTAGGTGTGCTGTCGCCGGGCCTTGACCGTGTTCTGCATGAGCATGGCGACCGTCATGGGGCCGACGCCACCCGGCACCGGGGTGATCTTGCTGCACAATGGCGACACCGTGGGGAAGTGGACGTCGCCGGTAAGCCGGTAGCCGGACTTTTTGGTCGCATCGGCGACGCGGTTGACGCCGACATCGATGACCACCGCGCCGGGCTTGACCATGTCGGCGGTGACGAACTCGGGTTTGCCGATGGCGGCGATGAGGACATCGGCCTGGCGGGTGAGGGCGGGAAGATTGGCGGTCTGCGAATGGCAGACGGTGACGGTGGCATTGGCCCAAGGCTTGCGTTGCAGGGCGAGCAGCGCCGCGGGCTTGCCGACGATCAGGCTGCGGCCGAGGACCACGACATGTTTGCCGGCCAGGGAAACGCCCGAGCGCTGCAGCAGTTCCATGATGCCAGCGGGCGTGCAGGCGACGAAGCCGGTATCGTCTTCCTGCGCGAGTTTGCCGAGGTTCATCGTGTGGAAACCGTCGACGTCCTTGCCCGCGGCGATGCGGCGGAACACGGCGACCTCGTTGATGTGTTTCGGCAGTGGCGACTGGACCAGGATGCCGTCCACGGCGGGGTCGGCGTTCAGGCCGTCGATCAGGGCAAAGAGCTCCTCCTGCGTGATGGTGACGGGCGGCAGGATCATGCGGCTGGTGATGCCGATGGAGGCGGAGGCGGTCTCCTTCTTCTTCACGTAGGAAACCGATGCCGGGTCCTCGCCGACCCGCACGAGCGCGAGGCAGGGCGGGCGGCCCGGCAGGGCGGCGACCTGGGTCTTGAGCTCGGCGATGATGTCCGCCGCGATTTTGTTACCGTCGATCAGTTCCATGGAGTGAAAGAAAGGTGGAGCGCGTTGCCCCCAACGCGCTTCGGGAATGTGAACAACGCGTTGAGGGCAACGCGTTCCACCAAAGCCTTATTTTTTCAGCGCCATGGACTCGGCGGCGATCACGAGGTCCTTGCCGTCAACGGTGTTGCGCACCGTGCCGGTGACGGTAATCTCGCGGTCGAGGAAGTTCTCGATCTTGTCGGTGAGGAGGAGGCGGCGGGTGTCGACGTAGGCGAAGCGGCGGCCGCCGCTGTCGGTCACTTGGTAGTCGTAGGGCGGGTTGGGATTCAGGATCACACGACGGGCGAGCACGAGCGTGCCGGCGAAGAGGCGCGGGGTGTCGGCATTGTTCGACGCGACGGGCACCGGGCGGCCGAGGGTGGTCACGGGACCAGTCGGCACGGGAGCCGTGGTGACGGCGAAGGCCGGCTTGGCGGGGTCGGCGGCGATGTTGGCGGCCTCGCCGACGGCGATGAAGCCCTGCAGCTTTTTCTCCAGCCGGACCTGGCACCAGTCGCCGCTGGTCGACTTGGCCAGGCCGATGACCTCGGTCTTGTCGCCCGCGGCGGCGACGGCGAGGAGCTGGCTGTCCTTGCGCGGCTCGGCATAGATGCTGCCGCCCTCGCGGACCTCGAGGCCCTTGGTGATGTCGCGGCTTTGCGCGTAGGCCTCGAACGGGCCGCTGACCTCGACGCGGCGCCAACCGGCTGGCGCTTCGCCGACGACGGTGATGGTGCTGCCGGCCTTGAGGCGGGCGAGCACGGGCGACTTGGGGTCGGTTTGCACGAAGACGGCGGTGTCGGTTTTCAGAGTGTCGGCCGCGAGCGAGGCGACGCAGGCGAGAGCGAGGAGGATGAGCTTAGTTTTCATCGGAGGTGGAGGGGGTCATTTCGCGGTAATGCGCGGCAGGGATGGCGAAGAGGGATTCGATTTCCTTGGTAGAAAGTTGTTTCACGCCGCGCAAAGGAATTCCTTTCAGGCGGAGGGCGCCGATCTGGTAGCGACGGAGGCGGCGGACCTCGAAGCCGAGGGCGGTGAACAGCTGGCGGATCTCGCGTTTCTTGCCGTGGTGCATGTGGACGTCGAGCTCAGGCGAGCTGCGGTCGGCCTTGGGGTTGACCAGGCTGGCCTTCTCGACCTTGAGGTGCTCGCCGTCAATGACCACGCCGCGCAACAGCTGGCGGAGGCGGCCGGCGGGGAAGGGTTCCTCGAGCGACACGTAGTAGCGCTTCACGACCAGGTTGGACGGGTGCATGAGCTTGTGCGCAAGGTCGCCGTCGGACGTGAGGATGACGAGGCCCTCGCTATCCTTGTCGAGGCGGCCGGCGCAGAAGAGGCGGAGCTTGGCCCATTCGCGCGGCAGCAGGTCGAAGATGGTGTGGTCGGCGTGCGGGTCGCTGTTGCTGCAGACCACGCCGCGCGGCTTGTGCATGACGAGGGCCAGTTTTGGCTGCGCGTGGGACTTCAGGGGTTTGCCGCGCACGGTGACCTTGTCGGTGCCCGGCTCCACCTTTTGACCGAGGGTGGCCTTTTCGCCGTTCACATAAACCTCGCCCGCGACGATCAGCGCCTCGGCCGCGCGGCGCGAGCAGATGCCGGCCTCAGCGATGAGTTTCTGGATGCGGACGGGTTCCATGTGAAACGGATGAATGGCCGGCGGCGAAGGACGGCGCAACGAGATTCCCCGGCACAGAGGAGGCTTGCCATGGTAGCCCGTGCCGGGAGTAAAATCCCGCTCGCGCATGCATGTCTCGACTCCGCCTTTCAGCCCCTACACGAAGGACAATCCCTTTGCCGCGAGAGTGCTGGAAAACCGCGTGCTCAACAAGGACGGCTCGAGCAAGGACACGCGGCACCTGGTGATTGACATCGCGGGCAGCGGCCTGACCTACAAGGTGGGCGACTCGCTCGGAATCTATCCCGCGAACCGGCCACAGCTGGTGGAGGAAGTCATCGAGCTGCTCGGGGCCACGGGCAACGAGCCGGTGCTGCCGGCCCGGCTGACCGCCGCCCTCAGCCTGCGCGAGGCGCTTACCACGAAGGTCTCCCTGACCGGCCCGACCAAGAAGATCCTCGAGACCCTCGGGGCCCTGACCGCCGACCCGAAGGAGAAGGAGCAGCTGGCCGCACTGCTGGCGCCGGAGGCCAAGGAGGCCCTGGAGTTATTCCTTGGCCAGCGCGAGTATATCGACCTGCTGGAGGAATTTCCCGGAGCGAAGCTGACCCCGCAGGCATTCATCGACCACCTGCGCCGGCTCATGCCGCGGCTCTATTCGATCGCTTCCTCGCCGAAGATGTTCCCCGGCCAGGTGCATCTCACAGTTGCGCCGGTGCGCTACGAGTCCAACGGGCGGCGGCGTTACGGCGTCTGCTCCACCTTCCTGGCGGACCGGGTCACACGGCGGAAGACGCCGGTCCCAATCTTCGTGGCCGACTCCCACTTCGGCGTGCCGGCCGATGGCGCCAAGGATATCATCATGATTGGACCGGGCACGGGCATCGCGCCGTTCCGGGCCTTCGTGCAAGAGCGCGTCGCCACCCACGCGACGGGCCACAACTGGCTGTTCTACGGCGACCAGCACGCCGCCACGGATTACCTTTACGGGGACGAGTGGAAAAAATTCGTGGCCGAGGGCCGGGTGGCGCGGGTCGACCTGGCTTTCTCCCGTGACCAGGCGAAGAAGGTCTATGTGCAAGATCGGATGCGCGAGGCCGCCGGGGAGTTGTGGGCCTGGCTCAAGGGTGGCGCGTATTTCTACGTTTGCGGTGACGCCCACCGCATGGCCAAGGATGTCGATCTCGCACTGCACGAGATCATCGCGCAGCAGGGCGGGCTCGAGCCCGCCGCGGCCGCCGACTACGTGAAGCAGATGAAGAAGGACAAGCGCTACCAGCGCGACGTGTATTGACGTGCATCGGGTGGTCGCCGGTTTCAACACCGGCGAAGGCGTCGATATGGAAATCGACACCCACCTTATTGCCGCGAAACTTCGCGCTTGCGACTTTAGCGGGAGCGCGTGCCATAAGCGCTCACCCTATGAGTCTGACCTTCAACAATCGTGTGGCCCTCGTCACCGGCGCCGGCCGGGGCATCGGCAAAGCTATCGCGGAACTGCTGGCCAAGGGCGGCGTGACCGTGATCTGCGTGAGCAAGTCCGCCGACAGCTGCGGCGCGACGGCTGCGGCCATTGTGGCCGCGGGCGGCAAGGCGAAGGCTTTGGCCGTGGACGTGGCGGACGGCGCCGCGGTCGCCAAAGCCAGCGCCGACCTGCTCGCCGAGTTCGGCCAGATCGACATCCTCGTCAACAACGCCGGCATCACCAAGGACGGTCTGCTGTTCCGCATGTCGGAGGAGGACTGGAACGCCGTCATCACCACCAATCTCACCAGCTGCTATCACTGGACGAAGCACATTGGCCGCTCGATGACGCAGAAGCGCTGGGGCCGCATCGTGAACATCACCTCGGTGGTGGGCCTCATGGGCAACGCCGGCCAGGCCAACTATTGCGCGGCCAAGGCCGGCCTGATCGGCTTCACCAAGGCTATCGCCAAGGAATTCGCCGCGCGCGGTGTGACCTCCAATGCGGTCGCCCCGGGCTTCATCAAGACCGACATGACCGCCGCGCTCCCGCCCGAGGCCGCCGAGAAGATCACCTCCGTCATCCCCCTCAAGCGCCTCGGCGAGGCCGCGGATATCGCCCACATGACCGCGTTTCTCTGTTCGGAGGAAGCGGGTTACATCACCGGTCAAGTTTTTACCGTTGACGGCGGCATGGTCATGTGACCTCTTTCACCAACGTTTTAGATCCAATTTCAAACTCATGGCTGACCAGAAAACCATCGACCAGCGCGTCAAAGAAATCATCGTTAACCAACTGAATGTTAACGAGGAGCAAATCACTCCGCAGGCGTCGTTCCTCGACGACCTTGGCGCCGACTCGCTCGACACCGTCGAGCTGATCATGGCTTTCGAAGAGGAGTTCAAGGACGAGATCAAGGGCGAGATCCCCGAGTCCGATGCCGAGAAGCTTCAGACGGTTGGTGACGTTACCGCCTACATCCAAAACAAGGCTGGTAAGAAATAATTTTGGCCAATTGACCGAAGCGTTCTACCGTCTGGCCCTGGCGCTGGTCTGGTAGGGCGCTTTTTTATTTTCTACCCTCGATTTTAACGATGGAAAATTCCGCTTCACACAAACGCGTCGTCGTCACCGGCATGGGCGTGGTCGCCTCCCTGGGCCACAACGTGAACGATTTCTGGGCCAACATTGTCGCCGGCAAGTGCGGCATCGACAAGGTGACACTCTTCGACGCCAAGGACTACAGCTGCCAGATCGGCGCCGAGGTGCGCGGCTGGGATCCGGCGCAGCACATGGACGCCAAGGAAGTCCGCCGCAACGACCGCTACACGCATTTCGGTTTCTGCGCGGCCAAGCAGGCCATCGCCGACGCCAAGCTCGACATGACCAAGGAGGACGCCGATCGCGTCGGCGTCATCATCGGCTCCGGCATCGGCGGCATGTGGACCATTGAGAACCAGCACAAGGTGCTCCTGGAGCGCGGACCCCGCAAGGTGTCGCCCTTCATGATTCCCGCCCTCATCAGCAACATGTGCGGCGGGCTCGTCGCCATCGAGCTCGGGGCGCGCGGGCCGAACTTCGGCGTCGTCAGCGCCTGCTCGACCGCGACCCACGCCATTGGCGAGTCACTCCGCATGATCCGCCGCGGCGAGGCCGACGTGATGGTGTGCGGCGGCGCCGAGGCCGCGATCACGCCGCTGGCCTATGCCGGTTTCTGCTCGATGAAGGCGATGAGCACGAACAACGAGAACCCCCAGAAGTCCAGCCGTCCCTTCGACCTCAACCGCGACGGTTTCATCATGGGCGAGGGCGGGGCCATTCTCGTGATCGAGAGCCTGGAGCACGCGCTGGCGCGCGGCGCCCACATCTATTGCGAACTGGCCGGCTACGCGGCCACGTGCGATGCCTACCACATCACTTCGCCCGATCCCGAAGGCAAGGGCCTGGCGCAGTCGATGATCAAGGCGATGCGCGATGCGAACATCGAGCCGCACCAGGTTGACTACATCAACGCGCATGGCACCTCGACGCCCTACAACGACAAGTTTGAGACCATCGCCATCAAGAAGATCTTCGGCGACCACGTCCGCAAGGTGAACATCAGCTCCACCAAGTCGATGACGGG
>JANYAM010000294.1 GCA_025361365.1 Opitutus sp. | reverse complement strand
GACCAACGACGCGCGCCTGCCGAAAAACCTCCGGCTGCTGCCCCTGCCGCCCTACAGCCCGGAACTCAATCCGGTGGAGCGTTTCGGCGGCCTGTTGAAAGCCCGCGTTACCAACCGGCTCTACCCGAGCTTGCGCCGGCTCGAAGACCACCTCTTCGCCGCCTCCCGCGAATGGACCCAGCCCGCCAAAGTCGCGGGACTCATCCACGGCTGGCTCGCCGATCAGGTAAACTCTGGCGTTCCAATCTAAAGTCTATAACCTAAGGGACGTTGGTATAACGTATTACGTTACAAATTTCCCCTACTGCCTTGGCAAGGCCCAGCGCAGGAACTCCGGGAGCGCGCGGGCCCAGGTGCTCTCGTGGTGCTCGCCGCCCGCGCTCTCGTGGTAGACGACATCGGTCCCGCGGCGAAAGCCCTGCGCCGCCAGCTCTTCGATCAGCTCGGTGGTGTCTTGGATGGCGTCGATGACGCCGTTGCCGTCGCGATCCGCGTTCTCGTCGCGCGTGCCGGCCTGGAACCACAGGCGCAATTCCGGCCGGATCTCCGTTTCGCGCACGCGGCGGTGGGCGATCCGGCTCGCCTGTTGCGTGGCCACGCTGGAGTTGTCGGCACGCCACCACAGCGATCCGGAAAAAATCCCCGCGAACCCGAACATCTGCGGCTGCCGCCAGGCGACATCGAAGGCGCCCAGTCCGCCCATGGACGCCCCGAATATTCCCGTGCCGGCCGCGGCCGCCGCCACGTGGTAATTTTCCCGCACCCATGGCAGCACTTCCCCGACCAGCAAATCCTGGAACGCCCGGGCGTGCCGCCCGCGGCCGGCAAAGTCCAGTTGCCCGGCCGTGCCGTATTCCTCGATGCGCTCCGGCGAAGCCGGCACCGCCACCACCACGACCGGCTCGATGGCGCCGGCCACGACGAGTTCGTCGAGCGTTTCCGCCAGCCGCCACTGCGGCATGGTCTGGCCATCGAGCGCGACCAGCAGCGGATAAGGCTGCGGCCGGGCCCGGTCATAACCGGGCGGCAGATAAACCGTCACGCGCCGCGGCGCCACGCCGCGCACGGCCAGCGGCGCACTTTTCCCGGTCACCGTGCGCGCCACGGGACCGCGCCGCCACCACTTGGGTGCGGCACTCATGCGGCGAGAGAGGAATAATGCGTGACCCCGGGCATGACGCTGATTTGAGGCGATTCCGGCCGGATGTCCACCGCGCGGAGGCGGACTCGTCGCGCCGTAGCTCGCCGGGCGAAGGCGGAGGCTTGCCCTTTGTCATAAACATTGCCCGAATCCGCCCGCATGAATCAATCCCCTGTCCCCGGGGCCCCGGCAACGTCCGGTGAGTTCCTGGGCCATCCGCGTCCCTTGTTCACGCTGTTCTTCGCCGAGGGGTGGGAGCGCTTCTCCTACTATGGCATGCGGGCCCTGCTCACGCTGTTCATGACCCTGCCCGTCGCGAGCGCCGGGTTCGGCTACACCGTCGAGAAGGCCTCGCTGATCTACGGCACCTACGTGTTTTCCGTCTACATGATGTCCATCCCGGGTGGCAGCATCGCCGACAACATCCTTGGCGCCCGGATGGCGGTGATCGCCGGCGGCGTGTTCATCGCCTGCGGCCATTTCTCGATGGCTTTCCCGAGTGAAGCCACGTTCTACCTCGGCCTCCTGCTGGTGGTGATCGGCACCGGCCTGCTCAAGCCGAACATCAGCGCGATGGTCGGCCAGCTTTACGGGCCGGGCGACACGCGGCGCGACGCCGGCTTCTCGATCTTCTACATGGGCATCAACCTCGGGTCGATGACCGCCCCGATCATTACCGGCTTCCTCGCGCAGCACAGCCGGTTCAAGGCCATGCTGGCGTCCTGGGGTTTCAACCCTGACCACTCGTGGCACTGGGGCTTCGCCGCGGCTGGCGTCGGCATGGTGTTGGGGCTGGTGATCTTCATCCTGTTCGGCGACGGTCTCAAGCAGGTTGGCACGCCGCCGGTGCGCACCGCCGATTCCTGGAAGAAACCCACCATCATGTTGCTCGGCGCCATCGGCCTCTGGGGCGTCGTGTGGCTGTCCGACCGCGACGGCTTCACCTGGATCCGCTACCTCTTCATCCTGACACCCATCACCATCATGTTGTGGTTCGGCTATTCCAAGCAGCCGGAGCTGCGCCGGCTCGGCGCCGTGTTCTACTTCTTCATCGGTGCCTTCATCTTCTGGGCGCTGTTCGAACAGGCCGGCACCTCGCTCAACCTGTTCGCGGACCGTTTCACCGCCACGCACATCCTCGGCTTCGAGGTGCCTTCCTCCTGGTATCAGTCCGCCAATCCCTTCTTCGTGGTCGTGATGGCGCCAGTCTTCGCGTTCCTCTGGACCAGGCTCGGCGACCGCCAGCCGTCCAGCCCGATGAAGTTTACCATCGGCCTCGTCTTCCTCGCCAGCGCCTTCACCCTGATGGTGCCAGCGGCCAAGCTGGCGGTCGAGGGTCGCGTCAGCCCGCTGTGGCTATTCGGGCTCTATTTCCTCCAGACTCTCGGTGAGATGTGCCTGAGCCCCGTGGGCCTGAGCACCTTTACCAAGCTGTCGCCGCGGCACCTGGTCGGCGCGATGATGGGCATCTGGTTCCTCGGCGCGGCATTCGGCAATAAGTTCGCCGGGGTGCTCTCCACCGCGTTTGGCGAGGGTGATGCATCGCACCTCGACAAGTTCTTCGGCCAGCAGTCGCTCGCGGTCTTTGTTGTGGCCGGTGTCTTCCTGGCGCTCGTGCCGTGGGTTCGCCGTCGCATGGGTGACGTGCTCTGACCCCGAGCCGTCTATTCCCACATGAAGAAGGCGCGGCTGGAAACCGCGCCTTCTGCATTTACACCCGGCAATTTACCCAAATAGGTCGGGCTCGCGCGCGCACAACGGGCCAGTCAGGCGCACGCGAGCCCTTTTGGTCACCTCTCGCACCCGCCATCGGGCACGAAAACTGGACCCGGATTCAAGCACATGCCGCTCAAGCATTAGAGAGGTCAAAAAGCCTAAATTCAGGTGTGCTTTTTTAGACACAATTTATGGGCTCCGCGCCCCGCCTGACGCTTTTCCCGGCGCGCTTCCCGGCCTAGCCGACCGGCCCGGTCCGGTCGACTTGCCTCGCGCCACCCGCGGCGTAGCGTCCGGGTTGAAACATGGAAGCCGTCGCCATCATCATCGTCTTTGCCGCCACTGTGATCATTTTTTCGTCACATGGCTGGGCACCGTCAGCGGCACCCGCAACGCGGTGGCGGAGCTCGACCAGCTGGAAGAATACCGCGCGGCGCTGCAAAAGAAGGCGCTCCGCGCGCAGCTGGAGCGCTGGGATGATGTCATGATGGACCAGATCGCCGAGCAGCTCGAGGACGTGGAGCGCCGGATCGCCCGCGCGACCAAGCAAGCGGCCTGATCCTCGTTCAGATATCCCCGCGCGGCGGCCGCTGCTCAAGCATCACGCCGCTGATGCGCCAGACGTCGTCCTCCTTCACCAGCCAGTAGCGGTAAATGGTGCTGCGTTTCTGGTGGTCGGTCGTGATCACGCTGACCTGCGCCGTCCCGGCGCCATCGTCCCGCACCACGCCCAAGTCGGTCGGGTCCGGCTTGAGCAAGGCCGGATAGCCGCGCCGGATCATCGCGGCGAAGAGCCGCGCGTCGAACTGCCGCTTGATGCCGCGCGCGGCGAAATCGTAGGCGGTCGCGAAATCCCCCGCGCGCAGCGCCGCCAGCTGGGCTTCCACGACCGCACGGACCTCGTCGCGCACCTTCTTCGGGCTCAGCCGCATCTCCGGCTCCGCGGCGTGAACAAAGAGTCCGGCCAGCAATCCCAATCCCACCACTGTCATTCTGAGCGCAGCGAAGAATTCAGAACGATATGCGCCCGCGGATGCGCTGCTGGATTCTTCGCTGCGCTCAGAATGACACTTCGTTGATTGATCCGTGTTCATCCGTATAATCCGTGGTGAAACCTACGCCTCCAAGCCGAACACGGCCCGGGCGTAGTTGTCAGCCGAGAAAGGCTGCAGGTCGTCGGGCTGCTCGCCCAAGCCGATGAAATAAATCGGAATCTTCAGCTGGCGGTAGATGCCCACGATCGCGCCGCCGCGGCTCGTGCCGTCCAGCTTCGTCACGATGAGCCCGGTCAGGCCGAAGCTCTGGTGGAATACCTTCGCCTGTTCGATGGAGTTGGCCCCGAGCGAGCCGTCCACCACCAGCCAGCGGTGCTGCGGCGCGGCCGGATCGTTCTTTTGCAGGACGCGGCGGATCTTGGCCAGCTCCTCCATCAAATTGCCCTTGGTGTGCAGCCGGCCGGCGGTGTCGACAATCAGCCAGTCGTGCCCGCGCGCCTTGGCCGCCTGCCAGGCGTCGAACGCCACCGCCGCGGAATCGGCACCCGTGTGGCTGGCCACGATCTCAATTTTCAGCCGGTCGGCCCAACTCTTCAATTGCTCGACCGCCGCGGCACGGAACGTGTCACACGCCGCGACGATTACTGTCTGGCCCTCGCCCTTCAAGCGGTGCGCGAGCTTGGCCGTCGTGGTCGTCTTGCCCGAGCCGTTGACGCCGATCATCGCGATAACCGTCGGATTCTTAACTGTAGGAGGGGCTTTATGCCCCGATGTCTCGCGGGATAAACCCGCTCCCACAGTTTCCAATTTCCCCTCGCTGCCCGCGAGCACGCGCCGCAGCACCGTGGCCCCGATGGCGGCGGCCTGCTGGCCCTTGAGTTCCGGATCCTTCTGGTAGGCCGTTTTGATTTCCTCGAGGATCTCGGTGGTGGTCTCCACGCCGAAGTCGGCCGTGTAGAGCGCTTCCTCCAGTTGCTCAAGCGAAGCGGTGTCGATCTTCCGTCCGCCGAAGAGCCCGTGCGTCTTGGCCGCGATGGCGGCGACGGTCTTCGTCAGCCCGTCCTTGAACTTTTTGAAAATCGAAAACATCGGAGATAATTCCCCGCGGATTACACGGATGCCCGCG
>JANYAM010000251.1 GCA_025361365.1 Opitutus sp. | reverse complement strand
TCGGGCCGGCCCGCTTCTTTGGCGGACGCAAAGAAGCCGGGCCTAGCGGCCCGGCTTCCTTATTCTGACCTAACACCCCTGACGCCCGGCGATCCGGGCGGCCGTCCCGTGAGGACGGCAATTTGTGCGGTGAGGGCGGCTCAGTGGCTGAGCAGGCCGGAGAATCCGAGCGTATAGCTCAGGTAGATGCCCCGCGGGTCGCCGATGTTTTTGCTTACCTTCAGGTAATCCTTGTCGAAGACGTTGTTTACGTTGAGGCGCAGCGTGTGGTCGGCGTGGCTGCTCTGCTTCCACCGGTAGCTGAGGCCGACATTCCAGAGCGTGAAGGCCGGGACGGTCAGCTTCCACTGGTTCGTGGTGCGCGTCACCGTGGGCACGCCCGCGACAAAGGCGATGGTGTCGCCGGCGTCCGGCGCCTCGGTGTTGGTCTCCGATACGTGGGTCACGCCGACATTAGCCGAGAAGCCCTTCAGCATGCCCTCGGAGCCGCTGAACTTGAGCCAGGCGCCGCCGTTCTCGGGCGAGATGTTCTGGACCTTGCGGCCCACGGCCTCGGGCCGGGCCGAGCCGAAGTCGGTGTAGATGGCCTTCACGTGGCCGTAGCTGAAGCCGGTGGACCAGGTGCGGTTGATGTTCCAGTTCACATCGGCCTCCCAGCCGGTGTCTTTCTGGTCGCCGTCGGGCTGGGTGACCGTGATGAAGTTGCCCGAGCCGACGGGGCTCTCGACCTCGTCGGACACGCGCACGTTGTAGCGGCGGATGCTATACGCGCCGAGCGTGTAGTTGATGCGGTCGTTGAGCAGGGAGCCCTTGATACCGTAGTCCATGCCCTTCGCGGTCTCGGGCTTGTAGAGCGGGTTGGCGATGTCGGAGGGATTGTCCGTCTGGTTGATGAAGTAGCTCTCGCTGTAGTTGGCGTAGATGCGGAAGTTTTCCTTCACCTTGTAGAGCGCGCCGATGTTCGGCTTTGACTGGGTGACGGTGCGCTTCGCGAGGTTCGGGGCGGCCAGGGTGCCGGTGACGCCATTGAACGTGGCGAGGTAGTCCCGTTCGCTGAACTGCACATGGTCGTAGCGCAGGCCGAAATAGGTCAGCAGGCTGTCGTTGAGCCAGTGGGTTTCCTGACGGAACAGGCCGCCGTAAACCGTCGCGCGGCGCCGGGTGTAGCGGGTGAGAGCACCCTGGCCGCCATCGGCCAGGCTGGAGGTGAAGTAGGTGAGCGGAGCGGTGGGCGTGTAGTCGGGGTTCAGGCTGACCACGCGGCCGGAGCCAGCGGTCGTCCAGGCCGTGATCGCGTCGGTCGCGCCGCTGTTGCGCGTCGGATCGTAGCGGTAGTAGTCATTGCCGTCGAGGGTCACGAGGGTCTTGTTGGTCGCCGCCCCGTTGAACAGGCGGTAGTTGGCCACGGTGTCGAGCTGGACGCCGCCGCCGCTCTCGAAGATCAGGCCGCGGTTGGGCGTCGCGCCGCGGGTGGAAGTGAGGTTGTTCGGCGCCGTGGTGCTGTTGATCGTGATGGCCCCGAACCCGGTGTTCTGGTTGTAGTCCCAGCGCCGCGCCTGGAAGACCTGGCCGCCGAGGCGGATGCTGATCACGTCGGACAGTTTCTTGTCGTAGGAGAGGTAGCCGGTCTGGGAGGCGCGGTTGAGCGCACTGTTCGGGCCGAAGGCGTTGGATTTGACGAGATTCTTGGCGTAGCCGATTACCTCGTCGTCCGTGTTCACCGCGGTGTTCTTCTGGTCCGTGATGATCGGGGCGGCGGACATCGGGGCGTTGCGGTATTGCATGAAATACTCTGCGGAGACCAGCAGGTGGCCGCCGTTGTCGAAGTCGTGTTTCACCGCGAGGAAACCCTGGTTCTCGCGGATGTGGAACCAGTCCATGTCGGCGAACCCGCGGTTGAACTGGCTGCCGATGAGAATGTAGTAGGTGTGCGGCGAGCCGACCGTGCCGGTCGCCTCGAGCGTGCCCTGGCTGGTGTCGAAGCTGCCGTAGCGGAGGGTGAGTTTCTCCGACTCCTCCTTCCGCGGGCCTTTCGAGATCATGTTGACCATGCCGCCGGGCGAGGTGCGGCCGTAGATGCCGGCGTTCGGGCCCTTGATGATCTCCACGCGGTCGACATTGGTCTGGCCGTAGCGGCCGAGCCGGTAGAAGCCGTCGCGCAGCTGGGAGGTGGAGCTGAAGCCGCGGAGGTTGAAGCCGCCGCCGATGTCGAGGCTGGTGAGGCCGCCGACCTGCGTCAGCGTGTCATCCAGCTGGAACATGCCGAAGTCCTCGAAGAACTCGCTGGTAAGGACGTTCACCGTGTAGGGCAGATCCTTGATCTGCGTGGCGACCCGCGTGCCGGTCATGGTTTCCGCGGCGATGTAGCCGCGGTTAGTCTCGGCTTTGACCTCGAAGGGGGAGAGTTCGATGACGTCTTCCTTCTTGGGCGGGGTGGTCTGGGCGAGTGCGGTGACGGCGCTGAGCATCAGGCACCATGCGAACAAGCCGGCCGGCCGGCGGTTCATAGCGGTCATAGGTAGGGTTGGGGTTGGGGTGTGGACCGGGGTAGGTTACCCCGGTCCGGCAGGGTGTGATGATTATTAGCTTGGCGGCGCGCGACAGAAGCGCCCAGATACTTATACCGTTAAATACCCCATGAGCAGCCTCGTGACGATGAAGACCATCGCGGCGCAGGCGGGCGTGACCCAGGCCACCGTCTCGATGTGCCTGGCGAACAACCCGCGCATCCCGCCCGCGACCCGCACCCGCATCCAGGCGGTGGCCGAGCGCCTCGGCTACCGCCCCAATCCCTATGTCTCGGCGCTGATGCGCATCCGCCGGCAGGGCCGGGCCCACCGCGAGATGCCCGTGATCGCGCTGGTCAACGGCCTCGACGATCCCGCGGCGTGGCGCAAGACCGCCCCGCCGACGGTGCGCCTGATGCTCGAGGGTGCGGTGGAGCGCGCGGCCCTGCGCGGCTACCGCACCCAGGAGTTCTGGCTGCATCAGGACGGCATGTCGCCGGAGCGCTTCAGCGGGATGCTGCATGCGCGCGGCATCCACGGGCTGCTGCTCGGGCCGCTTGCCTATGGCGCGCCGACTCCGGCGCTGCGGTGGGAACACTTCGCCTCCGTCCGCCTCGGCGTGCCGCTGCCCGCCCTGACCATCACCACGGTGTGCAACGACCACTACTTCTCCTCCCTGCAGGTGGTGCGCGAGTGCCACAAGCTCGGCTACCGCCGGCCCGGCCTGGTGGCGTTGCGCAGCCACCTCGAGCGGTTTCACGGCCGCTGGGACGGCGGCATCGCGGTCGGGCGTCACCTGCTGGCGGGGCTCAAGCCCGTCCAACCCCTGCTCCTCGAAAACTGGGACCAGCTCGACCCGGTGGCCGCGTGGCTCAAGCGCGAACAGCCCGACGTCATCGTCTCGCCGTCCGCCGACGTGCTGCAACCCCACCTCAAGCGCCTCGGCTGGCGCGTGCCCAACGACGTTGGCCTGGCCGCGCTGGCCTGCCCGAAGCAGGGGCACGCTCTGAGCGGCATCTGGCAGAACGGCGCGCTCATCGGCGCGACGGGGATGGACACGCTCATCAGCATGCTCGAGCGCAACGAGCGCGGCCTGCCCGCCCAGGCGCACACCGTCATGGTCGAGGGCATTTGGAATCCCGGGCGGACCCTCCAGGCGGTTTAAGCATACAAGCTTCACCGCGCTTACCTTGCTGCCGCCTAGTAGAAAAGTTGCGCGTATGACCCCGCTCCGCTGGTTGCTGCTTTTGCTTCCCCTTGGCCAGGTCGCAGCCGGGCCGTCCGGCGCCGGCCTGCGCT
>JANYAM010000196.1 GCA_025361365.1 Opitutus sp. | reverse complement strand
GGAAGTGGAGAGGGTGATGCGGCGCGCGCCGAAGCCGAGGCCCCACTCGGCGTTGAGGATGGTGAGGGCGCGGATGATGGCGTCGTAGTTGTGCAGCGGTTCGCCCATGCCCATGACGACGAGGTTGTCGAAGGAGACGAGCTCGGCGTGGGCGCGCGGGGTGCGGTCGTCCTCTTGCCGGCAGACCTGGATGAGCTGGTGGACGATCTCGCCCGCAGAGAGGTTGCGCTTGAGGCCCTCGAGGCCGGAGGCACAGAACTTGCAGCCCATCGCGCAGCCGACCTGGGTGGAGATGCAGATCGTCTTGCGGGAGTTCTCCTGGCCGACGCCGAGCTGCGGCGCGCGGATGATGACGGTCTCGATGAGGGACTTGTCGCCGAGTTCAAGGAGGAGCTTGTCGGTGACGTCCTCGGATTGCTTGGTCAGGACGAATTTGGTCGGTTCGAGCTCGAAGGTCGCGGCCAGCCAGGCGCGGAACGGGCGGGAGAGGTCGGTCATCTCCTCCCAGGTCTTGACGCGCTTCTTGTAGAGCCAGGTCAGGACCTGCCGGGCGCGGAAGGCCGGGTGGCCGTGCTCCTTCAAGAGCGCGGTGAGCGAGTCGAGGGTTTCGCCGTAGATTGTCGGCAGGGCGGGCGTGTAGCGCATGGAGGCCGGAAAGGGGGCAGCAGGAGGGAAGAGAGGAAAGTTCGGACCGAAAAGTCGGCGTTGCGGTCGGACTCTCAACCCTCAACCGTCAACTTTCAACCAATCTGATGAACCTCATCCACCGGCATATTTTCGCCAGCGTCGTCACGACGTGCGCCGCCGCCGTGGGGCTGTTCACCTTTGTTCTGATGCTCGGCAATGCTGTGAATGATCTAATGCCGCACATCGTCGCGGGGCAGCTGAGCTTGGAAACGATGGTTTACCTGATCTCGTTGATGGTGCCGGTCATGTTTTCTTATGCGCTGCCCATGGGCATGCTGACGGGCGTGCTGCTGGTGCTGGGCCGCATGTCCTCGGACCGGGAGATCACGGCGCTGCGGGCTTCCGGGTTGAGCGTGGCCTGGCTTTCCGCGCCCATTCTTTTCTCCGCGCTGCTGGGGGTGGTGGCCACGCTTGCGATCAATTTCGAGTTTATGCCCCGGGCCAAGGTGGCCTATGAGACCCTGCTGGCGCAGACCGTGGGCCAGAACCCGCTTAGCTTCATCATCCCCAAGACCTTCATCCGGGATTTTCCCGACCGGGTCATCTACGTCGGCGACAAGCAGGGGGATCTGCTCAAGGACATCTGGATCTGGGACCTCGACAAGCAGAAGCGGGTGGTGAACTCCGGCCGGGCCGCCACGGGCTGGATCCGCTTTGACGAGGCCAATAGCAAGCTGGTGCTCAGCCTCGACTACCTGCAGGCGGACACCCATGACCGCAAGGATCCGGAGGACCCGGCGAAGGTCCGCAGCGGCGGGGCCACCGACCACGCCACCTTCGATTTGTCGCTGGGCAAGCTGACCGGCCGGCAGAAGATCAACGTGAAGTCCAAGTGGCTGACCTTCACCCAGCTGATCGGGGAGTGGCGGCGGCTGAAGCAGCCCGACCCGGCGGTGCCGGCCGCCGATCGCGCCCGGCAACTGATGCGCGTCCAGATCACCATCCAGGAGAAGTTCGCCACGGCGTTTTCCGTGCTGTCGTTTTCGCTCATCGCGATTCCGCTCGGCATCCGGATCTCGCGCAAGGAAACCTCGGCCAACCTCGGCCTGGCCCTGGTGCTGGCCATGACCTATTACTTCGGGACCATCATGGTCGGCTGGGTGGATGGCCACCCGGCACTGCGGCCCGACCTGTTGATGTGGCTGCCGAACCTTGGCTTCCAGGCGCTGGGCTTCTGGATGTTCTACAAGGTCGACCGGGCGTAGTTTTCTTGGAGGCGGGGTGCCCTCACCCCGCGGAGGCGTGCGGGGTGAGGGCATCCCACCTCCATCAAGGCATCACCGGCCCCTGCACGGCCAGCAGCCCGGAGCGGCCGTCGATCTCGGCCTGCCCGAGTTCGCAGACGGGAATGCTTTCGCGTTGTGCCAGCAACTGGCGCGCGGCTGCTTCGAGCGACACCACTGCTACGCCGGTGGTTTTGATTGCGGTGAGCAATTGCTGGAAAATCCCGTGGCGGCCCATGCCCTCAATCTCGGCATGCAGCGTGAAGACATTCAGCGCATCCGGCCGGAGGAGGGAAATCAGGTGCGGCACGATCCGGTCGTCCGGATATTCGGGCCGGCCCATCAGCTCGTCGAGGGTGGGCAGGGTCGAGGGGATTTCCAGCGTGGCAAAGGTGCGGCCGCCGATGCGGATGAAGTGAGGCGACTGGCCGCGGGTGTCGCTGGCATAGAGCAAGCCGGCGCGGTCATAGGTGGCGCGGCTGTCGGCATTGGCCTGCCAGCCCGGGGCGCCAGCCGTCACGGCCTCGGTGCCGAAGATGCGGCGGAACTCCGCGCGCGCCGCCGCGAACTCCGCCTCCACGGCCGCCGCGCCCATCGTGTGGACGTAGTCCTGCCAGCGGTAATGGCTGTTGCAGTGGATGCCGACCTCGAAACCGGCGTCGCGCACGGCGCGGATCACCGCCTCGTTACGCCGGCCGATGTGCGGCGCGGGCAGCAGCGTGCCGTTGAGCAGCGTGCGCACGCCGTAGAGCTCGACGATGCTGGTGCGGCCGACTTTTTTCAGGAAGCCCGGCCGGAAGACGCGCGTGATAGCGCGGCCAGTCTGATCCGGCCCGAGCGAAAAGAGAAACGTCGCCGGCAGTCCTGCGGCGCGCAGGTCGGCCACGAGATTCGGCACGCCGACCCGCGTCCCGCGGTCGGTGTCGACGTCGATCTTGAGGGCCAGGCGGAGCGACATGAAAGACGGCGCTCGCTTACTCGAGCGAATAGTCCTTATGCGCGAGATGATAGTCCAGGGTGAGCCGGATGGCCGTCTTCAGGTCGACCTTGGGCGTCCAGCCGAGCTGCTTCTTCGCGTGAGCGATGGAGGGCACGCGTTTCTGGATATCCTGATAATATTTGCCGAAATACTTGCCGGAGGAAACCTTCACAACCCGGGCGTTGGCGGCGTGCTCCTTGTATTCCGGGTAGTGCTTGAAGGCGGCGATTATGAACTTCGCCAGCTGCTCGACGCTCACGTCGTTCTTCGGGTTGCCGAGGTTGAAGATCTGGCGCGAAGCCTTGCCATTCTTGTTTTCTATGATGCGCAGCAGTGCGTCGATGCCGTCGTCGATGAAGGTGAACGAGCGGCTCTGCTTGCCGCCGTCGACGAGTTGGATGGGCTTCTGGAAGATGACGTTCGAGATGAACTGGGTGAAGAGGCGCGAGCTGCCCTCCTTCTGCTCGAAGACGTTGTCGAGCTTCGGCCCGATCCAGTTGAACGGGCGGAAGAGCGTGTAGTCGATGTTGTCGCGCACGCCGTAGGCGTAGATGACGCGGTCGAGCAGCTGCTTCGAGCAGGCGTAGATCCAGCGCTGCTTGTCGATCGGGCCGTAGACCATGTTGGTCGACGCCTCGTTCAGCTCGCGGTCGGGCGACATGCCGTAGACCTCGGAGGTGGATGGAAAGATGATGCGCTTCTTGTATTTCGCGCACTGGCGGACGACGGCGAGGTTGGACTCGAAATCGAGTTCGAAGACGCGGAGCGGATCCTTGACGTATTGCGCCGGGTTGGCGATGGCGACGAGCGGGATGACGGCGTCG
>JANYAM010000192.1 GCA_025361365.1 Opitutus sp. | reverse complement strand
CCAGATGGCGTAGCTGGTCCCGAGCGGCAGCCCGCGCACCGCCTGGGCGAGGCACCAGAAACTTGCCAGCATCAAGAGCACCGTGGCCACGCTCGGCCAGAGCTTGGTGAAGCCGTCGGCGTATTTGAGCCCGATGGCCCAGGCCACCTCGAGAATCCCTGCCACGATGAGCCAAATCCAGGACATGGGGTCATTCTTTTGCCACGGGCGACCGCGTCGAGTCGAGACTCGGCTGCATCGCCGCAAAATGATCGAGCAGCAGAGCGTGGATAAAGCGGTAACCGAAGCCGACTCGCTGCAGGAGGTTCAGCCGCACCGCCTGATCGAAGAACTGGTCGGCCTGAGGCGGCAGACTACGACTGCGCACCAGCAGCCAGCGCAGGACGCCATGTTGCAATCCGTTAAAGCCGCCAAACCGGAAAAATGCGACGAGCCCGGCCGCGATCCCCGCCGTGGTCCAGCCCGTCGCGGATTTGAGCAGTGCACCGCGCTGGAATTGGCCGGTGTCGACCAGCAGGCTGACCACGCCGGGAACGATCATCAGCAGCCCCACCACGACAAAGGCCAGCAGCGGCACGCGCAACCAGAACCAGATGCCGGACCTCCGCGCCCGGGTCGGATCGATCATCCCCGAGACAAATCCCCCGAAAACGCCGACAAACGCGGCCACGCAAAATTCCAGCACGACGGCGACAAACGCCGAATAGTCCCAATGCCCGGCCAAGGCTCCCAGCTGGCCGCCCAGCGCCATGGCCGCGCAAAACAGCGCGACCGCGAAAAACCGGCCTCGCGGCCAGGCCCGGCGGCAGGCCTCCGTCCCCAGGATCGCGCCGACGAGCAGGCCGGCGATATACCAGCGATCGCCCAGCATCCGGGCGGCGGCGGCCCAGCCCTCACCGAAGAGCACGACCACGATGCCGACGCCAAAGGCGAGAAACAGCAGCAGGTTGAGCCCCGCCAACGCTACCCCGAACCGCTCCAGGGCCAGCCACCACGACCAGCGCATCGTGTCACTCGGCTTGATATCGAGTGTCCGCACATCAACCGGCACGCAAAAGGCGAATGCGGCCATGATCAGGTAAATCAAACCGTAACCGATTGCCGGGTCGCCCTGCACCTTCAATATCGCGAGCGTCGCGCTCACCCAGACGACCCCGATGCCCAAGGTCGCCGCCAGCGTGACCCAAAACCGCCGGGATCCGGCATCACCGACGGAGACCGGCTGGCGCAGGAAGCTAAAATCGATCGCCGCGTAAACCAGTCCGACCAGGACGCTGAGAACGGCACAGGCCAGGCGATTGACCGGCGCGGTCTTCCAAAGCAAAACCGGCACGGCAAGTGAAACGGAACCCAGCAAACGCGTGATGAAGAAATAACTCAGCTGGCTCCTGGCGCCCGCGAGCCAGCCCGGTTGCAATTGTTCGACCGCGAACAGGGTTTGGCCGTGTTCCTTCATCCGGCGCGCCAGCCATGAGAGCCAGCTGACGGTCTGCGGCGGGGTGTAAGCCCCGCTCGCCTTGCCCCGCCGGCGCATCGCCGCCTGCACATAGGCATCAAACAGGTGGCGGCGTAGCTCCTCCGGGCTCTGCACCGCGGCAAAGGGGGCCGTCGTGCCCGCCGGCGCATCGCGCCACGCCATCGTCATGACACTGAGCATGAGCGGGCTTCGGGCCAGGTCCCGCAGGCCGGCATCATCGCGCAGCGCGTGCCGCAGAGGTTCGAGGCTCGGGCCCGCTGCCTGAAAATACCGGTCGATTTGCGCCGGCGTCAGCGGCTGCAGGCAGATGGCGGAGCGCAGCCGCAGCTTGGTCGTCAACGCATCGTATTCCGCCACGCGACAGGTCACGGCCAGGCCCGGCGGGGGATGCGCCTCGACGAAGGCATTGATGGCCGCCACGCAGGCCGCGCGCCGCTCCGCCACTACCTCGTCGAGGCCGTCGAGGATAAGCACGAGCCGTCCCTCCTCCAGCCAGCCGCGCGCCACGCGCTTGGGCACCTGGTAACGCAGCCCGAGTTCCGCCACCAGCCACTCGATCAAGTCCTTGTGCTGGCCGCGCCAGGTTGAAAGGGCGAGCACGACCGGCGCCGGCTGGGTGGCGTCGGTCCGCGCGCGCTGAATCAAGTCCCGGGTCAGCTCGAGCGCCGTCGTCGTCTTGCCCGCCCCGGGCTCGCCCAGCACTAGCAGCGTGTGCTGCGCCGCATCAAAGACGCCGGTGATGCTGTCCTCCTTGTCCAGCGTCTGGATCGGGCGGTTGGCCGCGACGACAATGCGGTCCCACGGATGCTGCACGGCGTCCTCCCGCCAATCGAGGCCGAGTTCCAGCCAGGCGCGATGGTGCAGCGAAGCCTCGAGCACGCCCTTCACCCAATCCTGGTCGATGCGCTCGAGCAACCGCAGCACATTCGTGCGGTCTGCGTCCGCCCCCGGACTGCGCGGTGCAGCCGCAGTAGCGGCCGGCCCGGCCTGCTCCAACGAAACCCAGCGCGCCGCGACCCAGTTGTGCAGGTCGGCG
>JANYAM010000170.1 GCA_025361365.1 Opitutus sp. | reverse complement strand
GATCGGGATGAATAGCGAACATTCCTTGATTTGCCGGCGAATCTTTTGATCCCAGGCATCGCCACCCTCCAGTCCACCCTCGTCAAACCATACCTCGACCTCAAACGCACTCAAGGCGTCAGCCAGGCGCCGGGCCGCCGCCAGGTCCTCGCGAGCGTAGCTGAGAAACACCGACTGGCCGGAGGCACTCATGACAGACCGGGATACTGCCGCCGTCCGCCGGGTGGGCAAGGCGTGAATGATCGGCGGCCGCCACGGCCCAATTTCTTGGCGCCCGGTCGCTTTTGTCTTGTTGCAGGCGGGTGGCCGGCCACTAGGCTCACAACTCCTCCCCCATGCTTATGATGAAACGTCTCCTCGCGTCCTGCCTGCTCCTCGTTTCGACCGCCGCGCTGTCCGCAGCGCCCGCGTCGGTCGAGGGCTTCAGCTACGTCAAGTCCCTCGGTGGTTTCGATGAATACCGCCTCGAGGCCAACGGCCTCCAGGTCCTGCTCATGCCGGACCACTCCGCCCCGGTCATCACCTTCATGGTGACCTACCGCGTCGGCTCCCGCAACGAGGTCACCGGCTCCACCGGCTCGACCCACCTGCTCGAGCACCTGATGTTCAAGGGCACGACCAACCGCGACCGCGCCAAGGGCAACAACGTCGACCAGCTCCTCGAGCGCACCGGCGCCCAATACAACGCCACCACCTATCTCGACCGCACCAACTATTACGAGACCCTCGGCAGCGAGCACCTCGCCATGGTCGTCGAGATGGAGGCCGACCGCATGCGCAACCTCAAGCTCGACGACAACGACCGCAAGCCGGAGATGACCGTCGTCCGCAATGAATTCGAGCGCGGCGAAAACTCCCCGACCTCGGCCTTGATCAAGGAAATCTACCAGGCCGCGTTTGTCGCCCATCCCTACCATCACTCCACCATCGGCCACCGCAGCGACATCGAGAAGGTTTCCATCGAGAAGCTCCGCGCGTTCTACGACACCTTCTACTGGCCGGACAACGCCACCGTCACCCTCATCGGCGACTTCAAGCCCGAGGAGGGCCTCGGCTACATCAAAAAATTCTACGGCATCTACCCGAAGGCGCCGCACCCGATCCCGGAGATGTATACCGAGGAGCCGGAGCAGACCGGCCCGCGCCGCGTCACAGTCAAGCGTGCCGGCCAGCTCGGCGTCGTCGCCGTCGGCTACAAGAGTCCGTCCGGCCTCCACGATGACTGGGCGTCCGTTCAGATCCTCTCCGACATCCTGACCGACGGTAACAACAGCCGCCTTTACCGCGCGCTGGTCGACAAGGGTCTCGCGACAAATGTCTTTGGTTTCCCCGGCTATTTCCGCGACCCGTCGCTTACCATCCTGTTCGCCCTGATGGCGCCGGGTGCGACCCACGACCAGGTCGAGAAGGTCGTGCTCGAGGAGGTGGAGAAACTGAAGAAGGACGGCGTCACCCAGGAGGAAGTCGCCGCGGCGGTCGCCAAGCAGATCACCGACATGTCGTTCCAGCGCGACGGCTCCTTTGCCATCGCCGGCCAGCTCAACGAGCACATCGCCACCGGCGACTGGCAGAACTTCGTGCTCATCGGCGACAAGTTCAAGAAGGTCACGCCCGCCTCGGTGCAGAGCATGGCCAACAAATACTTCAACGGCGACCAGAGCACGACCGGCTGGTTCCTTCCGCTCGCGCCCGGCGCCGCCAAGGCCGCCGCCCCCAAACCCGCCGCGAAATAACTCCCAACCCTTCCCTGCCATGAAACGCCTGTTTTATCTCTTCACCGCGCTCGGGACCATCGTCACGGCCACGCACGGCCAGATCGCCCCCGGCACCGTCCGCACCAAGATCGCCGGCATCGACGTCATCGCCTACAAGTCCGGCGTGAAGGACGTCGTCTACCTCCGCGGCACCCTGCCCGCCGGCGACGCCAAGGACCCGGCCGACAATCCCGTCATCGCCAGCCTCGTCGGCGGCATGCTCGACCGCGGCACGACCAAGCACACCAAGGACCAGATCACCGAGATGCTCGAGTCCGTCGGCGCCTCGATCGACTTCTCCGCCGGTGACAATGCCGCCGAGTTCAACGCCCGCTGCCTGGCCAAGGACGTGCCGCTCATCGTCTCGCTCCTCGCCGAGCAGCTGCGCTCGCCCGCGTTCACGGCGGAGGAATTCGACCGCCTGAAGCAGCAGACGGTCGGCGGCCTCAAGCGCGCGCAGGAGAGCACCGACTTCCGCGCCACGGACGCGTTCACCCGCGCCGTCTACTCAAGCGGCCACCCGAACCGCCAGGCTTCGCCTGACGAGAAGATCGCCGCCGTGCAGGCCGCGACGCTCGACCAGGTGAAGGCCTTCCATGCGAAGCACTATGGCCCGGCGTATTTCACCATCGTCGCCGCCGGCGACCTCGACATCCCCGCGCTGCAAGCCGAACTCGGCAAGAGCTTCGCGGGCTGGACCGGTGGCACCCCGCCCGTCGCCACGCCGAAATCCGCGCCGACCGATGCCGCGAAGGAGCAGACCGTGTTCATGGCCGACAAGACCAGCGTCAGCATCACCTATGGCCAGGCCACCGGCCTGCATTACGGTGATCCCGATTATTTCGCGCTGCGCACCGCCACCGCCATCCTCGGCAGCGGTTTCACCGGCCGCCTGATGGGCAATGTCCGCGACAAGGAAGGCCTTACCTACGGCATCGGCTCCTCGTTGAAAAACGACGCCTTCACCGACGGCGACTGGTCGATCACCGCGACCTTCGCGCCCGCGCTGCTCGACAAGGGCATCGCCTCCACCAAGCGCCAGCTCGGCCTCTGGTATAACGACGGCGTGACCGCCGACGAACTCGACCGCCGCAAGGACAACCTCGTAGGTTCCTTCAAGGTCGGCCTCGCCACCACCAACGGCCTCGCGCAATCCCTGCTGCTCGCCGTCCAGCGCGGCAAGGACGTCAGCTGGCTCGACCAGTATCCCGACGTCATCCGCTCGCTCACGCTCCCGCAGGTGAACGGCGCGATCAAGAAACACCTGAACCCGGACCAGATGTATCTCATCAAGGCCGGCACCGTGCCCGGCGCGTTGCCGGCGGCGAAATAGCCCGCATCAGTTTTGTTTCTTTCGACGCCCGCCCTTCGGCGGGCGTTTGCTTTGCTACATGTAGGAGCTTGCTTGCAAGCGATTGTCCTCATCGCCTGTAAACAGGCTCCTACAAAGACCATGCCCTCGATTCTCTACACAGTGCGGACGACATGTCCGAATCTTCAGGTCCGCTCCCGTTTCCTCGCCTGGCTCTCCCC
>JANYAM010000134.1 GCA_025361365.1 Opitutus sp. | reverse complement strand
AAACACAAAAATGGCAAATAAACTAGAGCGCTTCTACTACACCCAAGATGGCGCAACCGAAGGGCCGTTCCTGCTCCGCCAGATTCAATCTTTAATCAAGCAGGGGCTTATTCGCGCAGATGCCACAATTAAAAGCGAAGGGGGTGCTGCAGGTGATATCGACTCGTTTATCAAGGCTTATGGATGGACGGAAGAAAGTGACGAGTTAGGCGTGGCAGCTAAGCAACTCTACTGGCTAAGGAGCATTGGCGTGATCATCATTATCACTTGGTTCCTTTTCCTTCTCTTCGGATTTCGCCTTTACTTCTAAGTGAAAAAAGAGAATAGTTTCAGGTCCGAAGTGCGACCCAGCGGAAGCGCGGATGGCGGAAAGTAGAGGTCCATTCTTGTGAGCAGGCGATGGGCCGCTTCCGAGGACAGGAGCCGAAGAGCTTGCCGCAGGAAGCGGCCCAGCGGCGGTCGAAGCCGGTGATGCCATGGTAGACTTCGTGAGGAGTCAGGAACCCGTGACGACGCCGCGGGCGGTGGTTGAGTTTGGCCGCGAAGGCATGGCATTGCGGCTGGCTGAGGGCGGCCAGGTTGGTGCCTTTGGGCAGGTACTGACGCAGCAGGCCGTTGGTGTTCTCGTTGGTGCCGCGCTCCCAGGCATGATGGGGCGTGGCGAAGTAGACGGTGGCGCGCAGGCGCCGCTCGAGAGTCTTGTACATGTGAAACTCCGAACCGTTGTCCGCGGTGATCGTGCGGATGCGATGACGTTCATTGCGCAGAAGGGAGACCGTGCGCCGCAGGGTCTCCTGCGCTCCGACCCGGTCGATTTTGCCGACGCGGACCAGGCCGCTTTTGCGTTCAACCACGGTGACCGCGGCGGGCTTGCCGCGGCCGTGGACGGTGTCGATCTCCCAGTCGCCCAAGCGGGCACGCCGGTCGACGACCGCGGGGCGCTGCGTGATCATGCGCTTGCCCGCCAGCCGGCCGCGACTGTCGTGCCCGGCGTAGCGCTTGCGCTTGATCTTGCGGGCTCCTCGCAGATGGCGCCAGAGCGAGCCGCCGCGCGCCTTGTCCGCCCAGATATGCAGGTAGATCGTCTCGTGGCTCATGACGCGCACTCCTTCCACGCGCAAGCGGCCGACGATCTGCTCGGGACTGAAGTCCGCGCGGAGCATGCGCTCGATCGGAGCGAAGTGCGCCGGTCCGTAGCAGCGGTTGTGCCGGGTGCGCCGGCGTCGACCGCTGGCCTTCTCCACCGCGAACATGGGCCGGTACGCCCCGTCAAACTTGGCCGCATTGCGCCGCACCTCGCGGTAGATGGTGCTGCGATGCCGCTTCAGGGCCGCTGCGATCTGCGCCGCGCCCAGCCTCTGGACTCGCATTGCTGCGATGGAGTATCTTTCCTCTGTGCTAAGTTGTGAATAGGACACCCCTCAGAAATGTCGCACTTACTTCCTGAATCCAAGGGGCCTAACCAGACGCCAGAGCCAACGGCCCCGAGCGGCCGTGGCTCATCTTGAACGTTCGGCAGATAGTATGAAGCGAACGATCATCACCCTGTTAGCGCTCGGTCTGGGGCTCCTTTGCTCCAGCCTCCGGGCGGAACAAAAAAGCGGTGACCTCAAGATTGAGTATAGTGGAACAGCTAAGCTGCAATTCACCTTGGCGCGTAAGGAAATGACGGACCAATACGGGTGGCGCGCAGTCGTTAAGGTCAGAAATTCAGAAGACCACGATATTATTGGAATCGCCTACAAGTTAGAGTTATTTGAGGGATCGCGCAGGATTTGGACCACAATGGGATTTGCTTTCGGCCGGCCCCCAATTGCACGAAAAGATCAAGAAGGAGAGTTCGAGCTGTGCAAGGGTCTGGCCTCCTCTATCGATCGCATCGTCATTTCCGAAGTTCGCTTTTATGATTGAAGCCTGGCGCTCCTCGTCAAGGAGGACAATGGCAGTGAGGTAGCCGTGCCGAAGCAGTAAGCGAAGTGGATCGGCGAGTTTGAACCATGCTGCGGAATCAAAGCGTGCTCACCGCCACTCGTGGCGCGGGTAGCGACGCGACAGCTCGGTCTTGATCTTGGGGTATTGTTCGCGCCAGAAATTTGAAAGGTCGTCGGTGACCTGGATGGGTCGCTGGTTGGGCGCGAGCACCTCGATCTTCACCGCCACCCGCCCGTGGCCGAGCGTGAACTTGGAGTTCACGCCGTAAAGTTCCTGGATGCGCGCGCTGAGCACCGGCGGGCCGTCCTTCGTGTAGGTCAGGCGGGCCTTGCGCCCATTGGCCATGACCAGTCGCTCGGGCAGATAGTCGTCCAACACCGCCAGCTGCTCGGCCAGCAGCCAGTCGCGCAACACCGGCATGACCGGCTTGTCCTTCAACTCACGAGCGCCGTAGGAACCGTAGCAGATCTGCTCGATCAGCGTGGCGCGGTCGGCATCGGTGATCGGATTCACCTCCAGCTCCGGCCACCACTTGGCTAGGCAGTTCACCCGGACGATCCACTGCTCGACCGCCTCGTTCCATTCGGTGAGCACGATGCGTCCGGCGGCGACTTCGCGGGCGAGCAGCACTGCGGCTTCGCCTTCCGGCGGCTCTTCGGCGGTCTGCTTGGATTCCAGCACGAGATCGCGGAAGCGGCGCTCCTTGCGGGCCTGCACGCGGCGGGCCGCCTCGTCGTAGGTCACGCCGCCCGCATCCACGAAGTCTTCGGGGAAAAGTTCCTTGAGCCACGCCTCCTCGATGGCCGTGCAGAGGTTGAGCAGCACGTTCACCTCGCCCCGGCTCTCGATCTCGGTGATCTCCGCCGCGACAAAGAGCGGCGCCTCATCGATGCAGCTCTCGCGGGCCAGCACACCCTTGCGCTTGTGAACCAGTTCGCAACGGAGCGTGCCCTTGTCCAGTCGCCGTGACAATTGGTCGCTGAAGCCGACGAGCACGCACTTCCGCACTGCCACGCCATCAATGCGTTTCTCGGCCACGTCCAGCTTCTCGGCGGCGGCGATCTCCAGGAACTGTTCAAACAGCGGTCCGACCTGACGGACGCCCTGGACATGGATGCCCAGCCGACGGCAGGCGTCCGGGTTGTAGCCGGCCTTGTCGGCATAGCGCCAGGCCCGCATCAGCAGGAAGAAATCCGACTCGTGCTCTTCGCCGAACAGATCATCGCGCGCCTCCTGCGTGCGCTTGTCGACGTTGCGGAGGAGAAAGTTCCGGCCTTGCGTTAATGACGCCATCAACGCGATGGACCGGACGCAGCCATACTCCTCCGCCGCGAGGAACATCCGGGCGTAGCGCGGATGCATCGGGAACTTCAGCATGCGCCGGCCGACCTCGGTGATTTTGGTGGGAGGGGTTTTATACCCCGACTCGCTCACGGGAACGTCGGGACGTGAAGTCCCTCCCACATGGGCCAAGGCTCCGAGATCGGTCAGCAGCGTCTCCGCGCGCTCCAGCGCCTTTAGTTCGGGTTTCTCCAACCAGGGGAAATTATGGATGTCGTCAATGCCGGCGGCCTTGAGCGTCAGGACGACCTCGGACAGGTCGAGGCGCTTCACCTCCGGCAATTCCTGCAGCGGCCGTTTCTCATGCTCGCGCTCGGTCCAGAGGCGGACGCACACGCCCGGCGCCGTGCGACCGGCGCGGCCGGCGCGCTGGTCGGACGAGGCGATGCTGATCTTCTCGATGAGCAGCGTGTTGATGCCGCGGTGGGCATCGTAGCGCGCCACGCGGGCCAGGCCGCAATCCACGACGATTGTGACGCCGTCGATGGTCAGCGAGGTCTCGGCGACGTTGGTCGATACGATGATCTTGCGCGTATCATAGCGGGCGACGGCGCGGTCCTGTTGTTCGGGCGGCAATTCGCCGTGCAGCGGGAAACAGATGAACCCGCGCAGCGCGTGCGAGCCCTGCACGTCCTGCACCGTGCGGCTGATCTCGTAGGCCCCGGGCATGAACACGAGGATGTCGCCCTTCGTCTGTGCGGCGACGCGCTCGCACTCGCGCGTGGCCACGGCCCAGACCGGGTCGTGTTCGAAATCCACGGTCTTCGGCAGGTATTCGATCTGCACCGGGAAGGTGCGGCCCTGCGAGGTCAGCACCTCGCAAGGTGCGAGGTAGTTCTTGAGCAATGCCGCGTCGAGCGTGGCGGACATGACGACCAGCTTCAGGTCGGGCCGGGTGGACTGCTGGATCTGGAGGGCTCGGGCCAGCGAGATGTCGCCGTAGAGGTGGCGTTCGTGGAATTCGTCGAAGATGATGGCGTTGATGCCGCGCAGTGTCGGGTCGAAGGACATCTGCCGGAGCAGAATGCCCTCCGTCACGAACCGGATACGCGTCGCCTTTGACACCCGGGAATCGAGCCGGATCTGGTAGCCGACAATCTCGCCCAGCTTGGTGCCGACCTCCTCGGCCACGCGCTTGGCCAGCATGCGGGCCGCCAGCCGGCGAGGTTGGAGCACGACCACCTCGCCCGCGCCGAGCAGGCCGTGGTTGAGCAGCATCTGCGGCACCTGCGTTGATTTGCCCGAGCCGGTGGGCGCCTGGACGATGAGCCGGCCCTGCCCCTTGACAGCCGCGATGAGGCGGTCTTCGAGCTCGTAGATGGGCAGTTCGCGAGGCACAGGCATGCAGCGCGAGATACAGAGCAACTTCAGGGCATTCGCAAGGACAAGACCTTACCCCCTTCCTGTCGCGGGCGGGCAACAAAAAGGCCCGCGTTAGCGCGGGCCTTCGTCACTTAAAGCACCCGATCCCTATTTGGTGATGTCGTGGGCGGTGCTATTCGTCACGACGGTGCGGAATTTCGCGGCACCCGCCAGCCACTCAGCCATCGCGGCATCGCTGGCCACGAAATCCAACAGCGCCGCCAGCCGTTCGTTCGAAGGCAGGGCGAGCGTGACCCGATGCGAGAAGTTTGTCCGACCCGCAAGCACGCGATAGGCGTTGATCTTCGCATCTTGGAAACCGTGGCTGTCAAAGATCGCGCGGAGCCCATCCAGTGCCTTGAGATAGCCGGCCTCGTCGCTTACCATCGCAGTGGTCGTGTAAACATACGCATTCTTGTGCGTGCCGTCAAAGCGCACCCCTTGGTAGAGCACCCGCGCCCCGAACTTGCGGATTCCGCGGAGATGATCGCGGATTTCGCGGATGGCCGGATCGTCCTCCAAGGCGGCGGCGTTCTTCGTCAGTGCCGCCACGGACTCGGCCGCGGTCACCGTGCGCACCGATCCGGTGCGTTCGCCATCGCTTGAGCTGACATAAACGTGCTGATAGGTATCAATGCCGAGTTTGGCCTTCACAACTTCGTTGGCTTTGCTTACCCAAGCCGCATAGCCGCTGGCGTCGTCAGTGGTTATGTCTTGGATGCTGATGACACGAGCGACGGTTTTCGAATCAGCGGCCTGCAAGAGACAGGCGGCGAGAAGCGCCATGACTGACGCGATCACCTTGTGGGTAGATTTCATTGGGGGGTGGGGTTGAGGACTCCGCGCCCGTTACGAGAATCGTCAGCATGAGGCTGAGCAGTTCCGGGCCAGGCACGGATACGAGGGATAATTCGCAAGAGACAGGCTATCCGTGCCAGGCTCCGGCTGACAACCGCAAACCCTGCCTCGGCGGCGAATAACCGCCGCCTGAGCGGCACCCAAACCAGCCGGAAAGAAATCCTGTTAACCGTCAGTTGTGAACAACCGGTGAGCCGGCGGTTGGGCACAAGTTATTCACGCCCGCTGATGCAAAGACCCGGCGCGAGCGCGGTGAACAAGATGGGAGGAACAAACCCGTGACATTGCGGCGCGGCGGACGCATTTTTTCACCGTTCCTTGATAGAACAGTCGCAGTGCGGCGGCATGAAAAACCCGCCGAGAGCGCGACTGGGATAATCCCGGGCAACCGGGGAAAGGAGGGCGTTAATTGGTGACGCCTTCCCCTCAGCGGCGCGAGCCGCAGGCAGGCAAATATCACCAGTTCCTCTGGACGGCGTCGCAGCCGATCCAGTTTTGCGACAAAGGAGCTGTGCGACGAGGCGCGAAGTCAGAAACCGCGTCCGAGTCGAGTCAGGTCCAAGGCCAGTTTCGGGCCTTGCACTGATGCAGTTACCCAGAGGGTTTCGGTTGCTACTGTATAACCAGGACGCAGCGCAGTGTTCCGGTGGGTCCACCCCACCAAAAGGCCCGGCTCTCAAAGGCGGGGCGCGAAAGGGGCACGGCGCAGCGGGGAGCGGGCGAGTCTGGCAAAGCTCGCAAAACCTCCTCCTTGGGGCGGCGCGTAAAACCGCGTCACCCAACCGCAAGTCGAACGCAACCTGAGAGGTAAGAGGTCAGACCCGTTACAGGGGGCCAACGCCCGGCCACAAGCCGGGGCCGTCCTCCTGGCAAGGTGCTGGTGCGAAATGCAGACGTTGCAGGCGTGCCAACACCCGTCCGGCGAGCCACCCATCGGCAGATGGAGCCGAACCAGGCGCAGAGGCCTCACTCGAAAGATTCCGGAGCTGAAAAGTCCGGGACGGTCCCGCTATGAGACCGACAGCAGCGCATGCCGCGTTGAGTAGCGTCGGGAAGCATCCGGCCCGCGAAAGCGAGGCGCCCAATGCGATGCGAATGGAGAAGAGTGCGTGGCGAGCACCCACCTCCGATTTTGGCCCGGTCACCGCAAGGTGGCCGGGCCTTTATCTTTAGTAGAGGCAGATCACTTTGTCAGCGCGCTGGGTATGTGTGTTGTCCGGAACCTTGGCCTCACCCCTGCCCGGCGCGCTGACCGTTTTTTTCAGGTAGGGCGTGGACTGCGTTCCGCGCCAACCTTTGTGGAGGGCCCAGCTCCAGCTGGGCCGCGGCGCGGACGGAGTCCGCGCCCTACCTCTCTGGCACCAGCAAGTTACATGTCCGTAACGCATTCCGGCAGGGCACCCCAAGGTTCTGCTTGCCAAGCTTCGGACCGGGACGCACCTTGACCGTTTTCCCCCTTTAAACAGGTCCGCCCGAACATGAACCAGAACATCCGCAATATCGCCATCATCGCCCACGTCGACCACGGCAAAACCACGCTCGTCGACAAACTCCTCAAGGAGGGCGGTGTCTACCGCGCCAACCAGCAGGTGGAGGAACGCGCCATGGACTCCATGGACCTCGAGAAGGAAAAGGGCATCACGATCAAGGCGAAGAACACTTCCGTCCACTGGAAGGACAAGACGGTCAACATCGTCGACACCCCCGGCCACGCCGACTTCGGCGGCGAGGTCGAACGCGCCCTCCGCATGGTCGACGGCGTCCTCCTCGTCATCGACGCCTACGACGGGCCCCAGGCGCAGACGCGCTTCGTGCTCCGCAAGGCCCTCGCCCACGGCCTCAAGGTCGTCATCGTCATCAACAAGATCGACCGCGAGAACGCCGAACCGGCCAAGATGTATGACAAGGTCCTCGAGCTCCTGATGGAGCTCAACGCCACCGAGGAGCAGTTCGACGCCCCGGTCGTCTACGGCTCGGGCCGCGACGGCTACATGATGTATCACCTCGGCGAGGAGAAGAAGGACATGTCGCCCCTCTTCCAGACCATCCTCGACCACGTCCCGCCCCCGTTCGCCAAACCGAGCGAGCCCTTCCACATGCTCGTGTCCAACATCGATTGGAGCGACTACGTCGGCCGTATCGCCGTCGGCAAGATCCTCGGCGGCACCGCCAACATCGGCGAGACCGTGTTCGTCGTCCGCCACTCCGACGGCAAGCGCGTCCGCGCCAAGATCACCAAGGTCTTTGAGTTCACCGGCCTCGGCACGCGCGAGACCGACACCGCCGTCGCCGGCAACATCGTGGGCATCTCGGGCTTCGAGGATGTCGACATCGGTGACACGCTGACCGCCGACGAGGCCGGCCACGCCCTCCCCTTCACCCAGATCGACCCGCCGACCCTCGAGATGCAGTTCTGCGTCAACGACGGCCCGCTCGTCGGCCAGGAAGGCAAGCTCGTCACCTCCCGCCAGCTGCGCGAGCGCCTGATGCGCGAGCTGAAGACCAACGTTTCCATCTACATCGAGGACTCCGACAAGGCCGGCATCTTCAACGTCAAGGCCCGCGGCGCCATGCAGGTCGCCGTGCTCGTCGAGACGATGCGCCGCGAGGGCTTCGAGCTCCTCGTCTCCCGCCCGACCGTGATCGAGAAGACCGGCGAGAAGGGCGAGCGTCTGGAGCCCTACGAGACCGTCTGGATCGAGGTGCCCGACGAGTGCGTCGGCGCCATCATGCAGAACCTGGCCAACCGCAAGGGCCGCCTGACCAACATGGAGAAGCTCCCGCACTCCACGATGCTCGAGGCGACCATCACGACCCGCGGCCTGATCGGCATGGAAATTGACGTCGTCAACGCCACCAGCGGCCGCGGCGTGCTCAGCCATCTCTTCAAGGAATACGGCCCCTTTGCCGGCGAAGTCCTCACCCGCATCACCGGCACGATCATGGCGACCGAAGCCGGCGAGACCACGGGCTACGCGCTGGTGATGTGCCAGGAACGCGGCAAGCTCTTCGTCAACCCGGGCGAGCAGGTCTATGAGGGCATGATCATCGGCGAGAATCCCCGCAACGAGGACATCGCCGTCAACGCCGTGCGCGCCAAGCAGCTCACCAACTTCCGCTCCCAGGGTTCGGGCGTCGCCACCGGCCTCACGCCGGCGTCGAAGCTCTCGCTCGAGCGCGCGATCGAATACATCGCCGCCGACGAGCTGGTCGAGGTCACGCCGAAGAGCCTGCGTCTCCGCAAGCGCATCCTGAACAACGCCGCCCGCCAGAAGGCCGTCAAGCAGAGCAAGTAAGCCGCGCGCTCCGATCTCCTCTTCGCGTCGCCGCACTTCACCGTGCGGCGATTTTTTTGTGCTAATCTGGAGGGCTCAGCTCCTGCTGAGCCGCGGCCCAGCGGGAGCTGGGCCCTCCAAAGCTCCTACTTCTTCTCCAACGCCGCAATTCGGTCGGCGATCTCTCGCATCTTCGGGTGGTTCACGTCGTAGCGCCCGCTATAATATTCCTGCGTGGCCCGCGCCAG
>JANYAM010000129.1 GCA_025361365.1 Opitutus sp. | reverse complement strand
GTCGACCGCGCTTGAATTTGTCGAAATATGGTCCGCCGATTTTCATGCTGTTGGTGTCTTTCAGACGGCCATCTCAGTGGCACTCTGGTGGCAATAAAAGATCCAAATGAGGCACGAGCGAGCCTAATCCTGCCTAACCGTGCCTAAGCCGACCTGTGGCTTAAATTGATGCCTCCCAACGAAAAAGCCGACACCACAGGGGGATCGGCTTTTTTTAAACTGGCGGGATGGACGAGACTCGAACTCGCGACCTTCTGCGTGACAGGCAGACGCTCTAACCAACTGAGCTACCACCCCGGAAAACGGTTAAGAGGCCGAATCGTTTGCAGGCTGTCAAGCGTGCTTTGGTAATGATCCGGCAGCTCATTACTGGAAGAATTTAAGGGCACTCTGACGGTCCTTTTCGATCTGCAATCGCAACTCCTCCATGCTGCCGAACTTGCTCTCCGGCCGGAGGAAATGAAGCCAGCTGACTGTCAGTTTGTCGCCATAAGTGAGCGACGAAGTCTCCAGCAGGTGGACTTCCAGCAGCGGCCGGGTCGTCTGCTCCACCGTCGGCCGCAGGCCGTAGTTGGCCACGCCCTTCAGGGGCTGCTTCTGCGCGGTCAAAACCTCGACGGCATACACCCCGTAGGCGGGCTTCAGCTCCGGTTCCCAAGGCACGTTGAGCGTCGGAAAACCGATCGTGCGGCCGAGCTGCTTGCCCCGCTGCACCACGCCTTCCGCAAAATAGGAATAACCCAGCAGCGCGTTGGCCTCGGCGACCGCCCCGGCCGCCAGCAGCTCCCGGATGCGCGAGCTGCTGATCGGCGCGCCGTTGTGATTGAGGCGCGGCGCGCTGAAGACCGCGAGGCCCACCTTGCGCGCTTCCTCGACCAGCATCGTGACATCGCCGGCCCGCTCGCGCCCGAAGCGCCAGTTCTCGCCGACATACACCGCCGCCAGCTGCGGCAGGCAGCGCCGAAGAAAGGCCACGAACTCACGGGCATCGATCCCGGCAAACTCGCGCGTGAAGTCCTGCTCGACGAGGAAATCAATCCCCAGCCCGCCGAGCACGCGGCGTTTCATCGCCGGCGGCAGCAGCTGCGGCACGGGTTGCTCCGGACGAAAGAGCACGCTCGGGTGCGGCCAGAACGTCAGCACGCCCGCCAGGCCGCCGCTACGGCGGGCCGAGTGGATGGCGGACTCGATCACCGACTGGTGCCCGAGATGCACGCCGTCGAACATGCCGATGGCCAGGTGCAGCGGCTTCGCCGGCAGCATCGCCCGCTCGAGGCCGTCGAACTGGAGCAACGCGCTCACTGCGCCACGCGGGGCGCCGCCTCGTAGACGGGGATCAGGCGCTTTTCGATTTCGGGGAGGGAGAGTTTCTCGATCTCGTCCAGCGGCAGGCACTGGGCGATCTTGAACTGGCCGCTGCCCGTGCGGCGCAACGCCGACAGGTGGGCGCCGCAGCCGAGCTTCTGCCCGAGGTCGTGCGCGACGGTGCGCACGTAGGTGCCCTTGGTGCAATGCAGGTCAAAGGTGAGCTTCGGCAGCGCGAACGACAGCAGGTCGAACGACACCACGCGGATGAACCGGGGCTCGCGCTCCACTTCCTGGCCCTGCCGCGCCAGCTGGTAGAGCTTCACGCCGCCGATCTTGATGGCCGAGTGCATCGGGGGCGTCTGGTATTGGTCGCCGAGGAAGGTTTTCATGACCTCGCGCACCTGCGCCTCGGTCAGCTCCGGCACCGGGCGCGTCTCCATGATCTCGCCCTCGGCGTCCTGCGAGTCGGTGACGACGCCGAGCGTCGCCTCGCCCTCGTAAATCTTGTCCACGCTCATCAGGTATTGGGAAATGCGGGTCGCCTTGCCGATGAGCATCACGAGCACGCCGGTAGCCATCGGGTCGAGCGTGCCGGCGTGGCCGATCTTTTTCATCTGCAGCTTGCGCCGCAAGCGGTAGACCACGTCGTGCGACGTCAGACCCTTGGGCTTGTCCACGAGGAGCACGCCCTCCATTTCCTTCGGCGGCTGGAGACTCATTGCGGCTTCGCGTCTGTTTCGGCCAGGCGCGCGTTGAGCGCCGCGAGCAGTTTGGGATAGAATTCGCCGAGGGTGGCCGGGCAATTCAGCCCCGCCGCGCTCGCATGCCCGCCGCCCTGGAACTGAGCCGCGAGGGTGTCCATGCGCAGGCCGCCGTGCTTGGCGCGCAGGCTGGCCTTGATGATGCCGGGGCGCTCCTCGATGAGCACGCCGATCTCCACGCCCTCGACCGAGCGGGCGTAGTCGACCAAGCCCTCGGTGTCCTCGACCGACGCGCCGATCTCCTCGAAAATGCCATTGCGCAGCACGCCGATGCAGACCCGGCCGCCGCACTCGAGTTTCAGGGAGTTGATGTAATACTGCAGCAGCTTCAGCTTCCCGAAGGACTCGCGCTCGTAGAGCTCCTGCCCGGCCAGGGCGGGTTCGGCGCCGTGGGCCACGAGTTCCGCCGCGAGCTCGAAGACGCGCACCGAGGTGGAGGCGAAGCGGAACTGCCCGGTGTCGGTCATGATGCCGGTGTAGAGCGCCTGAGCCGTCGTCCGGTCGATGGGCAGGTCGGCATCAAGGAAGAGGCCGGTCAACACCTCAGCCGTGGCGGCGGAGGCCGTGTCGACGAAGTTGTGCTTGCCGAAACCGTGGTTGGACAAGTGGTGGTCGAAGCACGCGAACGGCTCCGGGTAGAGCTCCTTCAGGCGGTCGCCCGCCCGGCCGTGGTCGGCGCAGTCGGTGTAAACCGGCACGCGGCCGTCGTGTTTGACCTCGTCGCGCTGGGAAAACGGCGTGTCGTCGAGGAGGAAGCGGATGCGGCGCGGCACCTTGTCGGGGTTGACGCCGATCGCGTCGATGCCCTTGGCGCCCAGCACGCGGCAAAGCGCGACCTGCGAGCCGATGCAGTCGCCGTCGGGGCGCTGGTGGCCGATGACGACGACGCGCTTGCCCTTCAGCTCCTTGAGGAGATCGATGAAGGCGGCGCCAAATTGGGGGTAAAACTGCTTCACGTCGACTTGGTCGCGCGGTCGATCTCCCCCAGCAGGGTCTCGACGCGCAGGGTGCGCGGGGCGTGGTTGTCGTGCACAAAGGCTAGCAGCGGCACGTGGCGGATGATGACGTTCTTCGCCAGCATCTCGCGGATCTCGTCGCGGTGCTGGACCAGCCATTTGCCGGCCTGCTTGGCCTCGGGTTCCCCGCCGAGGACCGAGTAATAGACCTTGGCCTCGCGCAGGTCGCCGGTGATCTCGACGCTGGTGATGGTGATGCCGACCGTCTCGGCGCCGTGCTTCTTCCGCAGGTGCGCGCTGACTTCGCGCTGCAGCAGCTCGTTGACGCGGAGAAGGCGGTTACTGCTCATGGCGTGGGGCGAAACGGGATGGAACCGTAGCCGGGCGGTGATGCCAAGCTCAGAGCGAGGCCCGGACCTTCTGGACCTCGTAACATTCGATGCGGTCGCCCGGCTGGTAGCCGTCGTAGCCGTCGAGGCGGATGCCGCACTCGAGGCCGGCGCGCACCTCGTTGGCGTCGTCCTTGAAGCGACGCAGGGTGCCGACCTTGCCTTCGAAAACGGATTCCTTGCCGCGGCGGACGCGGGCCTGGACCCCGCGGTTGATCTTGCCCTCGGTGACGAGACAGCCCGCGACGAAACCCTTGGCGACGGGGAAAACCTGGCGCACCTCGGCCCCGCCGAGCTTGTTTTCCTTGAGGTCGGGGTCGAGCAGGTCGGCCATGAGCTCCTTCACGCGGTCGCCGAGCTCGTAGATGATCTCGAAGCTCTCGATGGTGACGCCGTGGTGCTTGGCCAGGGCCGTGACGCCATTCTCCTGCTTCGTGTTGAAACCGATGATGACGGCCTTGCCCGTGCTGGCCATGAGGACGTCGTTCTTGCTGATGACGCCGACGTCGGCCGCGACGATGTTGAGGGAAACCTTGGTGCTCTTGATGCCCTCGAGCACGTTCTTGACGGCCTCGAGCGAGCCGAAGACGTCGGACTTGAGGACGACGCGCAGGACCTTGGCCGTGGTGGCCGCGATGTTGGCGAACAGGGCATCGAGGGAAATGTCCTTCGGCACCGCGTCATCGGTGACGGTGGACTTCTTGAGCAGGTCCTCCGCCTCCTCGGCGAGGCGCTCGGCCTCGCGGGCGTTCTTGGCCGTGGTGAACTTGGCGCCGGAATCCGGCGAGCCGGACCAGCCGATGACGCGCACGGGCATGGCCGGCGGAGCTTCCTTGATGGTGTTGCCCTGGTCGTCGAACAGGGCGCGGACCTTCGCGTAATGCGGGCCGCACACGAGGGCGTCGCCCACGCGGAGGGTGCCGCGCTGCACGATGACGGTGGCGAGCGGGCCGCGGCCCACGTCGACCTGCGACTCGATGACCACGCCGCTGGCCTCGGCCTTCGGGTTGGCCTTGAGTTCCAGCACGTCGGCCTGGAGGAGAATCATGTCGAGCAGCTCACTGATGCCCTGGCCCTTGATCGCGGCGACGGGCACGGTGACGGTTTCCCCGCCCCAGTCCTCGGGCGCGATCTGGCGCTCCTGCATCTGCTGCTTCACGCGCTCGATGTTGGCGCCCTTCACGTCCATCTTGTTGACGGCGACCATGAGGGCGACCTTGGCGTCCTTCGCGTGCTGCAGGGCCTCGTCGGTCTGCGGCATGAAGCCGTCGTCCGCCGCGACCACGAGGATCGCGATGTCGGTGACGGAGGCGCCGCGCGCACGCATCTTGGTGAAGGCGGCGTGACCCGGGGTGTCGAGGAAGGTGATCTTGCGGCCGTTGTGCTCGACCTGGTAGGCGCCGATGTGCTGCGTGATGCCGCCCGCCTCGCCGGCGGCGACGTTGGCCTTGCGGATGGCGTCGAGCAGGGAGGTCTTGCCGTGGTCAACGTGGCCGAGGATCACGACCACCGGGGGACGCGGCGCGAGATTCTTGATGTCCTCCTCGCGCGCCTTCTCCTCGCGGTTGATCTTGGCTTTTTCCGGCGTGACGACGGGCGCGGCGGCCTCACCACGATGCTTGATGTCGAGCAGGAAGCCGTGCTTCTCGCCGACCTTCGTGGCGACGGCCTCGTCGATCGACTGGTTCATCGACGCGAAGATGCTCATCTCCATGAGCTCGGAGATCAGCTTGAACGGCTTGAGGCCGAGGGCCACGGCGAACTCGCGGACGATGATCGGCGGCTTGAGATGGATGATTTTGACGCCGCCCTCCTCGGTGACCGTGATGGTGCTCGCGGCTGCGGTGGGGCCGCTGGGAGCCAGGGGCGGGATCTTGGAAATCTGCGTCGACGGTGCCAGCGGCGGGCGGGCGGAGGCCGGCACGGGCGGCGGCGCGATCGGGGCCTTGTTCATCGGCGGCGGCGTCACGGGCGCGGGGCGGACCATGGGAGCGGTGGCCACGGCGGCAGGACGTGGCGGGAGCGGCGCGGGCGAGACTGAGCGCAGGGCGGCCATGGGGGGCGGCGGGGCCTTCATCACCGGCACGGGCGGCGGCGGCTTGGGAGCGGCGACGGGCGCAGCCGGCTGGGTGGCGGCGCGCGCGGCAACGGCGGCCTTGGCCGCCTCTTCTCTCTCGCGCACGATGTCCGCGGCCGACTTCACAAAGACACCGGCGGGCAGCTTGATCGTGGCCGCCTCGGTCACGACCGGGGCGGGCACCGCCGTTGCGGCGGGCGCCTCGGCGGGCTTGCCGTATTTCTTCTCGATCTCGTCGTAGTAGATCTTGCTGACCGTGCTCGACACCGACTTCGTATCCGCCGCGACATAGCCCTGCTCCTTGAGCCAGGCCAGCATGTCCTTGGGCTCAACGTTGTATTGCTTGGCGATCTCGTGGATGCGGGCGCTCATTCAGTGGTGCGGACGGTAATAAAATATTTGGCGTGATGACTCAGGAACCGGAAACCTTGGCGATGAGGCCCGCGGCCTCCTCCTCGGTGAAACCGAAGCCGACCAGGTCGGCGGCCTCGACGCCCTCGAAGGCGGCGGGCGAATTGATGCCGTTCGCCACCAGGCGCTCGGCGACGGCCTTGTCGAAACCGTAGGTGTTGACGAAGAGGCCGATGGCCTGCGCGCGCGGGTCGGCGGTGACGACCTTGAACTCCTCAATGTCGAGGCGCCAGCCCACGAGGCGGGAGGTCAGGCGGGCGTTCTGGCCCTTGCGGCCGATGGCGACGGCGAGGTCGTCGTTCACCACGCGGACGAGGAGGCGCTTGTTCTTCTCGTCGAGGATGATCTCACGCGGCACGGCCGGCTTGAGCGCCTCGATGAGCATTTCCTTCGTGTCGGCGTGGTAGGGAATGATGTCGATCTTCTCGCCGCCGAGCTCGCGCACGATGCTCTTCACGCGGGCGCCGCGGGCGCCGACGCACGCGCCGACCGGGTCGACCTTCGGGTCGGTGCTGGTGACGGCGATCTTGGTGCGGTAACCCGGCTCGCGGGCGAAGGCCTCGATCTTGACGGTGCCATCGGCGATCTCAGTGACCTCGAGCTCGAAGAGGCGGCGGACAAACTTGGGACTGGCGCGGCTGAGGATAATCTCGGGGCCGCGGCTGCTGTTCTCGATCTCCAGCAGGATGCAGCGGATGCGCTCGCCCGGGGCGTATTCCTCGCCCGGGACCTGCTCCTTGCCCGGCATGATGGCCTCGGCCTTGCCGAGGTCGATGAAGAGGTCGTTGCGCTCGCGGCGGCGCACAGTGCCGCTCACGATGTCGCCCACGGAGTCCTTGAAGTCGTCGTAGATGCGCTCCTTCTCAAAGGCGCGGAGGCGCTGCATGATGGCCTGGCGGGCCGTCTGCGCGGCGATGCGGCCGAGGTAGGACGGGTCGATTTCCTTGTCGATGGTGTCGCCGACGACGGCGCCCGCCTTGAAGACCTGCGCCTTCTCGACGTGGATCTGCAGTTTCGGGTCGGAAACGGAGTCGACCACCTTGAGCTGAGACCAGGCGTTCAGCTGACCGTTCTTCGGGTTGATCTCAATCTTGAGCTCCTGGCCCGAGTTCACACCCTTCAAGGCGGCGGTCTTGATCGCGTTGACAATGGTGGAGATCATGTCGGCACGGGGAATGCCCTTCTCCTTCTCCATGTATTCGAGGACGGACAGGATTTCGCTGCTCATGGTGTGTGTGGATTAATGAGGAAAAAAAAGGCGGACCCGAGGGCCCACCTTTTAGAAAGTGAACTAGTTATAGGGGGTGGAAGGTATGAAACGGTCTGAATGATTGTCAAGCCCCCGGCCAGATTTCTCTGAGTCAGCGACTTGCGTGTGCTTCGTGCTCCAAAACCCACCCCAATAATCCCTGCCCCCAACCATGGCAAAGCGGCGGGGCGCCGCGGCCCGCCACGCCGAGTTTTGGGAGGGCCGCGCGCACCTGATCCGGCACATCGCCCAGAAACCAGTGAAACCACACCATTCCGGGGTCATTTCCGGCCTCCGCCGCCGCCAGCGGCAGGAGGCCGTCACAGATGAGATTGTCCAATCGCGTGCCGCTGACCGCCCCGCCCATCAGGTCGCGGGCGAACGTCTCGCGCCGCCGCGCCAACCCCAGCGCTGACCGCGCCAGCTTGGTCGGCGTCGCTTCGAGTCCGCCGGTCGGCAGGGTCTTCGCCATCTGCCGCAACCGCTCCGGCCAGTCGGGGTGCGCCGCGACCCAGGTCTGATATTGCCGCAGCCGCGCCCGCGGATGATTCGCCGGCCGCACGCCCTGCGTCTGCCACCGCGCGCCGCTCTCCTCGTAGATTGGCGCGAGTTCGACGACGCTCGTCCACGCTTCGAGCGGATACTTCGTCGCCGTGGTCAGCATCGCCGCGCGATTGTGACGGTACCCGAGAATCTCGAGCGCGGTGCAATGCGCGGCCGCCGTCCACCCCACCCGCGCAATCCGCAGTTTCGCGAAACGCACCTTCTGCCGCCAGCGGTCGGCGGCTTTCGCGCGGAGCAGGCCGGGCAGTTCCGCCGGCGGCGTGGCCGCCAGCTCGGCAAATTTCTCCCAGGCATCCCGCGCCGTGATCACCTCCAGCGCATCGTCCGACGCGTATTCCTCCAGGTCGCGATGCAACAGCGGCAAAAGCACCAGCGTCGGAATCTCGCGGCCATCGCCGCGCCGCGCCGGCCTTTCGGCCGGATCAGGCGGAAACAGCACGACGTGCAACGCGACGTTGTTGTAAGCGCGATCGGCGTCGTGCTGGTGCGCCCGCCAGTCCGCGACGTGGAAATGCACCTCGACGTCGCCGATCACGCTGGCGCCGTCGATCACCAGCTGCGCCCCGCGAAAATCCGGCCCGGCGAGCAGATTCCAGACGCCGAACGTGCGGATCGCCAGCGACCGGCCGTCGGCCAGCTTTAGCTGCGTGTGATCAAAGTCTCCGCGCAGCCATATCTTCTGCACGACCCTTTCGGTGAGCGTGAACGGGCCGTAGAGACCCTGCATCTCCGCGACGAAATCGGTTTTGTTGGCCATGGCTGCAATTTTCGGTGCGCCCGGCCCCCTGCACACTCTCCGGTGCCAGAGTTTGAAAACAAACCCGCCGGCGGCGAGCCAAATTCCGCCCGCCCGACCCTCAGTCTTCGCTGGTGTCCTGCTTCGGCCTACGGACCGCGTTCTGTTGCAGGGCGGGATCACCGCCTCCCGCTTGCTGGGCTACAACTGTTGGAGGGGCTTTGTGCCCCGATTCTGCGCCGGAGATATCATCCCATCGGGGCGTAAAGCCCCTCCTACAGTTTTGGCAAACTCTCCCTACGTCTTCGCCCCCGCCTTCCGCCGCAGCAGGAGGAACGCCGCCAGATAAAGCACGAGGGCCATCAGCGCGGCCGAACTCAGACCGCCGATCATCGAGTAATATTCCAGGCAGCCGCCCAGCACCGCGCCGAGCAGGTTGGAGCCAAGCGCGGCCGCCGGTCGCGCCGAACGCGCCAGCAGCATCGGCACGATCACCCCGGCCAGCCCCACCGGCAGCCCCGTGAGCAAACCGCCCAGCACGCCGCGCCCGAGCAGCGGCAGCGTGTTGAGCCAGTCGAGCGGGAACCACCACAGCAACGCCACAGCGGCGAACAGCGCCACAAACCACGGCGTGGGATTGCGCCAGTGCCAGCGCTCCACCGCGAGATTGGCCAGCAGCACCATCACCAGGATGCCGCCAAACACGGCGGAGTTCACCACCCAGGTGGAGCCGAACAGCAGCGAAAGGCTCGTGACGCCGCGCGTCTCGATCAGCAGGAAGGCCGCGCCCATCAGGAACAGCACCCAATCGAAAGAGTTACTCTCCCGCCCCAACCCGAACACCGGCCGCACCGTCAGCAGCGCGATGCCGAGGATAAACCCGAGCACGGTCAGGTAACCCCACGGGAAAACTCCGGGCCGCAGATAGAGAAATGGCCAGTCATCGGACAGCGTGGGCGTTTGCGCCATGGTCTTGCTCGGGAGGGTCACGATGTGCTTGGCCAGTTCCGGCAGGGAGAGTTGCGCGCCATCGGTCGGCACCAGGAAAGTCACCGTGCCGCCGTGCATGGAGTTATAGACCGGGATGGGTTTCCGACCCGTGGCCTTCGCGATGGTCCAGTAGAGGCGGTCGAAGAACCACTGCCCGGAATTGCAGGCCATGGATAGTGACAGGTGACCGCCCGGCGCCACATGCCGCCACGCGGCGCGGATGCCCTCCTCGGTGTACACGTAGTTGTCCAGCCGCAGCGTCGACATCGCCGACGCCATCGCATGGGAGTCGAGCAGCCCGTAGCACACCACGTCGAAATACGCCTCGTGGTGCTTGCCGAAATACGACCGCGCATCATCCACCACCGTGCTCACGCCGGGATGACTGTAGGGCTGCTCGGGATGCAGCCGTCGGCCGATGCCGATGATCTCGGCGTCGATGTCCACGCTGGTCACGTTTTGGTAACCATTCCGCAAGGCCGCCTGCACATCGTTGCCGGTGCCCGCGCCCACGACCAGGGCCGTGCCCTTCCGCGGATTCAGGATGAAGGGCAGGTCGTAGAGTTGCCGGACATTTCGTAGCAGGCTGCGATCCTCGGCGGTGAGCCGCGCATCCACCAGACGGGCATCCGACACGTTGTGCAGGTATTGATGGAAGTCCCGGTTGACCTCCAGCCGCAGGAAGAGCGGGTCGGTGATCAGGACAATCCGGTTGTAAGGGGAAAAGACCGCGCCCTGTCCGGAATACCAGCCGAGCCCGACGATGGCCGCGGCCACCGGCACCGCCCACCAGCGGCGCACGAGCCAGAGGAAAGGCAGCACGCCCAACGCCAGCCAGAGCACGGGACCGGCCTCCAGCCAGGAGAGCGCCGTGAAAACCAGCACGCCACTGAGCGAGCCGGCCAGGTCTGCACTGTAAGCCCGCAACACCGGCAGGCGCCCGAACAAATATCCCAGCGGGGCGCCCGCACAGACAAAAATCATTCCCACTCCCGAGAGCAGCGTGAGGAAGATCGCGAGGTTGCGGACGAACGTTCCCAGATCGGCCTGCACCGTCTCGGCGCCCCACAAGGTGATGCTCTGGTCGGGAAAGGTCAGGTGCACGAGCCCCAGCGATTCCGCCGACGCCACCGGCAGCGCCACCAGCAACAACGCGGGCAGCACGCCGTGCACCAGCCCCGGATACCGTTTGCCCAAAGCAACACCGAGACCCATGCCGAGGAACGCCGTGATGAGCACGATGTTGTTCACGTAAGCAAAGACCCGCACCTGCCCGGACGTCCACCGGATCAGCGCCAGTTCCAGCACGAGGATGCCAAAGGTCGTCATGCCCACCAACCAGGCGGATGACTTCCTGCCCTCCGCCCAACTCGCGTCCCCCAGCAAACGCTTGATGCCGTTCAAAATCATGCAGCCATTGCGCCAGCCGGTCGGATGAACGACAACGCTATTGCGGCGCTGGCCCGGATATTCTCAGGCTGATTTCGCCAAGGCGGCTGCGGCGGCCTGAACATTACGGCCGTGGTGCACGGCCCCGCGCGACGAGGCGATATCTCTTTTCCCGCCGCCGGACGGCAACGCCACCGTGCGATTAAAAATTTTGTCTGCCCGGTCCAACTTGATCCGTCCGAAAACGCCCCAGACCGGCCGGCGATTCTTCCGCGCCAGCAGCGCCAGGCGGTAAGGCGCCTTGCCGGCCAAGGAGGTGGCGTCCAGGCAACCTTCGCCCGTCACCACCAGGTCGGCTTCGCGAACCAACCGGTCCAACCCTAGTTTCCGCCGGAGAATTTCAAAGCCCGGCTCTAAGGCGGCATCGAGAAAAGTGATCAGGCCAAAACCGCAACCGCCGGCCGCACCGGCGCCGGGACGCATCGCGTGGTTTTTCCCCAGGCATTTTTTAGTTACGCGGGCGAGCTGACGCAGCCCGGCATCGAGTTGTCGCATCTCGGCTGGCGACGCACCTTTCTGCGGCGCGAACTGATAGGCCGCACCCTTCCGGCCGAAAAGCGGATTGTCGACATCAACAGCCGCCGTGATCTGCGGCCACTGCCGCCGGCGCGGCGCTTCGATCACCTGCAGCCGTTTCAATCCTGCTCCGGTCAGCGGAATCGGCTGCCCGGCCCGGTCGAGAAAGCGATAGCCGAGGGCGGCCGCCAGGCCGATGCCGCCGTCATTGGTGGCACTACCGCCCAACCCGACCAACACATGCTTGATACCCGCCCGGAACATTCGCTGCAGCATCAACCCTGAGCCGAAGGTCGAAGCGCGGGTGACGTCGCGCTGCTTCAGCGGGATCTGCGCGAGCCCAGAAGCGGCGGCGAGATCCAACGCCGCGGTCTGCCCATCGGGAAAAACCACATAACTGGCCCGGCAGGGACGCCCCAGGGCGTTTTGCGTTTGCACATGCCGAACGGAGCCACCGCCCGCCCGGCGCAGGGCGCGGGCAAATCCCTCACCGCCATCCGCGATGACCACCCGCGTGAACACCATTTGGGGCCAACTCCGCCGGAAGCCGCTGACCAAAGCCCGGCCGACTTGGTCGCTGGAGAGCGTGCCCTTGAACTTATCCGGAGCGATCAGCACCCGACGCGGCGCGGCCGGAAGTAGGCGGGATGAGGAACGCTTCATGGGGTGCAAGCCAAGGTGTTCAAAGGGGGTCGTGCAATGCCCCACTTCGCCAAGGCTTCGTGGGACACCCTTCGCACGAGATCCGTCCTGCCGACACATAGAACATCCGAATACCTGGTGGCCGTGCCACCCGAAGCTCCAAAGGAGCGAAGGGTGGCGGAGAGGGAGGGATTCGAACCCCCGGAACCTTGCGGTTCAGCGGTTTTCAAGACCGCCGCGATAGACCACTCTGCCACCTCTCCAGCTCAGGAAAGTTAAGCTGCGAAGTTAGCCATTTAGGTCAACGCCATCCTGCACCAGATGTTTCACGCGAAGACGCGAAGGTCGCGAACAAAGTCAGATTTTAAATCACCAATTTGTGAGTGTTTGGTGGGAATCAGTGGTGACCAATCCTTTCGCGAACTTCGCGTCTTCGCGTGAAACGTCAGGACTAGGCTTGTCTCCGGCCCAGCGCTTCCTCGTGCAGCTTCAGGATCTTCTCGATCAGCTTTGCCTGCGGGGTGTTGTGCTTCTGGCAAATCTCGTTGGCGCCGGCTTTCGCGGCCTGCTCCATCATCTCCAGGTTGCCGCCGGAGGTGAAGACCAGGATCGGGATGTGTTGGGTATGCGGCGCGGCCCGCACGGCCTCGATCAGGTCCACCCCGCTGTAGCCCGGCATCATGAGGTCGGTGACAATCACGTCGATCGACTGCTCCGCCAGGATGACGGAGGCCTCCTCGGGCGAGCTCGCGATATGCAACGGGAGGCCCGCCATCGCCATGCTGCCGGTGAACACCTTGCGGGTCGTCGGGTCGTCTTCGATGATCAGGACCGTGGGCTTGGATTTCATGGGGGGAGGGAGACAGCCTGCATGGTGCGGGGCGCCGGGGAATTTTCCACCCTGAAAGCGTCACAAAACCAAGACCTAGGAGGTGTCACGCGAAGACGCGAAGGTCGCGAAGATGGATTGAACCAAACATTGGCCACGAAAAGGCACGAGAAAGCACGAAAAAGGATCCAGCTGAGGTTGCCCTGATTTGACGGACAGTGGGCTGAGGGTCAAACCCCCCAGGAGAGCCCACATGAAGACACAGCTACAGAAGCCCGCTCGCGGCAAGGCGAGCTACAGCGCGGAATACAAGCAGCAGGCATTGGAGTTATGGCGCAGCAGCGGCCGGAGCGCAGCGAAGGTCGCCACCGAACTCGGGATCCGCCCACCGCTCCTGTATCGCTGGGCCCGCGCGGAGCGCGGGGCCGGCGATACAGGAGCGCACAAGCCGACCCGCAGCGTCGAACAACTGGAAGCGGAGATCAGACGATTGCGCGACGAGAACGCGAAGCTGCTCGAACAGCGCGAAGTCCTAAAAAAATCGCTGGGCATCCTCTCCGAACCGCCGCCGAGAGGTATGCCCGGATCGAACAGATGAGCGGCGAATACAAAGTGGCCTGGTTGTGCGAAGCCCTGCTGGTCTCGCGCAGCGGCTATTACGACTGGCAGCGGCGACGCCGCGCGCCCGGACCGCGCCAGCGGGAGAACACCCGGTTGCGGCAGCGCATCCGCGAGGAGTTTGCCCGCAGCCGCGAAACCTACGGCAGTCCGCGGCTCGCGCGCGCGCTGGGCTGCCCGGGCCGGCGCAACCGCATTGCCCGGCTGATGCGGCCGGAACGGATCTTTGCGCGGCAGCGCTCCAAGTATCGCGGCGCGACGACCGACAGTCGCCATGGCGATCCCATCGCGCCGAACCGCCTGCAAGGCTTGGCGGCCCGGCGGCCGGACCAGGTCTGGGTGACCGACGCGACCTGCGTGCTGACCGGCCAAGGCTGGCTCCATGTTGTCGCGATCCTGGACCTCCACACCCGGCGCGTGATCGGCTGGGCGATGCACGAGAGTCTGGACGCCCGGCTCTGTCTCGCCGCCTTGCAGATGGCGCTCACGCAGCGCCGGCCGGCGGCCGGGTTGATCGTCCACTCCGACCGCGGCGCGCAGTTTGCCAGCGCCGCCTACCGGCAAGCGCTCGGGGCGCACGGCCTGCTCGCCTCGATGAGCCGCAAGGGCAACTGCTACGACAACGCCTTCATCGAGTCGTTCTGGAGCAGCCTCAAATACGAGGTGGTCTATCAGCGCCGCTCGCCACCCGCGCCGCGGCCCGCGTGGCGATCTTCGACTACATCGAGACGTTCTACAACCGCCCCAGACTGCACTCCAGTCTTGGCTACGTCAGCCCCATCACCTTTGAATCCCACCTGAACTAGGGCGTGTTTTCAAAATCCATGAGTGAGCCAATCTATGACGGCGGCGAGCTGGACGAAGCCGAGGAAGGTGCTGGCGAGCTTGTCGTAACGAGTGCTGATGCGGCGCTGGGCTTTGATGCGGCCAAAGAAGTTC
>JANYAM010000123.1 GCA_025361365.1 Opitutus sp. | reverse complement strand
CCCAGACCGAGGCGACGCCGACCACGGCGACCGTGACCATCCAACCTCGGCTCGAACCACCATGAAACCTCATCTCGGCACCGGCGGTACTGCGTATCCGGTGTCCGTGTGACCTCGCGAGACGCCCATGTAGTAGTAAGGACAGTCGAGATGCGTCGCGCGAATTCTAATTCGATACTTGCCGGCCCGCGGAGCGATGAACTCAAACAAATCGGCTTAGAACTCCTTGCGAACGCTGGCGTAGACCTGGCGGCCGTAGTTGTTGGCCGTGCGGGTGTCGTAGCTGTCGTTGAACGCACCGGCCGCGTAGGGGGCCAGCTTGTCGAACACGTTGTTCATACCCACGGTGAGCGTCAGGCCGCTGAGGTAGCGGTTCGCGTTACCGAAGCTGTAGCGGACCTGCGTGTCGAAGGTGTCGAACGCCGAGATCTTCCGGAAGCCACCGACCTTCGGGGCCAGGGCGGCCGAGGTGGCGAGGAACGCCGCATAGGTCGGGTCGCTCGTCGGGGTGCCCGCGTCATAGAACGCCTTCATCTTCGGCGAGAGCACGAACAGCGGGTCGTCCTGGTAGGCGGCGACGTGGTTGAAGGTCACGCTCGCGGTGAGGTCCTTCCACTGCCAGCGGACGCTGGTGTTGCTCTTCCACTTCGGGATGCTGCCGGGCGAGATCGGGTCGCCGACGGTGCTCACGAACTTGCCGAGGTAGCTGACCGTCGGCAGGCCGGGGCCGCTCGTCTGGTCGAACTTTAGGAACTCGTTGGCTTGGGCCATGACCGTGAACCGGCCATAATCGGCCGTGTTCCACACGTAAGTGGCGGTGTATTCCAGACCGCGGCTCGTGCGCGAGGCAATGTTCAGGAAATCGGAGAGCACTGCGCCCTTCTGGGTCACCCCGGGGAAGGCGGCCAGGAAGCTGCCGGCGTTGTTCAAGCTACCCGTGACGGCCGAGCGGCGGATCTGAGCCGCGAACGGCGCGTTCGGGTTGATCGTCGCGGGGTTACCCGGGATGAAGCCCGCGCCCTGACCCGCGGCATTGGCCGCGAGGATGGCCGTGGCGTTATTGGAAATGATGCCCGTGATGTCGATGTTGTAGAAGTCAACGGTGAGGCTGAAGTTCTTCAGCAGGTTCTTCGGCTGGGCGACGAAACCGATGCCCCAGGCCTTCGACTCGGCGGGCTGGAGAGCAGAGTTGCCGCGAATGACGATGGTCTGCTGCGCAAGCGTCGGGAAGCCGAGCGGGTCGGCAATCGTCGGGTTGCTCGTGGCGGTGGCGGCAAACACCGTGCCGGCCGTGGGGGCGAGGAAGCCCTTGCTGTAGCTGCCGCGGATCTTGTAGTCCTCATGCGGCGAGTATTGGAAGTTCACGCTCGGGTTGGTTTTGGTGAACGTGCGGGAGTCAAACAGTCCGGTGACATTGTTCGTGCCGCGGACCGTCTGGCTTTCGCGGCGGGCCAGGGCACCGACGGTGAGGTCGTTCACGAAGGGAATGTTGTTCTTCTTCGAGAGGATCGGCACCTTGATTTCACCGAACACGGCGTTGCTCATGCTCGAGACGAAGTTGTGGATGGCGAAGGCGTTCAGGCCGAGCACCGAGCCCGAGGCATAGAGCGAGTCGGCGTTGAACTCGCCGCTACCGGAGGTGTATTCATAACCGGCGGCGGCACCGAGCGGGCCGGCGGGCAATTCCATCACGGTGCCGGTGACCTTGGCATCCCACAATTTGCCGACCGAGTCGGTCAGCTGACGGGCCTGGACGGCGGAAGCGGCGAGGGCCTTGGCATTATCCCAGTTGTAGGTGATGCCACCAATGGTGGCGGTGCCTTTGGAACCGGCCAGGGCGAACGGGTTGAAGTTGCCCGCGGCCACCTGGGCGTCGAGCTTGATCAGCGAGGGCACACCCGTGTCGAGCTGGCGGAATTGCTCGTTGTCCACGGTGTAGGTCAAATCCCACTTCCAGCCGGTGTCGCCGATTTCGCCGCGCAAGCCGGCGATATACTTGAAGTCATTGAAGACTTGCTCGTTCGCGCGGTTGCCGAGCTCGACCGAGCGGTAACGCGTCAGGTCGGAATCGTTTTCCTGCAGGGCGAAGGCGCCGAGCAGCTGGTTATAGGGACCCCAGTGCGTGAGGTCACCGATCGCGGGCCCGAGATTACCATCGGCAAACAGTGCGAAGGGCGCCGGGGCCAGGCCGTTGAGCGAGCGCAGCTGCGAATAGAAGAAGCTGCCGTAGAATTCCAGCGCCTTGCCGGCGAGCTGGTGATTGATATTAAAGTAGAGCGAATTGCGCTTCTGGCCGGGCGCCGAGGGCGAATACTGCCGGAAATTGAACAGCTGGTTCGAGCTGAAGGTATTCTGGTCCATCGACACATAGTCGCTCGCGCCGGTGGGGCTCGCCGAGGTGCTGAAGCCGGGCTTCAGGACCATCGGAAGGCTGCCGGTGCTGACACCCTGGATGTTCCCCGCGAAGGTCGGGGAACCACCATTGGTGCCGCCGAAACGACGGTTGTCCGCGATGGCCGAATTGGGCCGGCTCCCGGCATACAGCGTGCGCTTGTTGTAGAAGCTGCCCGTGATGACGATTGACGTCTTGTCGTTGGACGCACCCGCGACGAAATCGGCGGTGGAGCGATCCGCGGTGCCGGGGCTGCGCGTGGCCGCCTCGCCGCCGACGGTAACGGTCAGGCCCGAATAGTGCTTCTTCAGGATGATGTTCACGGCGCCACCGATGGCGGCGGAACCGTAGATGATGCCCGCGCCGTCGCGCAGCACCTCGATGCGCTCGATCGCCTCGATTGGCAGCATGTTGATGTTGGACTGGTTGCCGGCGGGGATGCCGTCCAACAGCACCAGGGTCTGGGCCGCCCCGACGCCACGCAGGCTCACGAACGCGGCGCCACTGCCGCCATTGGAATCATTTTCATTCGAGTTGGCGCCGCTGCTCACGAAGGACGGCAGGCTGCGGAGGGCCTCGATCGGGGTCGCCGCACCGGAGGCGCGGATGTCCGACTCGGTGAAGATCGCCACCGGGGAGATGGGCTCCGCGGAGGCCTGGGGGATGAAGGAGCCCGTGACGGTGAATTTTTCGAGCTTCAGCGTCTCATCTTTCTTGTCGGCCGTGGCGGTCGACTGGGCAAAAGCGGCGGAAGCCGCGAATAGCGAGAGGACGGTCGACGCCAGCCGGCGCGACCAGTCCTGCCGCCGGCAGGATTTGGTTGGTGTGTTCATGTGTGTCACCCGGGTTGTCGCAGCCCCGCCCGCCGACACAACGCGCCGTCGACCTCCGCGCCGTCGTTCAAGACCAACGCGTCATTTTTCGCCACGACCGCGCGCGGCGGGCCGGTGCCGCCTATCGCTTCCGCCGCGCCAGCGAGTCCGCCACGACCCAGGCGACGCCGGTCACGGCGAGATTCGCCGCGTTCTCGCTCCAGAGCCAATGGCTGGCGGGATCGGCCACGAGCATGGGCACATGGATCAGCGGGGTGAAGGCTGCGATCATCACGGTGACCAGAATGGCGGCGAGGCGGGCCCGCACCCTCGTCAGGAGCGCAACGCCCGCCGCGATAAATCCAATCCCGGTCGCATAAGCCCAGAACTCCTGGCTGAGCGGCAGCCAGCGGGGGACCAGCGGGGCGGTTTGGTTCAGGTAGACAAAATGCGCGGCGCCGAAAATCAGCAGACAAACCCCGAACGCCCGCTGGCCCAGGCGCGTGAGCCCTGCGGCCCGGGCCGCATCGTTCTTGGCGGTGGCGGCGAATACGATCAGCCCGCCCGCGGCATTCGCGAGCTGGAAGGCGAGGCCTTCGTAGGCCAGAAACTCGGCGTAATGCGCGAGCATGACGCGGCCATTCATCAGGACGACGACAACGAGCGCGTAGTAGGCGGTGAGCGCCGCGGCGCCCCACGCCGTGGTCCGGCGCCACTCCAGGGCCGCGGCCGCGACTAACATGCAGGTCGCGGCGGCATACGCCAGGCCGGTGCGGTGAGGGAAGTCCTTGGGCACGGGCTGCCCCTGGTCGAAGGTTCCCCAGGCCAGGCCGAGCAGGGCGACGGCCATCACGCCCAGGCCGTAGACGCGCCAGCCGAAGCCCGGCGCCGCGGATTCCGCCGGCGGCCGGTTGGCGCGGCCAACCCGGGCGTCCGGGTGGGCCGACGCCGGATGCTCCTGGCCTTCGGCTTGGTCGTCCTTGGCTTTCATGGGTGCGGTTGGACCGGAATCCGATCGTCAGACGGGTCGGGTAATACTCAGGTTGCCGGCCGCGCCCAGCGCCGCACCGCCAGCGCGATCGCCAGCCCGACGCAGGTGAGGTGGATGCCAAACTGCGGCCAGGCGAACGGCGCGTGCGCCCAGTTCGGCGGCGTGCCCAGGTAGAGGCCGCGGAACCAGGAGCAGAACGGGAGCGTGATGCAGTTCATGAACAGGTAGACGCCCGCCCCGTAGAGCGGCCCGGCCACGAAGGCGTGGCGAAGCAGGAGCGGAAACTTCCGGCTGAGCAGGTAGAAGACCGTGGTCCACGAGGTCGCGACGGTGAAGTGCATGGCCAGGCCCATCGCCTCGACCCACGAGCCGGCGCTGAACGCCAGGTCGCGGCCCAGCAGCGCGCTGGCCACCGCGCGCAGCACCCACAGCGGCGTGCGACCTGCCACCAGGTAGGCGCTGAGGAAGGCGGCGTTGATGTCGAGCACACCGCAGATGAGGCCGCCGGCGATGATCGGGCGCCAGGAGAAGGGCGGGGAGGCAGGGTTCATGAAGATGAGGGGACGGGGCCGGACCGGGCGCCCCGGCGCAACCCCGCATCGGCCAGCGCCGCGTTTGCCAAGACGAACAGGGGGCGCGGCGCGCTCATTTTAATCGTTCCAGCACGGCGCGGTAGCTCGGGCCGATGGTGAGCTTGGTGCCGTCGTCGAGCTCCATGCCGCGACTGCGTGCCATCATCGGCACCACCCGGCGCACGCCGGACAGGTTCACAATGGTGGACTTGTGGATGCGGACGAACTGCCCCGGGTCGAGCGCCTCGTCGATCTTGTTCATCGTCATGCGCACGAGCAGCCGGCCGCGATCCTTGAGGTGGAGCTTCACAAAGTCCCCCTGCCCTTCCACCCAGCGGATGTCGCGCTGGTTGAGAAAGTGCAGCTGGCCGTCGGCCTTCACCACCAGCCGGGCATTCTCGTTGGCGGGCGGCGGGGCGATCCCGCCGGCCGACTGGAAATGCGCTAGCAGCGCGCGCAGCGTCTGCTCGGTGGCGGTGAGGTGGCCGTCGTGCAGCCGCTGCTTGGCGCGCTCCACCGCCGCCGCGAAGCGCGAGTCGGTGAACGGTTTCACCAGGTAGTCCACGGCATGCAGGTTGAAGGCCGCGAGCGCGTGGTTGTCGTAGGCGGTGACGAAGATGATCTCCGGCCGGCCGGCTGGCGGCAGCTGCTCGAGCATCTCGAGGCCGGTGAGCATCGGCATCTGCACGTCGAGGAAGATGAGCTGCGGGTGCAGCCGGCGGATCTGCTCCAGCGCCTGCTCGCCGTCGGCGGCTTCGCCGATGACTTCAATGGCGCGGTCCTTCTCAAGCAAACCACGCAGGGCGCGGCGCGCGGGTTTTTCGTCGTCGATGATGAGGGTCTTGATGCGGTCCATGGGGAAAGGGGTTATTCCGCGGGCGCCGGGCGCCAGGGCAGTTCGATGGTGATGATGGTGCCGTCGGGCCCGTTGATCACGCACTCCAGCCGGTGGTTCGGGCCGAACGTGCGCTCGAGGCGCGTGCGAGTGGCGCTCAGGCCGATGCCGTGGTTCTCGCTCTCGCGGGCGTGGTGCCCGCCTTCCGCCGGATCGTTGGCCACCGCGAGCCGCAACCGGTCGCCGACCCGGCGGGCGGTGACGGAGACGCGCCCCGGCGTGCGGCGTTGTGCGATGCCGTGTTTCACGGCGTTTTCCACCAGCGGTTGGAGGATGAGCGTGGGCACAAGGGCGTTGAGGCATTCCTCGTCGGCGTCGAAGTGCGGCACGAGTTTGTCCTCAAAGCGGACCTGCTCGACGGAGAGATAGCACTGGGCGTAGTCGAATTCGCGCCAGAGCTCGATCTCCGGCCGGCCGGCGTGGTTCATCAGCTGGCGGAGCAGCGTGGAGAGGAGCGCGAGCGCCTCGACGGCCTTGGCCGCGGCGCCCTCGCGCATGAGCGCCGCGACGGCGTTGAGCGAGTTGAAGAGGAAATGCGGCTGCACCTGCTGCTTGAGCGCGGCCAGCTCGGCCTGGGCGAGTTGGGTGCGCAACTGCTCCTCGCGGAACTCCACCTGGCGCTTCTGCCAGTTCACGTCACTCACATACGCCACGAGCAGCACGGCCCAGTAGATGTAGAAATCGATCAGGGTGTAGGTGCCGAGCTGGTTGTAGACGGACGCGAGCGAGAAGTATTTCGACTCCCAGTAGCCCAGGCTGATCTCGACCGCCCAGATGCGCAGCACGTTACCCACCGCCAGGACGGTCAGCGCCCCGAGGAAATGCAGGGCGCCGACGACGGCGATGTTTTGGTGCCGGCGGTTGAGGTCGCGCCGCAGCCGGAAGATGAACGGCGTCAGCAGCGCCCACAGCCAGGCCCGATACATCTGCGCGACCCAGAGGTAGGCGTGCAGGGAAGGCGTGAAGTCGCGGCCGTCCCCGGCCGTCGCGACATACGACTGCATGATGAGCAGGAACCCCAGCGCGGTCCACAGGCCGAGGACGACGCGCCAGTTGAGCCGGCGGGTTTCGGGCATGGTGGAGGGTTAAGCCGCCGCGGCGGGCAAACGCAAGCACCCGCCCGTCGCGGGGCGCAACGCCACCGACGGGATTACCGTTTTCGTCGCAGGATCGCGCCATTCGTCGTGGAATCTGCCGCGATGGACGATTTCTGTCATGTGCCCTTCGGCGGGTTGACTCGGCCCGGACCGCCCCGCCAAAGTGCGGCCATGTCCCTGCCCTCCCAGTTCACCGGCGTCACTGTCCACACCAAGGCCAACATCTACTTCGACGGCAAGGTCGTCAGCCACACCGTGCTGCTGCCCGATGGCGCCAAGAAGACACTCGGGCTCATCTACCCCGGCAGCTATCATTTTGGCACCGGCGCCCCCGAGCGCATGGAGATCGTGGCCGGAGCGTGCCGCGCCACCCTCGACGGCGCGACGGTGGCCCAGGACTACCCGGCCGGCACCTTTTTCGACGTCCCCGGCAAGTGCGGCTTCACCATCGAGGTGCAGGCCGGCCTCTGCGAATACATCTGCTCGTTCCTCTGAGGTAAGCGGCGGACTCCGTCCGCGTTGCGCGATGACGAAGTCTGCCTGGGCGCCCGGTTATACCAACGTCCGTTAGCTATTAGACTTTACTAGGGAGACGGAAATCGCTGAGATGAAGGCATGGCCCGCACGTTTCCACCGTTAGGAGCAGAGTTGATCAAACAGATCGAGGCGGCGTGGGCGCAGCCCCAGCCGGA
>JANYAM010000093.1 GCA_025361365.1 Opitutus sp. | reverse complement strand
GGTCACCGGTTGGGACAATCTCTCCACCGGCCAGATCCGTTTCCTCGACGGCGCGCAAAAAAATCCACGCTTCAAGCTGGTGCGTGGCGACAACCTCGATTTGCCCGCGCTGACCGCCGCGATGAAGGGCGCCGACTTCGTCTTCCACCTCGCCGCGAACGCCGACATCAAGGACGGCTGGGCGCACCCGCGAAAGGATCTCGAACAAAATACCATCGCGACCTTTAACGTCCTCGAGGCCATGCGTGCCAACGGGGTCCAGCGCATCGCCTTCTCCTCGACCGGCTCGGTCTATGGCGAGGCCTACGTCACCCCGGACAAACCCACGCCCGAGACCGATGTGTTCCCGATCCAGACTTCGCTCTACGGTGCCTCCAAGACCGCCGGCGAGGGCCTCCTCGCGGCCTACGCCGAGGGTAACCAGATTGCCGAAGCCTACATCTTCCGCTTCGTCTCCATCCTGGGCGAGCGCTACACGCACGGCCACGTCTTCGACTTCTACCAGCAGCTGGTCGCGCATCCCGACCGCCTCCGCGTGCTCGGCGATGGCACGCAGCGCAAGAGCTACCTTTACGTGCAGGACTGCGTCGATGCCATGCTGCACGTCACCCGGAAGGCCACCGCGAAGGACGCCAAGCACCACACGCAGATCTACAACCTCGGCACGCCGGAATACGTGCAGGTCAACCAGAGCATCGGCTATATTTGCGCGGCGCTTGGGCTGAAGCCGAAACTCGAATACACCGGCGGCAACAAGGGCTGGATCGGCGACAATCCCTTCATCTATCTCGACACGAAGAAAGTTCAGGCCACCGGCTGGAAGCCGAAGCTAACCATCGAGCAGGGTATCATCAAGACGCTCCGCTGGCTCGAGGCGAACCGCTGGGTCTACGACGCCCGGCGCTGAGCCGCCTCCCGGCGGAAGGTGCGCACGCCCACCACCAGGAAACCGAGCCATCCGGCCAACCCGGCGTAATAGGCCAGCCGCACCACCAGCGGCGCGGTGTAGGGCAGTTCCAGCACATGCCGGCCCGGCTCCAGCCGCACCATCACGAGGCCATCGGGTGACTTCTCCACCGGCACCGGCCGGCCGTCCACTTCCGCCCGATAGCCCGGGATATAAACCCGGGGCGTCTCGAGATAGCTCGCCGCCGGTGCCTTGACGACGGCCCGATACGGCACCAGCGACTCCAGCACGACATCAAGCGCCGCGGGATCGTATTCCCGCAGCTCGAAATTGGCGAAAGGCATGTAGGATTCGGCCCGCGCGCCTTTGCCCGTGGGTATCCAGCGCAGGCGGACTTCTTCCGGCCGGTCCGTGGTCTGCCACAGCGCGAGCCAGTGCGCATTCCCGGACCGGGGGCCGAAGGACAACTCGCTCCCCTCCACCGCAGGCAGGCCATAGATGCGGGTGAAATCATGCCCGTCCAGCATCAACACCCCGGTGTAATCGTGTTCGAGAAATTCCAAGGCCAACAGGTAATGCTTGCCCGGCTCGAGCGTGAAGGAGGGCTGCAGGTTCAGGATGCCTGGGTTGGCATCCAGCTGCCCGCCGAACCGATCGCGCAGTCGCCCGGCTTTTGCTTCACCCCCGGGCCCGAAGCCGGGCAGGATGGCATCGGTGGCGTTGCGCAGGATCGTCCGGCCATCGAGCCTCAGGAAGCGGTGCTCCAGCGTCACATTCGTCACCCCGTGGCTGAAATATCGGGGGCGCACCGGCTGCGGCCCGAGGGCCGCAGGGGTCATGACGCGGTTTTCCGCCCGGGTCAGCAGCTCCGTCCGGGCCCAGCCGTCTTTCTCGGCGAGGGCCGGCCGGATAAATTTGCCGGCCTCGATCCCCCCCCACACCAGGGCCCCGAGGAGGAACCCCTGGAGGATCCGGTGAGCCCATTGGCCGCCGCGAAAAGCGGCCAGCCATGCGGCCACGCCAAAGATCACGCTGAGCGCCGTCAGCACCAGGAGTCGCTGCACGGGCCAGAGATTGGTGATGTTGAGCATCGCTTGGGGCACCGCGCGCCACAGGTTGATCGTCAGGAACGGAATCGGCAGCACCAGCACGGTCAAACCGCCCGCACACCAGAGAAACACCCGGGTGAGACGCTGGGCCGGCCCGCGCGCGAACAGGGCCACCACCAACGCCAGCGCGGCCAGTCCGTAACCCAGCTGGAGATTATCCAGCGCCCGCACTGCCGACAGCGGCCGCCAGTTGGCCGGGAACGCTTGCTTGATGAAAATCATGTAGGACTCCGGCGCGGCATTCGCTTCCGACAAGGGCCCGAGGCTGCGAACGGAGATGACCGGATAACCCGCCAGCAGGACAAACCACCCCAGCGCCCCCGCCTCGAGCCGCCAGGTCGAGCGCCATGACTCCTGGGTGAACAGCCGCACCACCTGCGTGACACCGACCACCAGCCCGCACCACATGCCAATCGGGGGATGCGCCAGCCAGGCCGCCGCCACTCCGCCGACCATGAGGAATCTCGCCACCCCGTCGTTGCGCGTGAACGAGCGATAAGCGCCCAGAAACGCCACGGGCAAAAACGGCAGCGTGCAGAATGACATGTAGAGATCCTGCGCATAGACCAGGCCGAGGACGCCCGGACATAATCCGTAACACAGCGCCAAGCCCATCCTGGTCCACGGCCGCTCGGGCGTGATCGCGCGCAGACAGGCATACAGCCCCAGCATGGCCGCGACCAAACTCACGCCCAGCGCCGCGTTCATGATGGAGTAAACTGGCAGCTGCCGCCCCGTCAGCAGGTCGATCGCGCCCGCCAAGTGCGCAAGGTAGGGGGCGAAGCGCACCGGGAAAGTGCCACCGTAAAAGGAATAATCGCTCTGCCCCATCCAAGGCGGGAACAAACCCGCGCGCATTTGCACCACATAGTCCGCCACCGTGTTGGTATACCAGTAGGCATCCCCCGCGCCGACGATCCCTCGCGTCAGGTAGGGCCACATCAACCCGACTCCCGCCAGGCCGAGGCCCAGCACCCGCACATAGCGCATGCCCGGCCGCGCCACGAACCACTGCCACGCACCAACCAGCATTCGAATACCCGCCCATAGGCGCCGACCGATCAGCGGCACCCAGGTATATATTAAGGATTTCAGGCCCCGCCCGATCCGGCCGCGCCGTTCGGGAAATGCGCCCTTCCGGCGGGCCAGCATGCGCCACCCAAAGAGCAGCAAAAACCAGGGCGCCAGCGGCCAGGCGTCGCGGGCCCGGCTCCAATAAAAAGCATAGAGCAGGAAGATCACTGTTCCACTGGCGAGGGCCTGGCCCAGGAACCGCTCCGCCCGCGGGCCGAGCAACAACTGCACGACCGCCGCCGCGCCGAGCATGGCCAGTTCCGGCCGCTCGCCCGGGCTCAGCATGAATCCAATCTTGAGCGCGGCCACCAGCAGCGCCAAGTCAACCAACAGGGGGACAAAAGCCCGGTTTCTAAATTCACCCATGTTCTAACCAGCCTAGAGGCAACATTCGACGTCCGTCACGACAACACTTTCACCGGCCCAACACCCGGAGCCGGTTACGGGTTGTAATCACGCAGCCCTCCGTTTTGTTTTCCCAGCCATGCCATGGGTCATTGCATTATTTTCCGTGAGACGCGGCGCCCGGGCGCGCGCGCGGGCGAAACCCCGCCGGCATGATTTCCTTTCCTGCCGGTGGCTGCTGGCTTTGGTGTTCGGTGGGATTCTGGCCGGGATCGTTTCACCGGTCCAGGCTGCCGAATTCGGCCGCGCCTCATTCAAAGTGGTTTTTCCCGAAGGGCAGATCGGCCGGCGCGAACCGCTGGTGGTGTCCGCCGCCGGGCAGGATGTGCTCTTTGTCTGGTATACGGGGAAAAATGAAATCCGGGTCGGGTTTTATCATCTCGGCACCGGCGGGCCGGTGAGCGAGCCCGTCGGCATTGTGCCGGGCCGGGAATATGCGCTCGAGCTCAACCTGGGTTGTTTTTATCCGCCGCTGAAACACCCCGCCTTTGCCGATTGGCCGGAGTCGGCGGCGAAATTGCTGCGGCAAAAGCTGGTGGTGCTGCTGAATGATGACCTCTTGCTCAACACCACGTCGGCGTTCCACCCCACCCAGCCCGAGGACATCCACTTCGGGGAAAATCCCGGCCCTTACGTCGCGCCCGGAAAATTCAGCGGCACCCTGGGCGACATCCACCGCCAGGGCATTCCGCTGCCGTGGGCCAAGCTGGCACCCGCGGGCAAAGGCGCCCTGCGCTTTACGGTGCGCTTTCCCGAATTTCACCTGCCGCATAAAGAACCCCTGGTCAGCACCGGGCGCAGCGGCGCGGGCGACCTGTTGTATGTCGCTTATGTCGGACCGGGTCGCATCCGGTTTGGCCATGATTCCTGGGGCGCCAACTTGATCGAAACCGTGGAAGTGTCCTACAAGCCGGGCGTCGCCCAAACCGTCGAGCTCGAGATGCCTGCCTTCACGCCGCAACCGGCCGGAACCACGAGCGGGCGGTTGATCCTGCGCTTCGACGGCGCAGTGCTGCTGGCGGATGACCGCCAGTATCACCCGAGCACCCTGGATCGGCTGCGGTTCGGGTTTAATGCCGCCGAATCCAGCGCGGCGGAGGCGGAATTCACGGGGGAAATCGCGGACGTCCAACGCGCCCCCATCCCGATCCCTCCGCCGGAAAAATTCCAGCTCGAACCGGGCGCCGTCCACCTCCTGCTGCGCTTCCCCGCCGGCGCCACCGGCCACTACGAACCCTTGCTGGTGACCGGCCACACCAGCGCGGCGGATGCCATCTATGTCCATTATGTGGATGCCACTCATGTCCGCTTCGGCTACGATCATTGGTCGAAAGGCGGGCCGGTTTCGGAGCCCATCGCGGTCGACTATGCGGTCGCCCAAGGCTTGGACCTCCAAGTGGGCTCGCTTTTCCCGCCCGAGGATGACGCGGCCTGGCAAGACCTGCCCGCGGCCACCCGCGCGGCGGCGCGCAGCTCCGTGCTGGTCAAGTTGAATGGCGTCACGGTACTCACCCATCAGGAACCGGCCTATCCCACCAAGCCCGACGAGATCCGCACCGGACTGAATTCCATCAGCGCCACGACCTGCGAGCGGCGGTTTACCGGCCGGATCCTGCATCAGGAGCGGCTCGGGCTCACGCCGCTGATCCCCTGACGCCGCGGCGGCGCCCGAATTTCGCATCGCCAACGGTGCGGCCCGGGGGTTTCTTTTCGCCATGCCGAAGTGGATCATCGCAACCATCTGTGCCGCCTTGCTGGGTTGGTTCATCTGGTTTCAGCTCAATACGGTCAAAATCTCCTACGTGAACGG
>JANYAM010000076.1 GCA_025361365.1 Opitutus sp. | reverse complement strand
AGCCATGCATTCCCGTTTGCTGGGCGCGATCATCCTTTTCCTGCCGCTGTGGTGCACGGCCTGCCGCGACTCGCAAGTGGCGACCTATCGCATCCCCAAGGAGCACGACCCCGCGGCGCCGGCGCCAGCCGCCGCCCCCGCTGGCATGGCCGGACTCGCCGTGGCCACCACCGATGCCGGCGGCCTCGAATGGACCGCACCCACGGCCTGGCCGGCCAAGCCGGCCGCCGCCATGCGCAAGGGCAGTTATACTGTGGGCGGCGAAGGCGATCTCGCGATCACCGCCTTTCCCGGCGACGTGGGCGGCGACCTCGCCAACGTGAACCGGTGGCGCGGCCAGCTCGGGCTCGCGCCCATCACCGAGGCGGATCTCCCCGCGGCCTTCACCTCCGTCACCGCCAACGGCCTGACGATGAAGGTCGTCGACCTCACGGGCGGCGGCCAACGCATGCTCGGCGCCATCGTGCCGCAGGCCGGCGCCACGTGGTTCTTCAAGCTCACCGGCCCCGAGGCCGTGGTCGCGAAGGAAAAACCCGCCTATCTCGAATTTCTCCAGACGGTCCGGGCGGCACCCGTCTCCGCGGCGGTCGCCGCGGCCCCCGTGCCGCCGCCGGCCGCCCCGGCGCCCAACATGGCGAACACGCCGGTGATCAAGGCCGACGGCCCCGGGCTCAAGTGGACGGCCCCAGCCCTCTGGCAGGAGAAGCCCGCCACCGCGATGCGCAAGGCGACCTACGTTTTGCCCGGCCTGGGCAGCGCCAGCAGCGAACTCGCCATCACGGCCTTTCCCGGCGACGTCGGCGGCGAACTGGCCAACGTGAACCGCTGGCGCGGCCAGCTTCAGCTGTCCCCGCTCACGGCCGCCGAGCTCCCTGCGGCGGTCACCCACGTCACGGCCAACGGCCTGCCGGTCATCCTCGTGGACCTCACCGGCAGCGGCCCGGCCGGCTCGCCGATGCGCCTGCTCGGCGCGATCGTGCCGGCCAACGGTGCCACCTGGTTCTTCAAGCTCACCGGCCCGGCCGACCTGGTCGCCGCGCAAAAGCCCGCCTTCCTTGCCTTTCTCCAAACTCTTTCCGCGCCGTGAAATTACTCTCCACTCTCCTGCGTGACGCCCGCGACCTGCTCGTCTCGCTCAAGCTCACGGTCGTCCTCATCCTGTTTTCGATCATCCTGATCCTCGTTGCGACGCTCGACCAGGTGAACCTCGGCATCTGGGTGGTGCAGGCGAAATATTTCAACACCTTCATCGTGTTCTGGCCCGTAGGCAACATGTCGCTCGCCGTCTTCCCCGGCGGCTACACGCTCGGCGGCCTGCTGCTGGCCAACCTCCTCGCGGCACACGCCTATCGCCTCACGCTCAGCTGGCGCAAGCTCGGCATCTGGCTGGTGCACGCCGGCCTCGTCCTCCTGCTCGTCGGCCAGCTGCTCACCGGGCTCTGGCAGGACGAATACCAGATGCGCCTCGACCAGGGTGAGACCAAGAATTACTCGGAGAGCTACCGGAACATCGAGCTGGCGCTCACCGACACGAGCGACGCGTCGTTCGACGACGTGGTGGTCATCCCCGAGTCGCCGCTCGCGCGGAAGGAGACGGTGCAGCACCCCAAGCTCCCGTTCCGCGTCGCGGTCCGCACCTATCTGCCGAATGCCTCGCTGCGCGAGACCACCGGCGGCACCCCCGCGGTCGCGGAGGGCGCGGCGGCCACCCAGGGTGTCGGCCCGTCGATCCTGGTCGCGCCGCAGCCGCTCACCTTCAAGCAGGACGAGCGCAACATGCCGGCGGCCTATGTCGAGCTGGCCGGTCCCGACGGGTCGCTCGGCACCTGGCTGGTGTCGCCGCTGCTCGAGGCCCAGCGCTTCGATTTCGCCGGCCGCACGTGGAAGATCGCGCTGCGTTTCGCCCGGCACTACCAGCCCTACACGCTCTCGCTGCTGAAGTTCAACCACGACCGCTACGCGGGCACGGATATTCCCAAGAACTTCTCGAGCCGGCTGCGGCTCACCACGCCCGACGGCCGCGAGGACCGCGAGGTGCTGATCTACATGAACAACCCGCTGCGTTACGCGGGCCTCACGTTCTACCAGGCCGGTTTTGCCAACAACGACACGACGACGGTCCTGCAGGTCGTGCGCAATCCGAGCTGGCTCATCCCCTACATCGCGTGCGGCGTGATGACGCTCGGCCTCGCCTGGCAGTTCGGTCTGCACCTTTACGGCTTCGTTGGCCGGCGCCGCCGGCCGGGTTCGTCGGTCTCGGTGCCAGCGACTCCGGTCCTGCGGCCCGCGGCGGCGCCCTGGACGGCGGCGCGGATTTTTCCGCTCGCCGTGCTGGCCGTTGCGGCCGCCGCGGTCGTCCTCTCGCTGTTCCCGCCGCGGGTTAAGAGCGAATTCGATCTCGCCGGTTTCGGCCGGTTGCCGACGCTGATCAACGGCCGCACCAAGCCGCTCGACACCGTGGCCCGCACGACCCTGCTCGTGCTGCAGGGCCGCCAGCGCGTCACCGCGCCGGACGGCAGCCTGGTCAGCCCGGGCGAATGGCTGCTGGACATGCTGTACAAGCCCGACCTCGCCAACGCGTTTCCGGTCTTCGAAATCGTGCATCCGGATGTGCTCACGCTCTTCAACCTCACGCCGGAGGACGGCACGGGCAAGAAACGCTTCAGCTTTGATCAGCTGTCCAAGGGAATCCCCGAGCTCGACCACCAGGCGAAGCTCGCCGACGCGGTCGAGTCCGCGGTGCGTTCCCCGTTCCAGCGCGCGGTCATCCAGCTGCGCGACGGGCTCGTGCTTTACGAGAGCCTCCAGGAAAACATCATCGCTCCCGGCGTGGACCGATACCTCGACCAGCTGGCGCATTTCGACACCCTCGTGCCCGCCGGTCTCGCCGCCGAGCGCGCGAAGGCGGCCGGCCAGACCTTCGACGCCGCCGCGGCCAAGACCGTCGGCGACCTGCGCACCACCTTCGCCACCATCGAGTCGTTCGGCAATCTCCGCCTGATCCCGCCCGCCACGGGAGGCCAGACGAACCTCGCGGGCTGGCTGAATCCCGGCGGCGCGCTGGGCGCGAGCCTGCAGCGCGGGAAGCTCGACGCCGCGACCGCCACCTACGTCGGCCTCGGCGTGGCCTGGCGCAACGGGCAGCCGGCGGCGTTCAACACTCTCGTGCGCGACTACCGCGCCGGCCTCGAGGGCACGATCCCCGCGTTCCTGCGCAAGGGCGATGCCGAGGCGCGCTTCAACGCCGCTCAGCCGTTCTATACGAGCATGACGCTCTACGTCGTGGCCTTCCTCCTCGCCGTCTTCTCCTGGTTGAAATGGCCCGAGGCACTGGGTCGCGCCGCGCTCTGGCTCATCGCCGTCGCCTGGGTGCTGGCCACCGCCGGCATCGCCACGCGCATGTGGCTCGAGGGCCGGCCGCCGGTCACCAACCTCTATTCGTCGGCGCTCTTCATCGGCTGGGGTTCCGTCGCGCTTTGCCTCGTGCTCGAGCTGACCTACCGCAACGCCATCGGCAGCGTCGCGGCCGGGCTCATCGGGTTCGCCACGCTGCTGATCGCCCATCACCTCTCGCTCAGCGGCGACACGCTTGAGATGATGCGGGCCGTCCTCGACTCCAACTTCTGGCTGGCGACGCACGTGGTGACGGTGACGACCGGCTACGCGGCGACCTTCCTCGCCGGTTTCCTGGCGCTCATTTATCTGGTCCGCGGCATCTTCACGAAGTCGCTCGACCCGAAGACGGCCGACGCGCTCGCCGGCATGGTCTATGGCGTCGTGTGCTTCGCCACCGTGTTCAGCTTCGTCGGGACCGTGCTCGGCGGCATCTGGGCCGACCAGTCGTGGGGCCGCTTCTGGGGCTGGGACCCGAAGGAGAACGGCGCCCTGATCATCGTTCTCTGGAACGCCCTCATCCTGCACGCCCGCTGGGGCGGCTTGGTGAAGCAGCGCGGACTGATGGCGCTGGCGGTCTTCGGCAACATCGTGACGGCCTGGAGTTGGTTCGGCGTCAACATGCTGGGGGTCGGCCTGCACAGCTACGGCTTCATGGACGCCGCCTTCTGGTGGCTGGCGCTGTTTGTGGCCAGCCAGCTGGTGGCCATCGGGTTGGCGGGCCTGCCGCGCGAGCGGTGGCGCAGCCCCACGCCGGCCCGGTAGGCCCGGTGGTGGGAGGGGCTTTATGCCCCGACGGGAATCAGGCGACACTCGCGCGCGGTCGGGGCGTAAAGCCCCTCCCACTGGGCGCCGCAAGATTTGCGCGGTCTTGCGCAACCAAGGCGCAGCCGTGGCGGGGGCCTTCCGGCATACTGTGGGTCCACGCATGATCCTCCCCGAAGACACCCAACTCCCGGCGGGCCAAGCGCTCGACCTTGATCTCATCCGGAAATACTCCATTCCCGGCCCGCGTTACACGTCCTATCCCCCGGCGACCAAGTTCACCGCGGAGCTGGCCACCCTGAAGCTGGAGGAGGCGATCGCGACCGACAACCGCGCCGGGTCCGGACCCGTCTCCCTGTATTTTCACCTGCCGTTCTGCGAGACCCGCTGCTGGTTCTGTGGCTGCAATACCGTCATCACGAAGCGCCGCGCCGCCGCCGCCGAATACCTCGACGACCTGGCCCGCGAGATGCGCCTGACCGCAGCCCGCATGGACCGCACGCGGCCCGTCACCCAGATCCACCTCGGCGGCGGCACGCCGACCTTCTTTCCGCCCGCCGAGCTGCGCCGCCTCGGGGCGCTGGTGCGCGAGATTTTCAATGTCGCGCCGGACGTCGAGTTCAGCGTCGAGATCGATCCCCGCCGCCTGACCGCCGAGCATGTGGCCGCGCTGCGCGACATCGGCGCCCGCCGCGCCTCGCTGGGCGTGCAGGACACCAATCCCCGCGTGCAGCTGGCGATCCACCGCATCCAGCCGCAGAGCATGAACGTGCAGGCCTTCGCCTGGCTCCGCGCCGCCGGCTTCGAGTCCATCAACGTCGACCTCATCTACGGCCTGCCGCTGCAGACGCCGGAGTCGTTCGCCCACACCGTCGGCGATGTGCTGACGCTCGAGCCCGACCGCCTTTCCGTTTTCAGCTACGCGCACGTGCCGTGGATCAAGCCGGCGCAGAAGATCTTCGACGACCGCGAACAGCTGCCCGGGCCGGAGGACAAGCTCGCGATGTCCGCCGTCGCGCAGGAGATGCTGACCGGGGCCGGCTACATTGACATCGGCCTCGACCATTTCGCCCGGCCGGACGACGAGCTGGCCAGCGCGCTGCGCGAGGGCACGCTGCACCGGAATTTCCAGGGCTACAGCACCCAGGGCGGCGCCTCGCTCTACGCCTTCGGCATCTCGGCCATTTCCTCCACGCCCGACAGCTACCGGCAGAACTACAAGACGCTGGACGAGTGGCGCGCGGCCCTGGACGCGGGCCGGCTCCCAATCGAGCGCGGGCTGCGGCTCACCGCCGAGGACGCCCGGCGGCGCACGATCATCATGCGCCTCATGTGCGACCGGCAGCTGGATTATCGGAAGCTGACAGAGGAACTCGGGCTGGATTTCCCGGCGGTCTATGCCGCGGAGATCGCCAGCCTCACCGACCTCGAGGCGGACGGCCTCGTGCGGCGGAGCGCCACCGGGGTCGAGGTCACGCGGCTCGGCGTGCCGCTCCTGCGCGTGATCGCGATGCGTTTCGATCCCACCGTCACCGCCTCGGCGCTGCAACACTCCCGGACGATCTGACGCCCCGATCCGGCGGCCGCAAGAACTGCACAACCTATTGCAACCCCCGCCGAGCGGTCCGGCGGGAAAACTGCGATGATCGCCCCATGTCCCTGCCACCTCCGCCCGCTCCGATCGGTTTCTCATGTCCCGTGCCCCTGTCGCACCGGACCGAGATCACCGTCGGCCACGGCGGTGGCGGCCGGCTGACGCAGGAGCTGATCGACCGGGTGTTTCGGCCCGCGTTCGCCAACCCGGCCCTCGAGGCGCAGCACGACGGAGCATCGTTGTGCCTGCCCAACGGGAGTCGCTTGGCGTTCACGACCGACGCCCACGTGGTCAGCCCGCTTTTTTTCCCCGGCGGCAATATCGGCACCCTGGCCGTCAACGGCACGGTCAACGACCTGGCGATGTGTGGCGCCCGGCCGTTGTGGCTGAGCGCCGGATTTATTCTCGAGGAGGGTTTCCCGATCGCGGAGCTGCAGCGGATCGTCGCCGCCATGCAGACGGCCGCGGCCGTGGCCGAGGTGGGCATCGTCACGGGCGATACGAAGGTGGTGGAGCGCGGCAAGGGTGACGGGGTTTACATCACGACCTCCGGGGTCGGGGTGATTGAGACGCCGCTGGCCGTCGCGCCGGGGAGCATCCGGCCGGGCGACGCGATCATTTTGAGCGGCGACCTCGGCCGCCACGGCATGGCGATCATGGCGACGCGCGCCGGGCTGGAATTTGAAAGCGCGATCGAGAGCGATTGCGCGCCGCTGGCGGCGCCGGTGCAGGCGTTGCTCGACGCCGGCCTGGAGATCCACTGCCTGCGCGACCTCACGCGCGGCGGGCTGGCCACCTCGCTCGTCGAGCTCGCCGAGTCGGCGAAGGTCGCCATTGCCATCGATGCCGCGCGGGTGCCGGTGTCGGAGCTCGTGCAGGGTGCCTGCGAGATTCTCGGGCTCGATCCACTCTACGTGGCCAACGAGGGTCGTTTCGTGTGCCTGCTCCCCGCGGCCCAGGCCGGGCGGGCGCTGGACATTTTGCGGCGGACCGCCCCGGGCGGCGCGCCGGTGCTCATCGGCACGGTGTCGGCCGGTCCCGCCGGGCAGGTGACGCAGCGCAGCATCATCGGTTCCGAGCGAATCATCGACCGCCTCAGCGGCGAGCAACTGCCGCGGATCTGCTGAGGGGTGGCTTTTGTTTGGAGGCAGGGTGGGGCACCCCGCCTCCAGATCACGCCGCTCTTCGTTCTTGCCGCAGGCTATGGGCTGGGAGACAACCTATCGCGTAAACCGCTTGGCGATGAATGGGCCGGCCGGCAGTTTGCGCTCCCGCACGGCCCATGCATTTCGTCCTCAGTCATCGTTCGGAAAAGGGTGGTTTCCGCAGCCCGCTCCGGGCGGCGCATCGCGCGGCTATGGAGTCGACCAAGCACGTCCAGGCTGCTGTCGCTTACGTTTCAACCATCACGAACCCGATCATCGCCGATTGCACCCAACGCGGCATCCGGCTGCAGGTCTGGTCCCGGCACGACGCCACCCTGCCGACAGCGTTGCCGGTGCTTGACTGGGCCAACAAGCGTATGAAGACGGATGCCAATCTCACCTGGCGGCTGGTCGGCTCGTTCTATCATCCCAAGGTGATCTGGTGGCGCGGCTATGGGGTCTATATCGGGTCGGCCAACCTGACGGATGCGGCATGGAACTCCAACAGCGAAGCCGGCGTGGTCGTATTGGAGTCCGAGCTGGACGTGGCGGAATTGCGCCAGCCGCTCGAGGATTTTTTTTGCCGACGTCCACGCTCAATCCCGCGTGCTGGACGACACGGTTTGCGCGGAGGCCGAGCGGCTGCGGCAGGATCACAATGAGATCGAGGCCCTGCGCCGGAAGCTCGAGGCCGACTTCAAGGCCAGCGAAACCGGCAAGCAGTTCGCCCAAACCTCGCTGGCCGACCCCCGGCAGAAATCCGCCGGCGACCCTCGCCGGACTCACTTTCTCAAGGAATGGAACGATACCCTTGGTTATCTTCGCCTCGTGCAATCACGCCTCGCCGATCCAGCCAACCGGCCCAAATGGGTGCCGGCTGATGTCGCTCCCGGCATCCATACCGACCAGTTTCTGCACGCTTACTATTACACCAAGGTGCGGGAGGGGCAGCTGTATCCGGTAGAGAAGCGTCACCTCGCCAACCGCTCCAATCCGGAGGCGGCGCTCCGCGAGGCCTTGGCGTGGTGGCGCGCCACCACCCACGCACCCAGTTCGGAGGACACAGTCTTTCGTGACTGGGCGCCGGTGCATCGCGAGTTGCTGACACCCGAGCGGCTCGCACGGATGACGGAGGCTGAGTTCGTGCGGGTTCTGCGCCGGGTTCATTCCACCAACAATTACGCCTCGCGGCGGCGGCCGGAGGAGATCTTCGATGCCGAGGAGCTGGCAACCGACCCGGCGAACGAGCGCAAGATGGACCTTTATTGCGAGCAACTCTACGACGAGCGCAATCTGCTGAACTGGCCGCCGCCGCGCCTGCTGGCCTACCTGCTTTTTGGCGGGCCGGTGGCGGAAGTTCCCTCCCGGCTGTATGAGTGCCTGCATCCGCCTTACAAGATCGCCGGCCTAGATGTCAGTTCGTTGGGCGAACTGATCGGCTGTGGCCTGCCCAACGATTACCCGCCCCGCAACGACCGCACGAACAAGGCGCTCCGGGCCCTCGGCTGGGACGTGCATGTGCGCAGTCCCAACCGGGAATCCCCGGCTTGAGTCGTTGCTTCGTTCTTGCCGCTCGCGCCGGGCGGAGAGACAACGTCCCGCACAAACTGCTTGGCACGGGGCCGGCCGACAGTTGCCCTACATCGCTCACCCATGCCCACGAAGCCCGACACTTGCCTCAGTGACCGTCGGCTAAATGATTTGATAACTGAGATTTGCCCAACAATCCCATCGAGCACCCGGGGGTTCGAATCCCCTCCGTCCCCGCGGAATTCCGCTTGCGGTGCTTGGGTTTTGTGGCGATTAGTAGCGGCAACATACCCGCCACGCCTCTATCGGGCACCGCAAGGTGACCGGCAAGCGCACCCCGGCGGGTGCTTCGTTTTTGGAGGGGCCGCATGAGGTTCACCAAGCCCCCGCTGACGATAGCCCAGCAGCTGACCAAGCTGAGGGCTCGCAGCCTGACTATCGGCGACCCGGCCGCGGCGGAGCACTGCCTTCGCTATGTCGGCTACTACCGCCTTTCTGCCTACGCCTTAGTTTTTCAGGACTGCACCCAGCCCGGCAAACCCTTCCGCCCCGGCACGACCTTTGAGCAGGTGATCGACCTGTATCGATTCGACCGGGAATTGCGCCTGCTGGTGCTGGATGCCATCGAGCGGGTGGAAGTCGCGGTCCGCAGCGCCCTCAACAACGAACTGTGCCTCCGCCACGGCGCGCATTGGTTTATCGACGGAGCCCACTTTCACGCCGAATTCGACCATGCCGACTTCCTCGACGACCTGCGGGAAGAATATCGCCTGGCCTCGGACGGCTCCGGCCCGGAACGGCCGCACCAGGAGGTGTTCATCAACCACTACTACGACAAATACGGCGAGCCCGAGCTGCCGCCCTCATGGATGATCTTCGAGACCTTTACCATCAATATGGTCTCCCGCATGTATCGCAACCTGGCATCACGCCCGCTGCGGCAGGCCTTGGCGGCCACGTTCGGGGCGGACGAGAGTATCTTCCGCGGCTGGCTGCACACCCTCAGCTATGTGCGGAACCTCTGCGCTCATCATGCCCGGCTGTGGAACCGACGGCTGGTGATCAAGTTCACCGTCGCCAACAAGCACCGCGCGGTTCTCGATCGGGGCGATACCTTGTATGCGACCGCCGTCGTGCTGCGCAGCCTGCTCCATCGGGTGGCGCCGGACACCCAGTGGCACTGGCGCCTGCGCGAACTCATCAGTCGCTATCCCGGCCTGCCGCTCGGTGCCATGGGCTTTCCACCTAACTGGCAGCAGCAGTCTTTTTGGGATTTTCCGCACACTCCATGAGCCCGACGCTCTTCCGACCACCATCCTCCACCCGGTGTTCAGAGAAGAATTGTAGAGCCGGGACGGGCTAGATCGCCTGGGTGATCGAGGCGAGTTGTGGCTGGCGGCTGCGGTAGCGGTAGTAGGCCGCACAGGCGCCCTCGCTGGAAACCATCGGGGCGCCCAGCGGACATTCGGGCGTGCAACGGGTGCCGAACGCCGGGCAGTCGTGCGGCTTCTTGATGCCGCGCATGATCTCCCCGCTGATGCACTCGGTGGCGCCGGTGGCGCTGGCGGCCGTGAGCGGAAAGCGCCGGGCGGCGTCAAAGGTGGCGTAGGCCGGGCGCACGGCCAGGCCGCTTTGCGGGATGACGCCCAAGCCGCGCCAGTCGCGGTCGCAGACTTCGAAGACCGTCTCCACGATCTGGCGCGCATGGACGTTGCCCCCGGTGCGCACGGCGCGGGAGTAGGCGTTTTCGACTTCCGTGCGGCCGCTCTCGAGCTGCTGCACGCAGAGCAGGATGCCCTCGAGGATATCCACCGGCTCGAAGCCGGTGATAATGATCGGCGCGCCGAACTCGCGGGCGATCGGGCCGTATTCGGCCGTGCCCATGATGGTGCAGACATGGCCGGCGGCGAGGAAGCCCTGCACGCGGTTGTCGGGCGAGCCGAGGATCGCGCGCATCGCCGGCGGCACGAGCACGTGCGAGGTGAGGATGGAGAAATTGGGGACGTGCTCCCGGGCCGCCGTGAGCACCGCCAACGCATTGGCGGGGGCGGTCGTCTCGAAGCCGACGGCGAAGAACACGACCTGCTTCGCGGGATTTTCCTTGGCGAGCGTGACGGCGTCGAGCGGCGAGTAGATGATGCGCACGTCGGCGCCGCGCGCCTTGGCGGTCAGCAGGTCGAGGCCGTTGCCCGGCACGCGCAGCATGTCGCCGAACGAGCAGAGGATGACGCGGTGCCGCAGGGCGAGTTCGACGGCCTGGTCGATCAGGTCGGCGCTCGTCACACAAACCGGGCAGCCGGGTCCGTGGACGAGCGTGATGTTTTTCGGGAGCAGGTCGTCGAGGCCGAACTTGACGATGGCATGGGTCTGTCCGCCGCAGATCTCCATGATCGTCCAGGGACGGGTCGTCGCGCGCGCGATGGCGGCGGCGAGTTTGTGGACGAGGGCGGCGTCGCGGTATTCGTCGACGTATTTCATGGGGTGAGGGTGTTCGCGGCTGGAATCTCGAGGCCATCGAGCTCACCCATCTGCTGGAGGTAGCGGAAGGTCTCCGCCGCTTCCGCCGCGTCGACGACGCTGATGGCGACGCCGACGTGGACGAGCACGTAGTCTCCGACCTTGGCCTCGGGCGTGCAGGTCAGGCTGATGAGTTTGACGACGCCGGCGAAGCTGACCTTCGCGGCGCGGAGGAGGGGATCGTCACCGACGATTTCGAGGACTTTACCGGGAACGGCGAGGCACATGGGAGGAAGGGTTGGGGTTCAGGCGGGCAGGGAAACGGACGTGAGATTCCACAGCGCCGCGAGGGCCTGACCGGCGGCGATGGAGTTGTCGTTGGGGGAAAGGCGACGGTGCACGAGGACGCGGAAACCGGCCTCGGTCAGCGCCGCGGAGGCGAGGGAGTGGAGCAGGGCATTCTGGAAACAACCGCCGGTCAGCACGACGGTGCCGGCGCCGGCCTGGCGGGCCACCTCCACCATCGCCTGCACGAGGCCGCGGTGCAGCGCGGCGGCATCCGCAGCGGCGTCGCCGCGCAGATGCACCAACTCCGCGACCGCGGGACGCCAGTCAACCTCGAGCCGGGCGCCGGGCGCGGTCGCGCGGGTGACGGGGAAGGGCAGCAGGCGGGAGTCCGCGGCAAAGGCCGTGGCGGCCGCCTCGACGGCGAGCGGCACCTGGCCCTCGAAACAGTTGGTTTCGCCGAGGCCAAGGAGCGCGCCGAAGCCGTCGAACAGTCGTCCCGCGCTTGAGCACAGCGGCGAGTTCAGTCGCTGGGCCAGCATGGTGCCGAGCAGCGCGGCGTCCCGGTCCGAATAGTTGAAGCGCGCCGCCATCGGCTGGAAGACGCCCATCTCATGGGCGAAACTCAGAGCCACGCGGCGGGCGTCGCGCACGGCGGCCTCGCTGCCGGCGAGCGGGAAGGGGCGCAGCCGGGCAAAGCGCTCGGCGTGATTCTGCCGGAGCAGGAGAAATTCCCCGCCCCAGACCGTGCCATCTTCGCCATAGCCGGTGCCGTCCCACGCGATGCCCAGCACGCCATCGGCGGGGTGCTGGTGTTCGAGCAGGCAGGCAAGCACGTGCGCAAGGTGATGTTGCACGGCAACGCACGGCAGGCCGAGCTTTTGCGCGTGCCGGGTCGAGGCGTAGGCGGGATGCTTGTCGTGCGCGACCGCGGTGAAATCCGCGCCGTGCAACTGGCCGAGGGTCGCGATGGTGCGGGTGAAAATTTCCTGGGTGGCGAGGTTGCCGAGGTCGCCGAGGTGCGGGCTGAGCACGAGGCGGTCGCCCGCGGCCACGCCGACGGTGTTCTTCATCTGGCCGCCGACGCAGAGCAGCGGGCCGGGCAGCCGGCCCGGCAGCGGGAACGGCGCGGGGGCGTAACCCCGGGCGCGGCGCACCAGGATGGGCTCGTCGCCGGCGGCGAGCCGCACGACCGAGTCGTCCACGGGATGCGCGATCGGCCGGTCATGTTCGAGAAAGAGGTCGGCGATGCCCGCGAGGCGGCGGCGGGCCTCGGCATTGTCGGTGCAGATGGGCTCCTCAGAGAGATTGGCGCTGGTGGCGACCACGGGAAAATCCACCGCGTCGAGCAGGAGCAGGTGCAGCGGCGTGCTTGGCAACAGCGCTCCGATCCACGGGTTGCCGGGCGCGATGCCGGCGGCCAGTTCGGCGTCGGGCCGCCGGGGGACGAGCGCGATGGGCGCCGCGGCCGCGGTGAGCAGCGCCGCGGCCGCGGGCGAGACCACCGCGTGCGCCCGCAGCTGGGCCAGGTCGCGGAACATGACCGCCAGCGGTTTCTGGTCGCGGTGCTTGCGCTGACGCAGCGCCGCCACGGACCGCTCGTTGGTGGCGTCGCACATGAGATGGTAACCGCCGAGCCCCTTCACCGCGAGGATGAGGCCCGCTTGCAGCCGAGTGCCCGCCGCGCGGAGGGCCGCGTCGCGTCCGGCGATGACCTGTCCGCCGGCATCGCACAGGGCGAGGCGGGGGCCGCAGTCCGGACAGGCGTTGGGCTCGGCGTGAAAACGGCGGCTGGCGGGGTCGGCATACTCGCGCTGGCAAGCCCGGCACTGCGGGAAGGCGCGCATGGTGGTGTGCGGCCGGTCGTAGGGCAGGCGCTCGATGAGTGAGTAACGCGGGCCGCATTGCGTGCAGTTGATGAAGGGGTAGCGGTGGCGCCGGTCGGCGGGATCGAGGAGTTCGCGCCGGCAATCCGCGCAGAGGGCCAGGTCGGCCGGGATGGCGGTCGCGATCTCGCCGCCACTCCGGCTTGCGCCAATGGTGAAGCGGGCGCCCGCCGGCGGCGAATCGGGCCGCGGCGGCAGGCGGTCCACGCGATCCACGATCGCCGCGGGCGGCGCGCCGTGTTGGAGGGCCGCGGCCAGTTCGTCCACGCGGTCGGGGTCACCGGCGGCGCGCAGGAGCACGCCCTCGGCATCGTTGATCACCCAGCCGCGCAGCCCGAGGCCGGCCGCGGTGCGGTGCACGAAGGGCCGGTAACCCACGCCCTGCACCGTGCCGCGCACGCGGAGGAGCACGTCGGTGACTGGGGGCGAGGCGATCATGGCGAAACGGTCAGGTTTGGGCCGCCAGGGCGCGCAGGTAGTCATACCACTCGGCCAGGCCTTCGCCGGTGCGGCTCGAGAGCTGGATGATCCTCGCCTGCGGGGCGATGCGGCGGATGTTCTCGACGGCGACGTCGCGCTTGAAGCCGAGCACGTCCGCCACATCGACCTTGGTGAGGAGCACGAGGTCGGCGGACTTGAAGATCGGCGGATATTTCAGGGGCTTGTCCTCGCCCTCGGTGGTGGAGAGCAGCACCACGCGCGCCTGCTCGCCGAGATCGAACGAGGCGGGGCAGACGAGGTTGCCGACGTTCTCGATAAAGAGGATCTTCACGCCGTCGAGGTCGAGGGACTGGGCGGCGCGGGCAATCATGCCGGCGTCGAGGTGGCAGACGGTGCCGGTGGTGATCTGCGCGACGGGGGCGTGCGGCCGGCTGAGGCGGCGGCCGTCATTGTCGGTCTCGAGGTCGCCGACCAGCACGGCGCATTTGGTCGCGCGGCCGAACTCGTCGAGCGTGCGCTCGAGGAGCGTGGTCTTGCCGGCGCCGGGGGAGGAGACGAGGTTGAGCGCGGCCAGGCCGCGGCCGAGGAAGTAGCCGCGGTTGCGCTCGGCGAGGATGTCGTTCTTCTCGAGCAGCGGAATGTTTACGTCGACGGAGCGGACGGCGACCTCGCCGTTTCCGCTGGCGTGGAGCGCGGCGGTGATTTCGGCGGACAGCGGGCCGGAGAGCGCGCGGGACGAGCCGGTGGCGGCGCCGGTGAGGGCATTGATGCGGAAGCCGGGAGTGGGTTCCGCGAGGGTGAGGGCGGGGGTGTTCATGGGAGGGCGGGAAATTCGAGGCGGGCGATGTCGAGCTCGCGGCCGGTGCGGATATCGCTCGAGAAAGCACGGCACCGCGGGCAGGTGAGGATGAAGCCGCCGGTGGCGCCGAAATCCGTGTCGCACTGCGCACAGTGCGCGCGCGCGGGCACGCTTTCGATTTCCAGCTCGGCGTCGGCGGCGAAGGTGCCGGGGGTCAGCGCGTCATAGGCAAAACGCAGGGCCTCGACATCCACGCCGGACAGGGTGCCGATGCGCAGGACGATGCGGGCCACGCGCGTGGCGCCGTGGGTCTCGGCCTGCTGGCGGATCGCGGCCAGCGCCGACTCCATGATACCGACCTCGTGCATAGGACGAATGTATGCGCCACGCAACCCGCCGCGTCCAGCGCGCGCGGTCCCTTTGCAAAAGACGAGCAGTGTTTGCCAAGGGACGCTCATCGGCCGCGCACCTTTTCCGCTACTCTCGGCCAACCCCGAAACCCGTCGCCCCGGTACAACCTTCAACGCGTTACCCCATGCCCACCGAAATCGCTCCCGTCATCCACCCGGACGTCACGATCTACGACCAAATCACCGCGCGCGGCGTGTCGCGGCGCGAGTTCCTGGAGTTCTGCGCCTGGATGGGCGCCTGCATCGGGCTCGAGGCCTCCGGCGTCGAGAAAATGGTCAAGGCCCTCGAGACCAAGAAACGGATCCCGGTCATCTGGCTTCATTTTCAGGAATGCACCTGCTGCAGCGAGTCCTTCCTGCGCAGCTCGCACCCGATCGTCGCCGACATCCTCCTCGACAAGATCTCACTCGACTACACCGAGACGCTGATGGCCGCCTCCGGCCACCAGGCCGAGCAGGCGCTCCAGGACACCATCGCGAAATACAAGGGCGAGTATCTCCTCTGCATCGAGGGCTCCGTGCCGCTGGGCGAGGACGGCGTCTACTGCTGCATCGGCGGCAAGACGGCGAAGAGCATCGCCGAGGAATGCGCGGAGCACGCGAAAGCCGTCATTGCCTGGGGCAACTGCGCCTGCTCCGGCTGCGTGCAGGCGGCCAAGCCCAACCCGACCCAGGCCCAGCCGATCAAGCGCATCATCGCCGGCAAGCCGATCATCAACGTCCAGGGTTGCCCGCCGATCGCCGAGGTCATGGCCGGCGTGCTCGTCCACCTGCTGACCTTCGACGCCATCCCGCAGCTCGATAATCTCGGCCGGCCGAAGGCCTTCTATTCCCGCCGCGTCCATGACACCTGCTACCGCCGGCCCAACTACGACGCGGGCCTCTTCGTCGAGAGCTTCGACGACGAGAACGCGCGCAAGGGTTACTGCCTCTACAAGGTCGGCTGCAAGGGCCCGACCACCTACAATTCCTGCGGCACGATCCGCTGGAACGGCGGCGTCAGCTTCCCGATCCAGTCCGGCCACCCGTGCATCGGCTGCTCCGAGTCGAACTTCTGGGA
>JANYAM010000029.1 GCA_025361365.1 Opitutus sp. | reverse complement strand
GCCGCGCAGGAACCCTTCGTCGAGCTGTGCGCCATGTTCCGGGCCGATCCGCTGGTGTAAGTTTTTATTGTAGGGTCGGCCCTTGTGGCCGGACCGCGGTCCGCCGACGAGCGGCGACCCTACCTTAGGAAAGCAGCCCGGCGTAGACAAACCAACCGTAGGCCGCGATCAGCACCCCGCCCGCCCAGCGCGGCAGGCCGCCATTGATGAGCAGGAAGGCCCCGTGCAGCACTGCCGCGCCGATCAGCAGCGCCAGCGACGTCGTCGTGAAACCCGCCATCGGCAGCGGCTTCACCAGCGCGTAAAGCCCGAGACAAAGCGGAATGCAGATGTGCCCGTCGCCCACTTGCGAGGTGTAGACCACGTCGGCGCGGCGCTTCCAGCCCCAGTAGAGCGCGAGCACCGCGTTGGGCAGCACCATCAGCCAGCCCGTCAGCCAGCCGAGGTTGGCCGCGCTGACGAAACCGTGCTTCTGGGCCGACAACCAGTTCACGAGCCAGTCGATCGTCTCATACATGAAATAGGCGGAGACCATCACCACCAGCGCGTCCACATAGAACATCCACCCGAAGGAAACCTTTTGCCGCAGATTGTGCTTCATGACGTCAAAGACCTGAAAGCACTGCCAGAAGAGGAACAGCCCGATCAGCACCAGCCCGTCGGTGCGATCGAGTTTCCCGTCACCACCCAGCGCCCAGACCGTGCCGGTGAAGAACAGGACGGCGGTGAGGGTGAGCAACAATGAGAGCCGGTTGAGCTGGCCCTCGAGGCCACCGGCGCCCTTGGCGGCTTTCGCGGGCTTGGCGGGTTTCTTGCCCTTGCCGCCGGCCGCCGCCTTCGTCTTGCCCGGGAGCACCGCCAGGCCCCAGAACACCGCCGGCACGCCGAGCAGCAGTGTCAGGTTGGTGACATTGTTGACGAGACAGTTCGTGAGCACTTCGCCCGGCGCGCCGTTCCGCCGGATCATGATGCCGACAAAGATGAGGTTACCGAGGCCGGAGCAGTAGGGCATCAACAGCGTGCCGAGCGCCGTGCCCTCCAGCCCGTGGTCCAGCATCGCCTCCAACCGCCACAGCATGAGCAGCGACACGCCCAGGAACACCGCGAGGTAGGTCCACGGGTCCGACAGCGCCAGCGACTCGAGCAGTTGGGGAAGCACGCCGCCAGCAAGGGCGGACACGGCGCCGCTGTAAATCCCGCTTTGCGTGCAAAAATAACTGACTTCACCGGCCGCTGCGGTTGGATGAGACCACGATGACTCCTCCCGCCGAATCCCGCGCGACCTTCTGGCTGTGGGCGGCGTTGCCGGTGGCGGTCGCCGCGTGGCTGCGCGTGCGGGGCCATGACGCCCTCGACCCCTTTACGGATGAGGGCGCGAACATCCTGACGGCGCTCGACCCGCGGGTGCGGACCGCCTTCGAGCCGCTCGAACAGGGCCGCCCGTGGCTGGTTTATTTATTTCGGCCGGCCGGCTGGTTCCCTGAACACGCGCTGGCCGTGGCCCGACTGATGAGCGCAGGGGCCGGCCTCGTGACGATAGCCGCGCTGGGTTGGACGCTGCACCGGTTGGGCGGACGCCGCGCGGCGCTGGCCGGCCTCTGGCTGTGGGCTGTGCTGCCATTCGCCGTGTGGCACGAGCGCCTGGCCCTGCAGGATCCGTTTGTCACCGCCCTGCTGGCCGGATCACTGGCGCTCCTGGTGACGGGATTGCCGGCGGGCCGCCACTGGGCCTGGCTCGGCGCCGGCGTCTTGTTCGGCGGCGCCTTCCTGTTGAAAATTTCCGCGGTGCTCGCACTGCCGTGGCTCGGCGTCGTGTATGTCGCCCACCAGCGTCTCCAAGACCGGCCGGTTTTCGACCGGCGGCTGTGGCTGATTCCCTTGGGGGTGCTGCTCCCGGTGCTCACGCTCGGCGGTGATCTTACCCGGCTCGGCGCCAAGCTGGGGCGCTACGATGCCCTGCCCTCCGTCGCGCATGGCGGGTTCCTGCCGTCCGCACTAGAGCGGCTGGCGACGTGGCTCGGCTGGTATTCCGGCTATGGCGGCTGGCCCCTGCTCCTGCTGCTGGCGGGCGCCCTGGTCCTGGCCGCGCGGAGCCGGCAGTGGCTGGCGTTCGCCTGCGCCGCCGCGTGGGCCGTCTCGGTGCTGGTCGCCGCCCTGCTCTACAACAACACCTACGCCCGCTACGCGTTGCCGGACCATCTGCCACTGATGCTCGGTCTGGCTCTGGCCTGGGGCGCGACTCCGGCGGCCGCCTCGAGCTGGCGAAACGGCGTATTGGTTTTATTTGCGGTGGCTCTGGTCCGCTGGGGCGCGGTCGCTTGGGGCATCGGCACCGACCCGCGCACCGCGGCCGTACCCGCGGGCGAAATCGAACAATATGTCACCGGTCGCTGGAGCGGTCGCGGTTTGGCAGAGGTGCGCCGCTTTCTCGACGACTACGCTGATCAGCACCACGTGCGCTGCGTCGTGCTGACCCACCGCTTCCTGCGGCCCGGCTGCTACGGGTTGTTGCTGGCCGAGCTGGGCGACCCGCGCATCGGCGTGGTGCCCTTCACTGTCTACGAACCGGCGGAACTGGCCGTGGCCGGCGACGGCCTGCGCCACGTGAGCGCCGGCACGCCGGTCGCCTGTTTCATTCTCTACGAAGGCAGCCTGTATCCGGCACATCCGTGGCTGGCGGCGCCGGGCTCGCCGGCCCGGCTCGTGCAAACGATCGACCGGGGCGCCAGCGAGACCTTCAGCCTCTGGCAATTCCAGCCCTGAGCGCCGACCTCACTGCAGCTTGGGCGGCAGGCGCGACCAGCGGGCTTGGAAATCGCCGATGACGCCGCTCGTCTTGGGCTCGGGGTTATCCCCGGTCTTCAGGGTGAACGCGGCGGTGAAGTCGCCGAGCACAGCGCAATACTCGCTGTTGACCATGATGCCGATGAGGTCGCCGGTCTTGCTGAAGACGAGGTCGCCGCGTTTCGGGGCGATCTCGCCGAACAGCCGCGTGACAATCCGGTTGTCGAGCTTCACATAGGAATTGCTCGTGGGGTCGATGCGCAGGGCGGTCTCGCCGTAATGGCCGTCGTCCGCCCGCACCAACACGGCGTCGGGGAACTTAAAGGGCTCCTTGGCCAGCTGGTAGATCTTGGCGCCCATGAGGGCGGCCAGCGAGTCGTCCACCGGCACCACGATGACGCGCGGGTCGAGGCGCAGGAACTGCAGCTCGCCCACCGGCGCGTTGAACGAGCCGCGGGTCAGCGTGCCGTTCACGCGGTCGTAGTCGGCCGGGACCTCGACGAGCGTGAACGGCGTGTCGCTCAGGTGCATGAGGGCGTAGGTGTGCTGGCCGTCGCTCACGAGCACGGTCTGCGCCTCCTTGTCCTTGACGGTCGGGCTGAACAGGCCGGGCTTGCGCGCGGTCAGCTTGGTCGTGACGCGGTTGGCCTGGAAATCACTGAAGATGAGGTTGGGGTTCACCGGGCGGTTGGTGCGGATCTCCTGGCTGAGCTCGCCGGACTTCGCGGCCAGCTGGCCGACATTCTGGCCGAGCTGCGCGGTCTGTTCCTGCACCTTGGCGCGCTCGGTGCGCTCGACCTCGACCTGCTGCTTGGCCTCGGTGAGGTTCTGGGCGATGAGCTGCTTCTCCTGCTCGGCCACCTTGACGGCGACGTTGAGGTTCTCGATCCGCGTGCGGGCCTCGGCGTTCGCGCGCTCGGCGCGGGCGAGTTCCTCGCGCTGGCGCTCGGCCTCGGCCTTCCGCTCCTCGAGCTCGCGCTGCAGCTTGGCCAGCTGCTCCTTGGAGAGCGACGCCTCCTGCGAGGTGGCGGTGTAGCGCTGTTCCAGCTCCTTCACGCTGGTCTGGGTGGCGGACAGGGTGCGCTCGAGCTGTCCCTTCTGGGACTGGAGGGCGGCGACGTTCTTTTCGCGCTCGGCCAGCGAGCCAGAAGTGGAGGTGAGTTGCGCGGCCAGGGCGTCGCGGGCGTTCTTCTCGTCCTCGAGGGAGACGCGCATGAGCTCGACCATGTCGGCGTTGATCGAGGGGGCGCTGGCGGCGGAGCGCGGCGCGGCGGTCTCGAGCTGGGTATGCGACGGCTCGGCCTTCTCCCAGCGGGTGAGCGCCAGGAGATTGAGCAACATGAAGTCGCACATGATCAGGAGCAGCGTCTTGTTCATGGTCGGGCGGCCTCAGGCGGTGACCACGGCCGCCTGGCTCTCGAGGATGAGCTGGCGCTTGTAGGGGCGGACGTGGCGGATCTTCACCAGGGCGACGCAGACGATGCCGAAGAGGTTGGAGGAATACGCGGCGAGCAGGTTGGCGTCGATGAGATGGAGCACCTGGAGCACGAGGGCGGTGGCGGTGCCGGCGATGCCAAGGTAGAGGCCGCCGTCGAAGAGGTTCTCCTCGTTTTCCATGAGGCGGAGCTTGAGGCCCGGCGGGATGGACTGGCGGGCGATGTCCGAGATCTTCATCACGCAGATGAAATACATGCCGAGCTGGATGGCGGCGAAAATGACGATGGTAAGGATGGTGGTGATGTCCATGGTGGCGGGGGTGGTTGAAGCGTTGGCGGCCGGCGCCGCGAGCGCACCGATGACGGGAATGGTGAGTTTGATTTTGTAGTCCGAAACGGGGGCGGCCTTGAGCAGGAAGGGCTCGGAGAAGACGAAGAAAATGAAAGTGAGCACGATCGCGATCAGGCCGCTGCCCATGCGCGGGAAGGCGCCGCGCAGCGCGGACTCGACCGAGAGGAACAGCCGCATGTCCAGCGCGCGGAGCAGGAGGAAGATGCCGCCGAGGAAGGCCGCATACTTGGCCACCAGCGCCAACTCGGGGTGCCGCAGCACGAAGCCCGCGCCGAACTCGAACTCCGGCCCGGCCGCATGGGAGACCGGCGCCTGCCGCTGCACGAGCTGCTCGACGGCGCCCTCGCCGTTGGCCAGCGCCAGCTGGAGGTGCTCCACGCCGGGCTGGCCGAAGGTGATGAGATAATGCGCGACCCGGTCGGCCGACTTCGTCATGAGCGCGGCCGTGTAGATGACCGGCAGGTGCTCCGGGGCCACGCGCGCGAGATGGGCGAACTGACCGACCGTACCAAGGCTGCCGGTGGTGCGCAGCAGTTCCGAAAGCTGCACCCAGTTGAGCCGCCGGCCGAGCGTCAGGACATCAAGATAGAAATCCTCGAGCTCGCCCATCTGCCCGGTGCGCACGGCGGTCTCGGCCAGGGCGCGCACTTCGCGCTGCAGGCCCGAGGAGAGATGCTCGGTCTGCCAGAGATAGGCGGTGAGCAGGATAACCGCTTCCAGCGGCTGGCCGCCGGGCCGGTTGGCGGGCACGAAACGTTGCGTGGAGCCCAGCTGGGCGGTCTGCAGGAGGGTCTGGACGGCGGGCAGCCGCGAAACCCCGAGGTAGCGGCGGAGATTCTCGCGCGCCTGCTGGGTCGCCATGAAGCCCAGCACGGGCTGCGACTCGGTGGACGCCGCCGGGCTGCGGCTGCCGAGTAGTGGCTCCAGAGCGATGTCCCAACCGCCCCACGGCATCATTTCGCGGTGCTTCCGGGCAAAGTCCTGATAAATGGTGTCGAGGGTCCCGGCGCCGGGATCGCCCACCTTTTTGGCGGTCTCGAGCACGAGGGCCGCCGGGCCGGGCTTGTCCAGCTCGAGCAGCTCACGACCGAAACCGGCCACGCTCTGGGTCTCGCGGCCCGCCTCACGCAGCAGCGCGGTGTTGAGCGACTTGACGTTTACTGGCAGCAGCCAGGCGAGGGCGAGCAGGCCCACACCCATGGCCAACCAGAGCTGCCACAGGGCAGGTCGGGCGCCGGCAGTGTTGTCGGGCGAAGTCACGAGTCGAGGCATAGCAGCTTGGCGGTCGGAAACAAATTTATTTGCGGCCTCCTTGCCGGAGGAAATACTGTCCGCGCTCCCTCCCTGACCCATGGTGTTGAAAATAGTTCACTTCAATGAGCCCGTCCTGCGCAAAAAAGGCGCGAAGGTGACGGCGTTTAACGCCGCGCTCGCCAAACTGGCGGCCGACATGGTCGAGACCATGCACGCGGCGGAGGGCATCGGGCTCGCGGCCCAGCAGGTCGGACAGGCCATCCAGCTTTGCGTCATCGATCTCCGGCCCGCCGAGGCGGAGTTCGCCTGGGAATACGACGGCGCCAGGCCGCCCTTGGAAATTTTCATGCCCCTGGCTCTCGTGAACCCCGAGGTGACTTCGGTGCCAAAGCCCGAGACCGTTTACGAAGAGGGCTGCCTGTCCTTTCCCCAGATCCGTGGCGACGTGCTGCGGCCGGACGAGATCACGGTGAAGTTCCAGGACCACGCCGGCCACGCCCACGTGCTGCGCTGCACCGGCCTGCTATCGCGCTGCGTGCAGCACGAGGTCGACCACCTGAACGGGGTCCTCTACATTGACCGGATGACGAAGGACGTGCTCGCCCTCATCGACCCGGAATTGAAGGCGCTCAAGAAACAGACCCGCGAGGCGGAGAAAAAGTAAAGAGTGATAGTGAAAGTGAGAGTGAACAAGGCTCTCCCGCGTCACAACGTTGCTTCCCATCACTTTCACCCTCACTTTCCCCTTTCACTTCCTTATGTCCGACGCCCCGCAGTCCACGCCCCGTTCCATCGCCACCCGCACCGGGGATGACGGCACCACTTCCCTGCTCTACGGCCAGCGCGTGCCCAAGGATCACCCCCAGATCGCGGCGGTCGGCGCGCTCGACGAATTAAACGCGGCGCTCGGTTTCGCCAAGGCCACCCGCCCCGCCGGCGGCAGCCCAGCCGAACTCGCGCGCATCCAGCAGGAATTGGTCGCGTTTATGGGCGAGGTCGCCTGCGCCGAGGCCAACGCCGCGCGCTATGACGAGTCCAAGTTCGCCAAGATAGACGCCGACGCTCTCGCCCGGCTCGATGCCGCCGTGGCGGCCATCGAGGCGCGCTCGCCCAAATTCGACGGCTGGGCCACGCCCGGCGCCAACCTGCACGCCGCCGCGCTCGACCTGGCCCGCACCGCGGCCCGCCGCGCCGAGCGTCAGCTCATCGGCTTGCCCCGGCACGGCCGCAGCGTGCGGCCGCTCCTGCTGCAATACCTAAACCGATTGTCCGACCTGCTCTGGCTGATGGGGCGGGAAGCAGAAGGCAGTTAGACAGAATGAACAAAATGGACAGAATTGACCGATCCGTCCCATTGCAGAACTATTCTGTTCATTCTGTGAATCCTGTCTAAAGCCATCTCATGCGCACCGCCGCCATCGTCCTTATCCTGCTCGCACTCGGCTACCGCCTGCTGCCGACGCTCGATATGAGCTGGGCGAACTTCCCGCCGTTCGCCGCCATCGCTTTCTGCGGCGCCGTTTATTTCCGGGACAAGCGACTCTGGTTCCTGCCCTTTGCCGGCCTTTGCCTGACCGATCTCTACATCAACTGGTTCTATGCCCGGGAATACGGCTACCACCTCGAGTGGACCGGCTACGTCGGGCGCATCGTCTGCTACGCCCTCGGCCTCGGTCTGGGCTCATGGGTGTCGAGCCGCAAGTCCTGGCTCTGGTTGCTGAACGGTTCGCTGCTGGGGGCCGTGCTGTTCTATATCATCACCAACACGCTCTCGTGGTCGACCGATGCCTTTTACGCGAAGACCCTCGCCGGCTGGTGGCAGGCGCTGACGATCGGCCACCCGGAGTATCCGCCCACCATTTTCTTTTTCCGCAACACGCTGTTCGGCGACCTGATGTTCACGGGCATCTTTTCCGGCGTCATGGAATGGATCGCGCACACCCAGAAGGAGCCCAACCTGATTGATGGCGAGGGCGGAGAGGAGAAGGAAAAAGCGGGCGAGCCGGTTGAGGTCGAAGTGAAGGATTGACCGGCCCGGTTTGGCCGGCAACCTGCGGCGGAATTCGTCATGCCCAAGGACTGCGCCCGCCTTCTCATTATTTCCGGATTGTTGGCCACGACCGCCCTCCAGGGCCAGGTGGTCTTTAGCAACAACTTCGAGGCCAATACCAATGGCTTCGTCGCGAGCGGCACGCTCAGCGGGCCAGTACCACCTCGCTCCCGACCGACGGCGGCGGATTGGCCTCGGCCAACCAGTCGAACTGGCTGGGGCGAGTCGGCTTCAACGTTGCCAAGACCAGCGCCAGCGACGAAATCGCCACGCTGAACCTCACGGGGCTCAATCCGGGCACGACCTATGTCGTGTCCTTCGACCTGCTCATCGGCGCCTCGTGGGATGGGGCGGCCGGAGGCTACGGCCCGGATTCCTGGCGCCTGACGGCTAACGGCACGACCTTGGTGGACACGATCTTCTCCGACTACAATGGTCACAATTTGGGCGCCGGTGGAGCCCAGCGCTACAGCGACACGACGTATACCAACCCGAACGGACCGGATCAGGCTTACTTTGCCGGCGCCGAATTCAACGTTTCCGACACCTCCGGCTACGCCGGCGACTATGCGATCTATTACTTCAGCCACGGCAGTGGCAATCCCGTGTTAACCTTCACTCCCGATGGCAGCGGCAATGTTTCACTGGTTTTCGCCCGCTACAGCGGCAGCACCGACAGCGCCGATGAATACTGGGCGCTCGACAACGTGGTCGTGAGCGCGATCCCCGAGCCGGCGGCCTTTGGATCGCTGGCCGGCCTGCTCGCGCTGGGCGTCGTCCTGCAGCGCCGGCGGCGGGCCCGGACTTGATCCGGCCTACTTCGACTTCATCACCCACACGCCTGCCCACGGGCCCTCGGGCGGGTGCGCCTTGAGGTATTCGCAGCGCTCGATGTAGGTCGTGCTGAGCTTGTCGCCGGGATGCAGTGCGAGCGCCTCCTGAAATTGTTTGATCGCGCGGTCGAACTCGCCCTTGCGGTAGTAGCCGAGCGCCCCCTTGAACAACCCAATGACCTCCGGCATGTGCGGGAAGGTTTCCTCGGTGTGGAAATCCAGCACCTCGTAGACGCCGATCGGCTCGGTCTTGCCCTTGACGATGACCCAGTCGATGTCGCGCATGCGGTAGGTGCCCTTGAGCTTCCGGTAGGTGAATTCAGAGCAGAGGATTTGCGCGGAGTATTCCTTGCACGCGCTCTCGAGGCGCGAAGCGAGGTTCACGCCGTCACCAATGACCGTATAATCCATGCGCTTCGGCGAGCCGATGTTACCGGAGATCACCATGTCGGTGTTAAGGCCGACGCCCATCTGGATGGGTTTCTGGCCGCGGGCCTGGCGGCGCTGGTTTAGCGCGCGCAGCTCGGTGATCATCTTGATGGCGGCGCGCATCGCGCGGTCGGGATCGTCGCCGTGCGCGACCGGGATGCCGAACTCGGCCATCATCGCGTCGCCGATGAACTTGTCGAGCATGCCGCCTTCGTCGGTGATGCACTGCACCATCAGCGTGAAATACTCGTTGAGCAGCGCGACCGTGCCCTGCGCGCCGAGCTCCTCGGTGAGCGTGGTGAAGGCGCGGATGTCGGAGAACAGCATCGTGGCCTCGACGCTCGCCCCGCCGAGCGCCTCGCCGCCGGCCGCGAGCAGCTGGTCCGCGAGGCCCGGGTCCATGTAGCGCGCCATGGTGGACTTCATGCGCTTCTCGGAGGAGATGTCCTCGAGCATGAGCATCGAGCCGAGCCGCTTGCCCTTGAGGCTGATGAGCGGCTGGAGGGTGAGGTTGACGTTCACCTTCTCGCCGCGCACCTCGATCGCCGCGTCCATCAGCGTGTCAGTCTTCGCGCCACTGGTGTCGAGAGCCTTCAAGCGATCGAGGATCCAGGCGTTGGGGCCGGTAAGGAATTCGGCGGCGGGTTTGCCCACCACGTCGGCCTCCCGGGCCTTGAAGATGCGGAAGCCGGCGGCGTTGCAGGTGTGGATGCGGCCGTCCTCGCCCAGCGTGATGACCGCGCTCGACATGCTCTCGAGCACGGACTGGTTGTAGTTCCGCATATTCTGCACGTCGTCGAAGAGCTTGGCGTTCTCGAGGGCGATGGAGACCTGGGCGGTGAAGGCCTTGAGGCGCGCCTCGTCCTCGGCGGTGAACGGGCCGCCGCGCTTGTTGAGGGCCTGGGTGACGCCGATGCACTTGCCGTTCTTGTTCACGACCGGCACGCAGAGGATGGAGCGGGTGAAATAGCCGGTCTTCTTGTCGAACGCCGGGTTGAAGCGCAGGTCGGCGTAGGCGTGCGGGATGTTGATGGTCTTGCCCGACTGGAACACGGCACCGGCGATGCCCGCGGTGTTGGGCAGCTTGATCTGGACGGCGTTGAGTCCCTCGCCCACCTCGGACCAGAGCTCGTTGGTCTTCTCGTTGTTGAGGAAGAGCGTGGAGCGGTCGCCCTTGAGCATGCGCGTCGCCTCGCTCATCACGCGGCGCAGCAATACGGAAAGGTCGAGCGAGCTGGTGATGTCGGCGACGAGGTCGAGGAACTCCATCTCCTGCTGCCGCGTCTTCTTCATCCCCTCGATGAACTGCGAGCTCTGCAGCGCGACGGAGGCCTGCGTGGCCATCGCCTCGAGCAGATCCAGATCCTCGGTGGTGAACTTGCCCTCGCGTTTGTTCAGCGTCTGCACGACCCCGATGATCTCGCCGCGGGCGGTCTTGATCGGCGCGCAGAGGATGGACTTGGTGACAAAGCCGGTCTTGCGGTCGATCTCGTCGTTGAAGCGCTTATCCTTGTAAGGATCGTGAATGATGAGCCCCTCGCCGCTCTGGAACACGGAGCCGGCGACCCCGGAGTTGTTCAGCAAGCGGATCTCGCGGTTGAAGGTCCCCTGGGCCGTACGGGAAAAGAGTTCGTTCGTGGCGGCGTCGTTGAGGAACAGCGTGCCGCGCTCGGCGTTGGTCTCGTTGGCGATGATCTCGACCAACGTGGCGAGCAGGTCGTCGAGGCTGTCGATGACGGCGACGCGCTGCGAAAGCTTGATCAGCATCTCCGTCCGGCGGAGCCGGCCGCGGAGCGAGGAAATACTCTCGCGGGCCGCCGGTGCTTCCTTGGCCTTGGCGGCGGGCTTGGCTTTGGCTTTAACGGCCATGGTGTTTCTCCAATTGTTCGCGCAACCCGGCGACGGTGCCGCGGAGCTGGCGCAACTCGTCCTGGTGAGCTCGCGCCTGTTTCTCGAGGTGCTCGGCGTTTTCCTGGCGCAATCGCTCCAGTTCGTCGCGCAAAAGCTGGATGGTGCCGTGTAGCTGCCGCGCTTCGTCGTGGCCGGCGGCGACGGCGGCTTGGACAGCCTCGGCCTTGGCGCTTTCCAGCGCCTGCAATTCGTCGCGCAGGGAGGCTGCGGTGGTGCGCAGCTGGCGGGCCTCGTCCTGGGCGTTGGTCACGGCAGCCTGCACGGCCTCGGCCCGCGAGGCCTGCACGTTCTCCAGCTCGGTGCGCAGCGCCTGGATGGTGTCGCGCAACTGCCGGAGCTCACGCTGCGCGAGCAGCATGGCGGCCTGGTCCTCGGTCTCGAGGCCCTTCAGCGGGTTGAGCAGCGCCTTTTCCACAGGCGGTCAGTTTCCGCCCCGGCGGGCGGGCGGCAAGCCGAGAATGAGGGTGGAGCGCGTTGCCCTCAACGCGCTTGTCCGACGCCAGAGAACGCGTTGGGGGCAACGCGTTCCACCTACAGCAGATCAGCGGCGAGCTCGGCGAGCTTGGAACGCTCACCCTTCGTCAGCTTCACGTGCGCGGCGAGGGCTAGGCCCTTCATGCGGTTGTGGCAGTAGACGAGGCCGTTGCTGCGCGAGTCCACGTAGGGATTGTCGATCTGCGCCGGGTCGCCGATGAGCACGAGTTTTGAGCTCTCGGAAATGCGGGTGATGACCGTCTTCACCTCGTGGGGCGTGAGCTGCTGTGCCTCGTCGAGGATGAAGAAACGGCGGGCGATCGAGCGGCCGCGGATGAAGCAGAGCGCCTCGATCTCGACCACACCGCTGCTGATGAGGCGCTCGTAGGGCTTGACCGGCGGCGGGCCGCTGTGGTGTCCGCCTCCGCCGCCGTGCGAAGGTTGGGGCGAGGTCATCAGCGCCATGGTGTCATCTCCGCGCTTCTTCTTTTTCTTGCCGGCCTTCTTGCTGGCAAACTGCGGCTCCTTCTGGGGCTTCGAGGGGAGGAGCACCTCGAGGGCGTCGTGGTAGGGCTGCAGCCAGGGCTTCATCTTCTCCTCGAGCGTGCCGGGGAGGAAACCGATGTCCTTGCCGAGCGCGATGACCGGGCGGGAGATGGACAGGCCGTCGTAGCGCGAGCGTTCGTCGGTGGTCTGGAAGAGCGCGCAGGCGGTGGAGAGGAGCGTCTTGCCGGTGCCGGCCTTGCCGAAGCAGGTGACCAGCGAGATGCTGTCATCCATCAGCGCGTCCACAAAGAACTGCTGCTCGAGGTTGCGCGGGCGGATCGGGATACCGCCGGGGGCCTTGACGAAATCAGGCAGGTGCAGCCGGCGCACGACGTTCTTCCCATAATACCGGCCGGGCATCGTCTTGCCCTCGGGGGTCGTGAGCAGGACGTATTCGTTGAGGTAGAGCGGCGCGGCGATTTCCTCGGCGAGCTCGAATTCGCCCTCGGAGCAGAAGCGCTGCATCTCATAGACATCGAGCGCGACGGTGCGGTAGCCGTCATCGTCGGCGGTGGCCTCGGGCACCTTGTCGTTCAGGTAGTCCTCGGCCTCGAGGCCGACGGCGCGGGCCTTGAGCTGCACGTTGACGTCCTTGGTGACCAGGATGGTCGGCGGCGGGTTGGTCTCCTGGACGAAGAGGGCGCTCGCGATGATGCGGTTGTCCTTCTTGGTAAAGTCCGAGAGGACGGCCCGCAGCCGCTGCATGGCCGGGGAGGACCAGTTGTTCTCCACCAGGTAGCGGTTGATGATGACCGAGAGGGTGCCCCCGCTGGGCAGCTTGACGCCCTCGTGCATCGATCGCGAGTCCGGCAGGAGCTCCTGCAGGATGCGGTGCACGCGGCGGGCGTTTCGGCCTCGCTCCGTGGACTGCTCGCTCTTGATCGCATCGAGCTCCTCAAGAACCTCGACGGGAATCGCCAGGTTGTTGTCCTCGAATTTGTAGATCGACTGGGGGTCGTGCAGCAGAACGTTCGTATCCAAAACGTAGGTTTTTACCCGAACCTCTACGTAATGCTGCGGTGAATTTTGAACCGAGCTAATGGTGTTTTCCATCGAGTGGATAACTTGTGAATAACAGATGCATCCACTTGGCGGCTTTGTAAATGCAGTAATTGCAAAATTGTGAAAATTCCACGTGACGGCCGCGGACGTCACGGCAGAACGGCCGGCTTCCTCGTCTTGGGCGGCGGCCCCCACAGCCGCAGCAAGTGTTCGGCGAGGTTGAGCAGGCTCACGCGGCGCAGCCCACCACCACTGAGCTCACGCAATGCGGGAACATGCGGGCTGCGTTCGGTGAAGTGCTCCCAGAGCTCTCGCTCCAAAGTCCGCGCGGCTTCGCCCGGCGGCCCGGAAATGCGTGCAGTCTCGACCACTTTGGTCTGCCAGTGCCGACGCTCGTCGGGTTGCTTGTCCCAGTAGTCAAAGAGGGCTTGTTCGTAGCGGTTTAGGCTCATTTCCGGTCGGGTTTTTTACAATGAAGGCGGCATTGCAATTGAACATGCACCTGCTAAAGGTGTCACGCACACACTCCAACCCGACACACACCATGTGGCAAAAGCTTAAAGACCAACTACCCGCAATTATCCTCACCGCTGCGCTGATCCTAGGCGTCGCGTTCTGGTTTAACCAGAAAATGGCCACCGAGATGGCGGCCAAGCAACAAGCCGACATCGCGGCCCTGCGCGAGCAGAACGCCGCCGATATGAAGGCCAACGCCGAGGAGACCCGCCGCCACATCGAGTCGGTCAACCAGCTCCTCAAAGACGCCATCGCCAAGCGCGCCGCCGACGTCTTCATGACCGATGAGGAAGTGTCGAAGTTGAACGAGCAGAAGGTCAACCAACTCGCCGAGGCCATCGCCAAGAAGGTCATGCCCTACGGCTCCAACATTCCCAAGACGCCCGAAGAGGCTGAGAAACTCCAGAACGAGCAGGTGGACAAGGTCTCCAGCCGCATGGCCGAGAAGATCTCGCCCATCCTGGCCGAGATGTCCAAGGACCAGAACCTCACCCGGGATTCCATCAACGGCTACAGCCAGCGCATCTCCGACCAGATCAGCGGCGTGCTGACCGCCGAGATGTCCCGCAACCAGGAGCTCAACACCCAGCTCCTCTCCTCGCAGGCGGTCGCCCAGGATTCGATGAAGCTCACGCACGAGATCACCGCCCTCTACCTGAGTAGCTTCAAGGACCAGGGCCTGCTGACCCGCCTCCTCTCCCTGCCGGCCAACGTCGTGCGCGACGCGGCCAGCCTGAGCATCGTCAACAGCTCCGACCGCAAGAAGATGGAGGAACGCCTCGTCACGGAGATGAACGTTCTCGACAAGCGCATCGCGGAGATTCAGGCCGCCGCGCCCAAGAAGTAACGCGAACGTTCGTCTCGTTTTCCAAGGCCGCACCTTCCCGGTGCGGCCTTATTATTTGCCGCGGGCGGAAAGAAGACTTAGCTCGCCGCTTCATCGCATGACCCCGCTGCCGCTCGATCCCCTCACCGCCCGCCGGTTCATGCGCCGCGCCGTGCTGCTCGATGCGCCCGCGCCTGACATCGCCACCGCCCTCGCCCACCACGGCTACATCCAGATCGACCCCATCAATGTCACCGGCCGGATGCACGACCTCATCCTGCGCAACCGGGTCCGCGATTACCGGGAAGGTGACCTGCTGCGCCACTTGCACGGCGATGGTTCTCTCCTGCCCGCCGCCCGCCGCACCGCCTTCGAGCACCACCTGCCCACCGAGCACACGCTCGTGGCCCTCACCCCCGATGCTTGGCCCTATCTGTTGGCGGCGATGCGCCGTCGCATGCATGTCTCGAGTGCCTGGTCGGGCCGGCTTTCGCCAAAACAAAAGGAACTGACGGTCCGCCTGCTCGCCGAGATTGCCGCGCGCGGCCCACTCAGCTCGAAGGATTTTGCCGATACGGGCCGTTCGCGCCACGTCTGGGGCCGCGCCACCCTGGCCAAGGCCACGCTGCAAAAGCTCTTCTTTCACGGCCGGCTGCTCATCGCCCGGCGCGGGGAAAACAACCGGCGCTATTATGACCTTCCCGCAAATGTCCTGCCGGCGAAAATCCTGAGCCTCCCCGAGCCGGCGAAAAAGGAAACCGCCCGCTGGGAGGCGTTGCTTAAGCTCCGTCAGCGCCGACTCACCCCGCTCAAGCGCACCGAACTCGCGCTGGTCGCCGACCTCGTCCAACCGATCGCGATCGAGGGCTGCCCGACCCTCTATTGCCTGCGCAGCGATCTGCCTTTGCTGGAAGGTGGAACCCGGCCTCCGGGCGGGTTGGCTTTGCGGGCGCTCGAAAAAACCGGTCCGGAGGCCCGGTTCCACCTTCCTATCCTGCTCGCGCCGCTCGACCCGCTCATCTACAATCGGCCGGTCACCCGGACGCTGTGGAATTTTGACTACAACTGGGAGGTCTATGTCCCGCCGGCCAAGCGCAAGCGCGGTTACTACGCGCTGCCGATCCTGGCCGGAACCGAACTCGTGGGCCACCTCGACCCGAAAGCCGACCGGGAAAGGAAAAAACTCCGCATCGTCTCCCGCTCGGTGCGTCGCGGCCACCAGGTAACCGATGCCGTCCGCGCCCTCGCCGGCTGGCTCGGGCTGAAATAATCACCTTTTCGCAGGCTGCGGGCTTGCTGGCGACGCTGCGCCCGCCCATCCACACTGCTCTTCCGATGGACGACCTGCTGCTCACCCTCAAGACCACCTTCGGCTACGGCGCCTTCCGCCCGCTCCAGCGCGAGATCATCGAGGCCGCGCTGGCGGACAAGGATGTCTTCGCCCTGCTCCCCACCGGCGGCGGCAAGTCGCTCTGCTTCCAGTTGCCCGCGCTGCTCCGACCCGGCCTCACCGTCGTGGTCTCCCCGCTCATCGCCTTGATGAAGGACCAGGTGGACCAGCTCCAGGCTGCCGGCGTCGCCGCCACCTACCTGAACTCCACGCTCGACGCCGACGAGGCCCGCTCGCGCCTGAGCGGCCTGCACCGCGGCGAGTGGCGGCTGCTCTATGTCGCGCCCGAGCGGCTGATGCTCGACAACTGGGCCGCCAACCTGAAGGCGTGGAACGTCACCGCCCTCGCTATCGACGAGGCGCACTGCATCTCCGAGTGGGGCCATGATTTCCGCCCCGAATACCGCCAGATCGCCAAGCTCCGCGCCCTGCTGCCCGGCGTGCCCGTCATGGCGCTGACCGCCACGGCGACGGACCGCGTCCGCGCCGACATCATCAAGCAGCTGCAGTTGCGCGGCGACACCACCTTCGTCGCCAGCTTTAACCGCCCGAACCTCTCCTACCGCGTCATCCCCAAGGACCAGCCGGCGAAACAGATCATCGATTTCGTCCGTCAGCGCGAGACCGAGAGCGGCATCATCTACTGTGCCAGCCGCGCCACCGCCGAGCGCGTGGCGGAATCCCTCGCCGGCCACGGCTTCTCCGCCCGCCCCTACCATGCCGGCCTTGACGCCGCCGAGCGCACGCGCAACCAGGAACTTTTTCTCCGCGACGAGACGCGCATCATCTGCGCGACGATCGCCTTCGGCATGGGCATCAACAAACCCAACGTCCGCTGGGTCATCCACCACGACCTGCCGAAGAACATCGAGGGCTACTACCAGGAGACCGGCCGCGCCGGGCGCGACGGCCTGCCGGGTGACTGCCTGCTGCTCTTCAGCGCCGGCGATATCGCCAAGCAGACCCACTTCCTCGAGGAAATCACCGACGAGCATGAGCAGGCCGTTGCCCGCGCGCAGTTGCGGCAGATCGTGCACTACGCTGAGAGCTCGAGCTGCCGCCGCGCCGAGCTGCTGGAGTATTTCGGCGAGAAATATCCCGCTGCCAACTGCGGCGCCTGCGACAACTGCCTTGAGCCGCGCGCCACCTACGACGGCACCGTCGTCGCGCAGAAATTTCTCTCCTGCCTCTACCGCATCGCGCAGAACGGCAACTTCAGCGTCGGCATGAACCACCTCACCGAGGTGCTCACCGGTGCCGACACCGACAAGATCCGCCGGTGGGGCCACGACCGCCTGACTACCTACGGCATCGGCAAGGATCTCTCCCGCCCCGCCTGGGCGGCGGTCGGCCGCGAACTGATGCGGCTCGGCTACGTGGCTGTCGCCGAGGGCGAGTTCGCCACCCTGGAACTCACGCCGGAAGGCCGTGAGGTGTTGCGCTCGCGCGGGTCCATCACGCTGACGAAGCCGATGGACCTGCCGAAGGCCAGGCGGGTCGCGCGCCGCGAGGGCGACATCGCCTGCGACGAGATCCTCTTCGAGCGCCTGCGCACGCTGCGCAAGCAGCTGGCCGACGAGCGCAAGGTGCCGGCTTATGTCGTCTTCGGTGACGCCACCCTGCGGCAGATGGCCCGCCAATACCCGACCCGCGTCAGCGAGATGGAAGGCATCACCGGCGTCGGCGAAAAGAAGCGCGCGGAGTTCGGCACGATCTT
>JANYAM010000279.1 GCA_025361365.1 Opitutus sp. | reverse complement strand
CACCACCACCACCGCGACACTAAGCCAGAAGATCAGCGCGCCCTCGCCGAAATCGTCCCGCAGGGCGTAGAGGCCCAGCGAATTGGCGAGCGGATACTGGAAAAACCACCCCAGCTTCGTGAGAAAATTGCCTTCCACCTGCATGCGGGCCGATTCGCGGAAGACGCCGCTTTCGAACAGGCCCCGCATCAGGAAATAGCTGAGCCCGATGCCCACGAGCAGTGCGGCGAGGTGGTAGGCGAGCCATTTCCCGTCACTCAGGGTCTCCCTTCCGCCCCGCACCAGCAGGACGGCCGCGATGGGCACGACGGCGAACAGGGCGTTGGACTGGTAGATCAGCGTGGCCAGGGCATAGATGAAGCAGCCGCCGAGGAGCGCCACGAAACGCTTCAAGCCACCGCGTTCAAGTTCGGTCTCGATCGCCGAGAAACCCGCCACGGACAACACAAGGGCGAGCACGTGCGGCCAGCAGACCGCCCAGCCGGCGGTCACCTGCGCGGCCGGCAGCAGGGCCACACCCAGTCCGATGCCGGCGGCCTCAACCTCCGCCCAGCCGGATTGATAGAGCTGGCGCCAAAGAGCGAGCGCCAGCACTGCCAGCAACAGCACGGTGATCATGCGCATGATGGGCAGATGACCTACTTCATCCGTTACGTTATAGCTGGTCTCCAGCAGGGCCCCGTAAAGCGGGCGGCCATGTGAGGACGTGACCTTGACGATTTTGCCCGGCTCCTCCCGTGCTTCGCGAAGTTGGGAGTAGTCGTCGCGGAAGCCGAAATCTTCAAACACCGTCTGCCAATAGACGGCGAGCGGGGCGAGGATCAGGACGTAAAGGCAGATGCGCGTGCGAATCATCAGAGGGTCATCTCTTGCTGGGCCGATTGTGGCTGAATCCCGAGGAAACGTCCATAACGTTCCAGCCAGTCGTCGATTTTTCCCACATAATATACAGGATCGTAAGGCGCCGCGGCGGCATCGTGCGCCGCCAGCGGGCGGGCGCGCTGCCAGTCGGAGGTCTGGCCCTTAGCCTTCGGCCCGATGTAGTAGCTGACCCGCTCGCCCATCCGGGGACGCGGATTCATCTGCAAGGCGACTTCCGCCGCGGCCCGGCGCGGCTTGCCGCCGCCGGCGACCCACTGCTGGTAGGCCTCGGGATTCTGGCTGAGGGTCTCGGCCTTGGCCAGGTCCGCCACCGGCTGCTCCCGGGCGGCGATGGTTTTGCGCAGCCGCTCGATTTCCGCCACGGGCGAGACCGGCGACACGCCGAGCAGGTAGGCGATGAGCTGGTCGCCGAGCCGCTTGAGAAAGGGCTCGATCCCGCGCGAACGGAGCGCCGAGCCGCGCAGGGTGATCTCGCCGCCGGCCACCAGCGCGTAGTTCTTGGCCTTGTAGCAGAACATCGCATCGTAGGTGCCGTCGTATTCCAGCTCGATGCCGGCGGGCAGGATCTTGCCCACCAAGGCCAGCAACTCCTCCGGCTTGGCAAAATATTTATCCGTCGAGAGGTAGATGCCGTCGGTATCGGCCTCGAGGATGGTGCAGCCGTGCTTCTGGAACTCCTCAATTAACGCCTGCAGGAGTTCGCGGCCGCGCCGCGTGACTTCCGCCGCCAGCTCACCGTCGCCGAAGCGCGCGGCGGAAAACCCCAGGTAACCATAGAAGGAATTGATCAGGATCTTGAAAGTCTGCTGCCGCGCCTGCGCCTCGTCGCGCTCGGCCGCCGTCGGCGCGGCCTTGGCCAGCTGCTTGTATTTCAAGCGGTATTCGCGCAACCGCTGCAGCATCGGAATGAACACCCCGAGCGTGTCGCCCTTTGGATTGCGCCCCATCTGTAGCAGCAGGCTCGGGTAAAGCGACGCCACGTCGAAATGCAGCACGTGTTTGAAGACGCCCTCTTGGAAGCTCCGCGTGAATCCACCCTCAAAGGCCTCAATCTCGCCCAGCGGTGCCGGGCAGGCCGCCCGCGCGTGGTAATATTCCTCGAGGAACAGCAGGTCCACCTTGCCGGCCGTGCCGCGCAGCACGGCCTCTTGCAGCAGCAGCGGGAACGCGCGGGCCTGTTCGAAATAAGTGGGCAGTAGCACGTCGGCCAGCCCCCGGGTCTCGCGCAGGTCGTCAGCAAGGTAGGCCAGGAACTCTTCCCGGTTTTGCCGGAACACGTGCTGGATCTCCGCGCCGTCGATATAGGTGCGGCCTTCGCCCGTTTCCGACGTGATACCGAAGTAGACCGCCACGTCCTTCAGGCCATACGCGGTCATCTCGCGCGCAGTGATGTCGTAGAGCTGCACCAACAGGTAGGTGTCGATGACCGCGCGGCCGGGCATGTCGCAGCGGGAGAAATCGATCCATCGCTCCGCCACCTTCATCTTGCTGTTGCGAAACTCCGCCGGCAGCCCGAACCGGCCCCAGGCGCATGGCACCTTGTGGCGCTTTGACCGGGTGCGCAGGTAGTC
>JANYAM010000242.1 GCA_025361365.1 Opitutus sp. | reverse complement strand
CCGGGCGGGCGGATCGTCTTCTTTGGTGCCACCACCGGCAACCCGCCGGGCCTCGACCTGCGCAGATGTTTCTTCCGCCAGATCAATGTCCTCGGCACCACCATGGGCTCGCCCGCGGATTTCGCAGGCATGACCGGGCTTGTGGAGCGCCATAAAATCATACCGGTTGTGGACCGGGTGTTCCCGCTCGACCGTGCCGATGACGCGCTGCGCCACATGGAGGAAGCCAGGCAGTTCGGCAAACTGGTGCTCACCTGCTGACCGAGTTAGCCGGGTGGCGGCTGGAAACTCCGCGCGGATTTCCAATCCGGTCCGGCTTGTAGTCGGGCGCAAAGGCCGGCTTTTTGGCGCCTGGCATGCCTTACATCCCGCTTTTCCCCTTCGCTGACTACTGGTGGTTCTACTCGGCCTTCCTGCTCTTTGTCCTGGGCATGCTAGCCCTCGATCTCGGCGTCTTCCATCGCAAGGCGCACGCCGTGAGCGTCAAGGAAGCCTTCGCGTGGACGCTGGTCTGGATCAGCCTGGCCCTGGCGTTTTGCGCCGGGCTTTACTTCTACGCGCAGTGGAAACTGCCGCTGGATCCCCGGCTGATCGGACTGGACCACGCGGCGCTGGCCAGGCAGACGGCCCTCGAATTCCTCGCCGGCTACGTCATCGAGGCTTCCCTCTCGGTGGACAACATCTTCGTGTTTGTCGTCGTGCTGGGTTATTTCGCCGTGCCGCCGCAATACCAGCACCGGGTGCTGTTCTACGGTATTCTCGGCGCCCTGGTCTTCCGGGCTCTGTTCATCTCGCTCGGAGCGCTGCTGATGCAGTTTCACTGGGTCATCCTGCTTTTCGGCGGATTCCTCATTCTCACCGGCATCAAGATCCTCTTCGCGCCGGAAAAACCCATCGAACCGGAAAAAAACCCCGTGCTCAAACTCCTGCGCATGCTCATGCCCGTGACTCCCGCGATGCACGGGGACAAGTTCCTCGTGCGCCTGAACGGGGCCTGGCACGCCACCCCGCTGCTCGTGTGCCTCGTGTTTATCGAGATCAGCGACATCGTGTTTGCGGTCGACTCGGTCCCGGCGATCTTCGCCCTCACCCGCGAGCCGCTGATCGTCTTCACCTCCAATGCCTTTGCGATCCTGGGGCTGCGCTCGCTCTTTTTCCTGCTGGCCGGCGTCATGCACAAATTCCGTTTCCTGAAATACGGCCTCGGCATCGTGCTGGTCTTCGTCGGCCTCAAGATGGTCTGGCTGAACGAGGCTTTCGGCGGCAAGTTCCCGATCAGCTGGTCGCTCGGCATCATCGCCGCCGTGCTGGGTGTCGCCGTGGCTGTCTCCTTGCTGGTCCCCGTCCGCCCTTCATCGGCGCCACCACGCCAGGGCCGTTTCCACTAGTTGCTGTGCGGCCTCGCCGAACAGCCAGAGGTAGACCACGCTGAGCGCAAACATCAGGTAACCGAAAACGATCGCGCGGCCGTCGCGCTCCAGCAGGCCGCTGGCCAGCAGCAGGATCGACCAGCCGGGCAGACCGTTGGAAAAGGGGATGGGCAGCGGCAGCAAAAGGATGCCGGCGCCCGCGACCATCACGATGGCATGCAACTGCCGGATCATCGCGTGCTCGGTGAGCACAAGCCACCGCGGCCGCAGCACCCGCTCCAGCCAGCCGATGATTTTCGCGGCCAGGTCGAGCAACCGCGGGATGAAACCCGCCGGCAGTTGCCGGCGCTGGACGCTCTTGGGCAGCCAGGGTCGCTGGCCGAGCGCCAGCCGCAGGCAGATCAGGATGATCGCGAAGCCGAACGGCGTGGACAATCCCGGCAACGGCAGCGGCAGCAGAAAGGGCAGGGTGAGCAGGATCACCAGCAGCATGTAGGCCCGGCCCCGCAACACATAGAGCAGCTCCCGGATCGTCACGGCGCGCTCGGCGACGCGCACGCGCAGATCAGCAAGTTCCACCGAAAGTTTCTTGGGTGGGTGGACGACCGGCAGCAGCGGGATCCTCATGTGCCGCGCTTGTTGCCGTAGAGCTCGATGTGCAGCCGCGGCGCGTAGCGGTAGCCGCGGACCTTGCACAGCTCACCGAGCCAGCCGGCCTTGGCGCGCAGCGCCTCGACGGTCGTGCCCTCGGGCATCAGCAGCACCTTGGCGCGGGGAATGTCGCGGCCGAGCTGCCCGAGCATTCCCTCGATCTCGTCCACGTCCGCCACCTGTGCGACGACAAATTTCAACTGAAACCCGTGGCCCGCCAGCCAGGCCTTCACGACCTCCGGCTGCCAGCGCAGCGCCTCGTGCTTCTCGCGCCACGCGGCGGGTAAGCGTTCATCCGGCGCGGAGTTTTTCAACTTGGGGCTGAGCGAGGCCAGGTCGCACGCGATGCCGTCGGGCGCGATCGTCCCGGCGGTCTCGATGGTGATGTGGTAGCCCAGCCGCTTCAACGCCGCGGCGAGCTCGCGGATTTCCTTCGCGACCATCGGCTCGCCGCCGGTCAGCACGACATGCTTGGCCGGGCGTTTCGTCACCTCGGCGACAATCTCGTCGACCCGCAGCTGCACGCCCTCGGGATTCCACGACGCATAGGGCGTGTCGCACCAGTTGCAGCGCAGGTTGCAGCCGCTGGTGCGGACAAAGACCGACGGCACGCCCGTGAGCTCACCTTCGCCCTGCAGGGAGTGGAAGATTTCTGAAATCAGCATCGGGAAATATAAGCCCTGTGGGTCGTATAGGACCTATGGTTTATCCGGCAGCGGCGGCGTGGCGGCGTAGGTGGTCGGGTCAGGCACACCCGCCAGCTGGAACGCCTCGCGCCGTTCGACGCAGGTGCCGCATTTGCCGCAGTGGATGGCGCCGCCCTTGTAGCACGACCAGGTGCGCGCGAAATCCACGCCGAGCCGC
>JANYAM010000190.1 GCA_025361365.1 Opitutus sp. | reverse complement strand
GTTCACGCAACACTGGAGCCCGAAAATCATCGCGGAGCTGAACGGCCAGCACGTGAAGCTCGTCAAGTTCCAGGGGCCCTTCGTGTGGCACCAGCATGAACACGAGGACGAGCTGTTCTACGTCGTGCGCGGTGAATTCCGCATGGAATTCCGCGACCGCACCGTCGAGCTGCAAGCGGGCGACCTGCTCGTCGTGCCGCGCGGCACCGAACACCGGCCCGTCGCCGAGAAGGAAGTCGAGGTCCTGCTCTTCGAGCCGGCTACGACCGTGAACACTGGCAGCGCCGGTGGGGACAAGACCGTGGCCCGGCCGGATTGGATCTGACTCGCCCGACGCGTCCGCCCCGCGGCGGTTACGCCCGCGCGGGAGATTTCGCCGCGCATTTTTCCCGGGCCGGCGAAACACCCCGCGGTTCGCCCCGTCTTGGCGGTAACCATGAAACATGATCCCTATTTCAAGTATCTCGCGGTGGTGATCCTCGCCGGTGTGCTGCTCGCCATCGCCGATCCGACTCCGACCGTTGCCGCCGCACCGGTCGCCGTCACGGCCAATCGCTGAGATTCCGCGGGGCTTCCGCCGTTCTCCGTCGTTGCGCCCGGCCTGGCAGGCCGCCACGTTGGCGCTCCTTGATGGAAGGCCCGCTCCAAAATTCGCCCCGGCCCTGGCGCTGGATTCCTTCGCTCTATTTTGGCGAGGGAATTCCCTACGTGGTCGTGATGACGCTGGCCGTCGTCATGTATAAGAATCTCGGGATCTCGAACACCGACATCGCGCTCTACACGAGCTGGCTCTATCTGCCCTGGGTCATCAAGCCGCTCTGGTCGCCGCTGGTGGACTTGTTCCGCACCAAGCGCCTTTGGATCGTCAGCCTGCAATTCGTCATCGGCGCCGCGTTCGCGCTGGTGGCGCTGACCCTGCCGGCGCCCCATGTCTTCCGGCTGACGCTGGCGGTTTTCTGGTTGATGGCGTTCAGCTCGGCGACCCACGACATCGCCGCCGATGGGTTTTACCTGCTGGGAATGCCAGGGCACCAGCAGGCGGCGTTTGTGGGTGTGCGCAGCACCTTCTACCGGCTGGCGATGATCGCCGGGCAGGGCGGGCTGGTCTATCTGGTCGGCTCGCTGCAGGAATCAACCGGCAGTGTGGTCCGCGCCTGGACCTTGATCTTCTGGTTGCTGGCCGCGTTTTTCGTGCTGCTGGCTTTCTACCATGCCACGGCCCTGCCCAAGCCAGCCGCCGATCGCGCCGCCGCGCGCACGGACAATTTCCTGATCGGCTTTGTCGAGGTGTTCGCCGCCTTCTTCCGCAAGCCCGGCATCGGCGTGACGCTCGCTTACCTGTTGCTTTACCGGTTGGCGGAGGCGCAGGCGCTGAAACTCATCACTCCCTTCCTGCTCGACCAACGTGCGGTGGGCGGGCTCGGCCTGACCACGAAGGATGTCGGCATTGTTTACGGCACCGTCGGGGTGATCGCGCTGACTGTCGGTGGCATCCTGGGCGGCATCGTCATCGCGCGCCACGGGCTCAAACGCCTGCTGTGGCCGATGATCTTTGCCATGCATGCGCCCATCGCGGTTTTCCTCGGGCTCGCGCTGTTGCAGCCGTCGAGCCTGGCGGTGATCGGCGCCGCCATCGCACTCGAGCAGTTTGGCTATGGCTTCGGTTTCACCGCCTACATGGTCTACATGATGATGGTGGCGGAGGGGGAACACAAAACCGCGCATTACGCCATCTGCACGGGCTTCATGGCCCTCAGCATGATGCTGCCCGGCATGGGCGCCGGCTGGCTCCAGGAACATTTTGGTTACGTGAACTTCTTCGGCTGGGTCTGCTTGACCACCCTGCCGTCCTTCGTGGTGACGGCGTTGCTCAAGGTGGACCCGGCCTTCGGGCGGAAGGCGGCTCCGGCCGCCGGTTAAGTCATTTCGCCACGAGCACCGGGAAGCCGTGCTTGCGCAGCGCCCGGTGCAGCTCGCGGATGTGGGCGTGGTCGCGCGTCTCGACCGTGCACACGGCGTTCACCGCCGAGACATCCGGGCCGCTGAAGGCGCGGTCATGCTCGATATCCTTGATGCTCGCGCCGCACCCGGCCACCACGCGCGTGAGCTCGGCCAGCCCGCCGGGGCGGTCGCTGATGACCGCGGTGAAGCGCGTGAGCCGGCCGTCATGCACGAGGCCCTTCTCGATGACGCGGCTGAGGATGGCGGGGTCGATGTTGCCGCCGCAGACCGTGAGCACGACCTTCTTACCCTTCAGCCCGGGCAGGAGGCCGGCCATCAGCGCGGCCAGCGGGGCCGCGGCCGCGCCCTCGACGACTGTCTTCTCCAGCTCGACCATCCGCAGGATGGCGAGCGCAATCCAGTCCTCGGTCACGCGCACGACCTGGTCCACGCGCGGTCGCGCCAGCTCAAAGGCGTTGGTGCCGACCTTGAGGACAGCGAGGCCGTCGGCGAGGGTCGCGCGCCGAGGGATCGTCACCGGGCGCTTCGCCTTCAGGGCCGCGGTGAAGCTGGCCGTGGCGACCGACTCGACGCCGATAATCCTGATGCGCGGCTTCAGCGCCTTGACCGCGACCGCGAGGCCGGCGATGAGGCCGGCGCCGCCGATCGGGCACACGATGGCGTCGATGTCGCGCACCTGCTCCAGGATCTCGAGGGCCATGGTGCCCTGACCCGCAATGATGGCCGGGTTGTCGAAGCCGTGGATGTAGGCGAGGCCCTCGCGATCCACCAGCGTGTCGGCGTGGGCGCGGGCCTCGGCGAAGTCGCGGCCGGACACGATGACGCGGGCGCCGAGCCGCCGGCACGTGCTGACCTTGATGAGAGGCGCGTAATCGGGCATGACCACGGTGACCGGAATCCGCAGCAACCGGCCGTGATAAGCCAGGCCGAGCGCATGGTTGCCGGCGGAGGCGGCGATGACGCCCTTCTTTTTTTGCGTGGCGTCGAGCTGCAATAGCGCGTTGCGCGCGCCGCGCTCCTTGAACGAGCCCGTGCGCTGGAAGTTGTCGAGTTTGCAGAAGACGCGCGCGCCGGTGATTTCCGAGAGCGGAATCGATTCCGGACAGGGCGAGACAATGACGCCGCCGGCGATGCGTCGACGGGCCGCGCGAATAGCAGCGAGGGTAACGGACGGGGTGGTTTTAATGGCGCCGTTCTAGCGCGCCCGCCGCACCGCGCAACAAAGATGCGGTTACTTGCCCGGGGCGGCGGCGGGGGTCGGAGCGGGTGCAGGTGCGGCGCGCTCCTCGGCCATAAACGCCTTGAGGGCGGCTTCGCGTTCCTCGTCGTTCAGCTGGCCGTCGCCATCCTTGTCGAATTTCTTGAGCTGCTCGGCGCGAAATTTGGCGGCTTCCGCACGCTCGGCATCGTTCAACTTGCCGTCGCCGTCCTTGTCGAAGCGCTTCAGCACGAGCTCGCGGAACCGGCCCACGCCGCCGTTCTTCTCGACCAGCGCCCGGGCCTTTTCGGCTTCGGCACGCTCGGCATCGTCGAGCCGGCCGTCGCCGTTTTTGTCGAAGCGCTTGAGCAGCTCCTTGTAGCGGTCGTTTCCCCCGCCCCCGCCTTCTTTGCGCATCGCCTTGTGCGCCGCCGCCTTCTCGTCCTCGTCCAGCTTGCCGTCGCCATTTTTGTCGAAGCGCTTGATGAGTTCCGCGCGGTTTTGCTTCATCCGGCCGTCCTCGGGCTTGGCCTCGGTTGGGCCCATGTCGACCTTCTCGGTCTGGGCCTGGGCGGAGACCGCCAGCAGCGCGGCGGTCAACAGGGCGAGTGAAACAGAGCTGGTTTTCATGACGGCGGGGATATAGGGGTGACGTTGCCTAGACAAGACGCGAGCACCCCCCCACGGTTACCGTGTCCCTCCCACCATGTATCAGGTCACTTTCTCCGAACAAAGCATGCGCGAGCTGAACAAGCTCGATAAGCTGGCGCAGCTGGATGTCATCGACCCGATCAGCAAAATCCGGCCGACCGACCTGTCGCACCCGCGCGAGCCGCTGGGCAAGTTCCACCGTGGCGGCAAGGATTTCTACCGGTTGCGCGCGGGCGATTTCCGCTTCTATTTCGAGGTGCAGGGCGAGACACTCCACACGCATTACATCCTGCACAAGGCGTCGCTGGAGGACGCCCTTTTCCGGATGAAACTGCCGGTGAGCGAAAAGCAGCTCTTCGAGCAGGACTCGAAGTTCTGGAAATACCTCGAGAGCCTCACCAAGTAACGCTGTCATGGCCGATCTCGATCAGCGCAACAACCCCTACAACGTAACGCAGGCGAGCCGGATTTATTTCCTGCCGAACCTGATGACGGCGGGCAACCTGTTCTGCGGCTTTGCGGCGGTCATCAAGTGCATCCAAGCGCGGCTGCTCACCGATGCGGGCGACTACGCCCGCGACTTCGCCCTGGCCCACCCCAACCAGACGTGGATTCACCTCTACACGCAGGCGGTGTGGCTGATCCTGGCCGCCGTCATCTTCGACTCCCTCGATGGCCGCCTCGCGCGCATGGGCGGCCGCACCTCCTTGTTTGGGGCGGAGTTCGACTCCCTGGCTGACGTGGTTTCCTTCGGCATGACACCGGCGTTGATGGTGTTTTTCCTCATCCTTGCGCCCCGGGAGGATTTTCAATGGTTCCGCGAGTTCGGCTGGGTTATCGCCTTCATCTACCTGCTGTGCGGCGCCGTGCGCCTGGCGCGTTTCAATGTCATCACCAACCCGCTGCTGCACCGGGCGGAGGCGGAATCGAGCAAGGATTTCGTCGGCCTGCCGATTCCCGCGGCCGCCGGCACCGTCGCCTCGCTCGTCCTGCTGCTGCTCAACATGTCGGCCAACGCCCGGGAGCTGCGCCAGCTGACGCTCGCCCTGCCGCTCATTCTCATGCTGGTCTCGTTCCTCATGGTGAGCACGATCCGCTACCCCAGCTTCAAGCAGGTGAACTGGGAGACCCGGACCCGGATCCGGACGCTGGTCATCTTCTTCATCGGGGTAATCCTGGTCGTCCGCCTGCAGGAAGTCGCCCTGTTCTTTCTTTTCCTCGGCTACATCGCCTACGGCCTGTTCGCCCATTACCAGCGCGGCGTCCGCCACGCCCAGATGCGCGCCTTGCGCCGGAAGGTTGTGAAGATGAAGCAGGAAACTTCCGAATAACTTTCCCCTGTGAACAAACCGCCAGTTGTTCGCGGTTATTCAGGCGCGGCTCACAGCCGCCGGCTTGGCTGGTTTCACTCGGAAAACCGGGGGTTATCGGCATAATCGCGACCTATAATAATACGGATACTTTTCATTATTGTATCTCTCTCTAATCACCCTTTGTTAGTTACCGCACCCTCCCCGCCTCCGACCGAATGAAATTCAAGATCAACCGCGACCACTTTAGCAACGGCCTGGCCCAGGTCCTCAACGTCGTGGGCTCCAAGGCCGCCATGCCGATCCTGAGCAATGTGCTGATCGAGGCCGAGAAGGACTATATTTCCCTGACCACAACCAACCTTGACCTCGGCATCCGTTGCAAGATCAAGGCCGAGGTGAAGGAAGGCGGCTCCGTAACCCTCCCGGTCAAGCGCCTGGCCACCATCGTCCGCGAACTGCCGAACGTCGACGTCGCTTTTGATTCGAGCGCCAGCCACCAGGTCAAAATCGCCTCGGGCGGTTCCAACTTCCGCATCATGGGCATCGGTGCCGAGGAATTCCCAAAGCTGCCGGATTCGGGCGACGACAAAGCCTTCACGCTCGAACAGGGCGAGCTGGCCACGATGCTGAGCAACGTCTCCTACGCGCAGTCCACCGACGAGACCCGCTACATCCTCAACGGCGTTTATTTCAACTTCAAGGACGGCAAGTTGGCGCTGGTCGCCACCGACGGCCGCCGCCTCGCCCTGGTCAGCAAGGAAATGACCGTGTCCTCCGCCAACACCGGCGCGATCATCCTCCCGGCCAAGACGGTGGCCGAGTTGCTCCGTTTGCTCGGCAAGGGCGAGAAGCTCAAGATCGCCTTCAACGAGCGCCGCGCCGCGTTCCAGATCGACACCGGCAAGGACAGCAGCGGGCTCACCGACAGCATTTATCTCTTCTCCAAGGTCGTCGAGGGCAACTACCCGAACTACCAGCAGGTCATCCCGAAGGAGACGCACCAGCGCATCAAGCTCGAGCGCGAGCTTTTCCTCCAGTGCGTGCACCGCGCGGCGCTGGTCACCTCCGAGAAATCCAACTCCGTCAAGATCAAGCTCACCGCCAACCTGCTCGAGATCACCGCATCGTCGCCCGACTTCGGCGAGTCGCATGAATCAATGGCGATCTCCTACAGCGGCCCCGACCTCCAGGTGGCGTTCAACCCCCAGTTTGTCATGGACCCGCTCCGCGCCCTCACCAAGGACGAGGTGTTCTTCGAATTGAAGGACGAGGTCAGCCCTGGCGTCTTCAAGACGCTGGAGAGCTTCGTGTGCGTCATCATGCCCGTGCGGCTGAGCTGAGCGCACCCCGCGGGCCCGCCCGCCACTCCCTTCACCATGCCGGAAACACTCTCCTTGTTTCTCGTTCCGTCCGTTGCAGCGTTGCTGGCGCTCTTCTGGATCAACCTCCGGGTCGCGTCGCCGGTGTTGGCGATCCCGATCCGCTGGTTGCGCTGGATCCTGTTCGCGCTCTACACCGCGCAGAGCAACGCGCAGTTCGAGTGGATCGACCGCCCGTTCTGGGCCGTGGCCGCCGCGGTGTTCTTGCTCTGGTTCCTGCTCGAGTCGGGTTTCAACTGGCTCAAGGTGAGCGCCATCAGCCTGAGCCCGCTGCCGCTGTTCCCGCGCTACGTTGTGAACAGCAGCGGCGACGAGTGGCCGACCCAGCAGCGCCTCCTCAAGGTCCGCGACTGGCTGCGCGACAACCGCTTCACCCCCGTGCAGGCGCTCAAGGCCGAACTCGGCGGCGGCGTGTGGCTGCGCACTTCCGTCTACCACAACCACGACGGCACGCTGCGGCTGCACGTGCTTTTCGTGCCGCAGGAAAACGGCGCCATCACCGTCTGCTACAGTCTCGCCTCCCGGACTGCCGGCGGCCGCCGCTACGTGACCGACAACCTCTATATTCCCTTTGGCGGTTTTTATCCCGAGAGCTGGCACGTGGAACGGCGCCCGTGGCGGCGCAGCCTGGTGAAACAGGTGGCGCGGCACCAGGAGCGCGTGCGGCAGGATGGCGACGGCGTGCTGCCGTGGGACCTCAGCCCAATCGAGGACATCAACCAGCAGCAGCAGCAGATGGAAATGATCAACACGGAGCTGGGTTACCTGCTGCCGCACGCCGACCGCGAGGAATACGGCAAAATCACCCCCGAGGGGCGGTTCCGCATCTGGAAGGAAGCCTGGCTGCTGGATTATCTGGGCGTGGCCGGCCGCTATCATTGACCAAGGGTCAAAGCCCGGTTAAACCCCGGACAGGGGCAAAAATGACTCGTGTCAGGGCGCTTTCCAGCTAACTCGTAGGTTATGCTCCTGCTTGCCGTCACTGCCGTTGAGAAGATCCAGACCCTGCCGCCGGCGATCTGGCTGAAGATCATCATCGCGATCACGGCTTTCATCCTGACCATTTTCCTTTTCCGGCGGGTGATGAAGATGAACAAGATCATCGCCGCGGTGATCGTCTTCGTCGTCGGCACGGTGGTGTTTTTCTCCTGGGTCTACAACCGTAACGAACCGGCCTTTCTGACCCCGTTCGTGTCGCGCATCGCCCCGTTTTTTCCCAGCGCCAACAGTTACGCCAGCAAGCAGGGCAGCCAGCCGAAACCCTGAGTGGACACAACAGGCCGCGCATCCCGCGGCGGGCCGGGTTTTTATGACAGCGGCCGAAAAACAGGGTGGTTTTCACCGGCAAAGAGGCGTAGCTAGGATCCCTTCTTATGGCCAAATCCCACTCTGACATCGGACTCATCGGCCTCGCCGTGATGGGTCAGAATCTCGCCCTCAATATCGCCGACCACGGTTTCCAGATTTCGGTCTACAACCGCACCACCGAGAAGACCGACAAGTTCGTCGCGGAGAACCCGCGCACGCCCGGCGGCCTCGTCGGCACTAAAACCCTCCAGGAATTCGTCGCGTCGCTCGCGAAGCCGCGCAAGGCCGTCATCCTCGTCCAGGCCGGCAAGGCGACCGATGCGGTCATCGACGGCCTCGCCGCGCTGTTCGAGCCAGGCGACATCATCATCGACGGCGGCAATGCCCTCTGGACCGACACCATCCGCCGCGAGAAGGCGCTGCGCGAAAAAGGCCTGCGCTTCATCGGCTCCGGCGTGTCCGGCGGCGAGGAAGGCGCGCGCTTCGGCCCGTCGCTCATGCCCGGCGGTGAGTTCGCCGCGTGGCAGGAATTGAAACCCATCTGGGAAGCCGTCGCCGCCAAGGTGGACGCCAAGACCGGCAAGCCCATCCCCGGCGCGAAGCCCGGCAAACCCGTGTTCGGCGGCGTGCCCTGCACCACCTATATCGGCGAGAACGGCGCGGGCCACTACGTGAAGATGGTCCACAACGGCATCGAGTATGGCGACATGCAGATGATCTGCGAGGCCTACGCGCTCATGTCCGGTCTCCTCGGCCTCAAGCCCGCCGAGCAGGCGGAAATCTTCGCCGAGTGGAACCGCGGCTCGCTCGACAGCTTCCTGATTGAGATCACGGCCGACATCCTCAAGCAGAAGGACCCCGCCACGAAAAAGAAGGCGTTCGTGGACATTGTCCTCGATACCGCCGGCCAGAAGGGCACGGGCAAGTGGACCTCGACCAACGCGCTCGACATGGGTGTCCCCGCCCCGACGATCGCCGAGGCCGTGTTTGCCCGCTGCATCAGCGCCATCAAGGACGAGCGCGTCGCGGCCTCGAAGATATTGAAAGGCCCGGGCAAGAAATACCGCGGCTCGAAGAAGGCCCTCGTGCAGGCCATCCATGACGCGCTCTACTGCTCGAAGATCTGTTCCTACGCGCAGGGTTTCCAGCTCATGCGCACCGCCCAGCAGGAATACGGCTGGAAGCTCAACTTCGGCGAGATCGCCCAGATCTTCCGCGGCGGTTGCATCATCCGCGCCGCGTTCCTGCAGAAGATCACCGAGGCCTACGCGCGGAAGCCCGACCTCGCCAACTTGCTCCTCGACCCGTATTTCAACCAGACGGTGAAGAAGGCGCAGGCCAACTGGCGCAAGGTCGTGTCGCTCGCCGCCGAGTGCGGCGTGCCGGCACCGACGTTCTTCTCGGCGCTGAGCTACTACGACAGCTACCGCTCGGCCCGCCTCCCGGCCAACCTGCTCCAGGCGCAGCGCGATTACTTCGGCGCCCACACCTACGAGCGCGTCGACCAGCCGCGAGGCAAGTTCTTCCACGTCGACTGGCCCGAACCCACCCGGCCGCAGCTCAACGCCTGATCCGGCGCGACGGGCCGGTGAAAACATTGAATATTCCCGGCCCCGCCACCGTCTCATCCGCCATGAACTTCCGGCGCGCGCTCCCGCTCTTCTGTCTGTTAACCCTCGTGGCGGCGGCGCAAAACCCGCCCCGCGACCGCCGCGACGAATCCCCGGACCGGGGGCGTGAGCCCCGCGTTATTCTCTATGAGAAGGCAAACTTCGGCGGAGACGCCCTGATCGTTTATGCCGGCGATTCCCTGGAAAACCTGGCGCGCGTGGGGCCCGATGGCGGCCGCTCCTTCAACGACCGCATCTCCTCCATTCGAGTCGAGGGCGGGGCCGAGGTTTATGTGTATGTGGACGCCGAGTTTCGCGGGGCGGCCATGCGTTTGACGGAGAGCGCCCGGGATCTCACCGGCCGCCTGCTTCCGGGCAGCCTGTCGGCTAGCTGGAACGATCGCATTTCCTCCCTGCGCGTCGAGGTGCGGCGGCGGGATGAATCGCGCGAAGAGCCGAATGTGATCATTAAGCGGGCTTTCACGGACCTGCTGGGACGCGAGCCAGACCTCATCGGCCTGCGCGACTACCGCAGCCTGATGATCGACCAGGGCTGGAACGAGCGCATGGTGCGCGACAATATCCGGCACGGGGACGAGTTTCGCGGCGGCGGCGCGGACCGCATCATCCGCCGGGCCTACTTGGATGTGCTCGAGCGGGAACCCGACCCCACCGGCCTGAAGGAATACCGCCGCAACCTGCTGGAGAAGGACTGGACCGAGGGCGACGTGCGCGACGCCCTGCGGAAGAGCGAGGAGTTTCGGAAAAAATCAGCGAACCGGCGGTAGGCCACGCTTCTTACTGGCCGCACCAGTCGGGATTGCACGGCTTGTGGGTAGGGTTAGGCTGCGGAACCCCTCAACCCTATGGCACCTCTCGCCCGTTTGTTTCCTCTTGCGCTACTGGCGGCCGGCCTTGCGGCCCGCGCCGCGCCGGCGCCGATGAACGTCCTGTTTATCTCCATCGACGACTTGCGCTGCGAGGTGAACGCCTTCGGCAGCCCGCGCGCGATCACCCCGAACCTCGACCGGCTCGCCGCGCGCGGCGTGAAGTTCGACCGCGCCTACTGCCAGTATCCGTTGTGCAACCCGTCGCGCGCGTCGCTGCTCACCGGCCGTTACCCGACAACCTTGGAGCTCTATGGCAACCGCGACTGGTTCGGCGCGTGGTATCCGGACCTGGTCAGCCTGCCGAATTACTTCCGGCAGCACGGCTACACGACGGTCCGCTACGGCAAGATCTTCCACGGCGACCTGATCGACGATGCCGCCGCCTGGACCCTCGGCGGCGTGCCCTGCCAGTTTACCGACCAGAAAAAACCCGCCACCTCCGTCGCCGCGACCGCCATCACCGAGGAGCAGGAGCGCCAGCGCATCGAGCGCATGGTCTCCGCCGACCTGCGCCAGGCGCCCGATTCGGACCGTTGGAAAGCCGTGGAGGAGCCGACCGAACTCGCGGGCCTGGGCGACACCCAGAACACCGAGCGCACCATCGCGTGGCTGAAGCAGTGGAAACCGGCGGACGGCCCGTTCTTCATCGGCTTCGGCCAGGCAAAGCCGCACAGCCCGCTGGTCGCGCCGAAGAAGTTTTTCGATCTCTACGACCTCGACGCAATCCAGGTGTCGGTGGATTTCGCGCCGCGGCCGACCGTGCCCGCGGGTTTTCCCCGCGCCTCGATCCGGCCGATCAACGCCGACCTGTTCATCCGGCGTGACGCCTCGACCCTGCAGGCCCGGGAAATGATCCGCGCCTACCTGGCCTGCACCTCGTATGTTGACGACAACGTCGGCCGGGTGCTGGCGGCGCTCGAGGCCGCCGGGCTGGCAGACAAGACGATCATCGTGCTGTGGAGTGACCACGGCTACCAGCTGGGCGAGAAGGGCAAGTGGTCCAAGGCGGGTTCGCTTTGGGAACAGGGCACCCGCGTGCCCCTAATCATCTACGATCCGCGGACTCGGAGCAACGGCCAGGCCTCGCCGCGCGTGGTCGAACTGCTCGATCTTTACCCGACGCTGGTGGATCTCTGTGCGCTCCCGGTGCCCGCCGGCCTGGAGGGTCGCAGCCTGGCGCCGCTGCTGGCCAAGCCGGACCTGCCATGGGACCACCCGGCCTATACGGTCTGGAACGAGCGCGGCCGCGGCGTCACCGGCGTCGTGGTGCGCACCGAACGCTGGCGCTACGCGGAATATTTCGGGCCGGGCGCCGGGGCGTTCCTGACTGAACCGCAGACGGATCCCGACGAACTGCACAACCTGGTGAACGATCCGCGCTACGCCGACGTAGTAAAGCAGCTGTCCGTCCTCGCCCGCGCGCAGGTCGCCGGTAAAACCGAGCCGACGCCGGCGGCGACACCCTGAGCGGGACCGGCGAGGACAGCTTATGGGCCACCGGAGCCCGGCTTAATCCTGCGTTTGGGCGTCCGCGGCTATTGCATCGCTCCACGATATATCAATGGTGAGGGGATGATTGAGTCCAGTGTCATCCTCTTCGTCATGCTGGTGGCCGGAGCGCTGTTCATCGGGTCGCGCCTCATGGCGCAGAATGCCCGACGCGACCCCGTCGCGCTGCGGGCGCGCCTGCACGAATCGCTGGCTTGGCACGAGGAACGCCTCCGCTTGGCGAAAGAGAAAAACTGGGATTACGACATGGTCAGCCGCATCGCCGGCGAACTGGCGGAAACCCAGGCCCAGCTGGCGCGGCTCAATGCCAGGCCTCAGCCGGCCGCCGCTCGGGAGCGCCCCTAGCCCGCCAGTAACCGAGTTCTAGCGGAGAAATCTTAGACCGGCGCCTTTCCGCGGGGGCTTCGGTTGACGCCTTGCCGGCGCCACGCATCATCGGACCTCTTCGTGAGCGCCCCCCCGCCCGCATCAACCAGCAAGGTCGCGCCCGCCCGGCTCTGGGTCTATCGGGCCCTGGCCGTTTTCGGGCTTCCCGTCTTGCTAGGGCTCGGACTGGAGGGAGGGTTGCGGCTGGCGGGTTACGGCCGCGCGGCGGACTTTCTCATTCCGGATGACCAGCCGGGCTTTTACCGGACCAATCCAGATTTCGTCAGCCTCTTCATGCCCGGCAGCTTCGATCTGCGGCCGTTGAACCTCCGCGTCGCCGCCCGCAAGCCGGCCGGCACGGTGCGCGTCGTCGTCCTCGGCGAATCGGCCGCGCAGGGTATCCCGGCGCCGGCGTTTGGGTTCGCGCCGCAGCTCCGGGCGCAGCTTCGCGCGCGCTACCCGGGCAAAGAGATCGAGGTCATCAACACCGGCATCGTCGCGATCAACTCGCACGTCGTCCACCGGATCGCCCGCGACCTCGCGGCGTTTTCGCCAGACCTCTTCGTCGTCTACGTGGGCAACAACGAGGTGATCGGTCCCTACGGCCCAGGCTGCACCTACCTTTCGGCGATGCCGCCGCTGCCGGTCATCCGGCTGAGCGAGTTCGTGCACTCCACGCGAAGCGGCCAGCTGCTTGGTGCCCTCCTGGGCCGGTTCGCGCGGTCCGGCCCGCCCCCGCCCGAGTGGGGCGGCATGGGCATGTTTGTCGACAGCGCCGTGGCCGGCGACGACCCGCGCCTGGCGAAGGTTTATGCGAACCTGGAGGCGAACCTGAACGACATCATGCGCATCGCCAATGATGCCGGGGCAAAGACGCTGCTGTGCACCGTCGTCGCCAACCTCAAGGACTGCCCGCCACTGCTCTCGCGGCATCGGGCCGGGCTGTCTGCCGCTGACTTGGCGGCGTGGCAGAAGGCCTTCGAGCGCGGCCGGCTCGCGTGGCTGCTGGGCGACGCGGGCGCGGCCCGGCCGGCGCTTGAGGAGGCGCGGCGGCTCGACCCGCAATACGCCGAGGCGCTGTTCATGCTCGGCACGCTGGAGTTGCAGGCGGGCAACGCGGGCGCGGCCCGGCCGCTGCTGGGCGACGCGCTGCACTGGGACGCCCTGCGGTTCCGGCCCGACGCGGAAATCAACGCGGCGATCCGCCGGGTGGCCCGGGCGCATCCGGCGGCGCGTCTGCTGGATGCGGCGATGTTGTTGGGTGCCGACCCCGCCTCGCCGGCGATCCCCACCGGCCGCGAGCTGATGTTCGAGCATGTGCATTTCGACTGGGCGGGGAACTTTCAACTCGCCCGGGCGATGGCGCAGGAAGCCGAGGCCGCGCTCTTCGGGTCCGCGCCGGGCGCGCCGCCCTGGCTTGATTCCGCCGGTTGTGCCGCCGCCGTGGGCTGCACGCCGCAGGCGCGGCTCTCGGTCCTGCAGCACCTCGCCACGATCGTGCAGCATCCGCCGCTCACCAACCAGCTCACCTACCCCGAGGACATGGCCCGCCTGGCCCGGGACATGGCGCGCGCCCAGGCCGACAGCATCGCCCCGGCAATCCTGCAACAAGCCAACGACACCATCCGCGCGGCCGTGCGGCGCGACCCGCAAAGTCCGTTCCTCGCCAAGCTCGAGGAGGACCTCGCCGACGATCAGGGCGACGTTGCCGGCGCCCTCGCCGCGGCGCGCCGCGGCCAGCAACTGCAGCCCGCGAACTTCGCCCTCATGGCGGACGAGGCCATCAAGCTTTCTCGCCTCGGCCGGTTCGAGGAAGCCGAGGCCCTGCTCAAGAAGGCCGCCGCCACGTCTCCGCCGCGGGATCTCGCCCGGATGGCGCCGGCCTTCGCGGACTTCTTTACCCGCACCCGGCGCCTCGGCGAAGGCCAGCGCTACCTCGACGGGGTGATCGCCCTCCGGCCTGATGACACCAGCCTCCATCTGCTGCGTGGCCGGCTGGTGCGTCTGGCGGGCGACAACGCCGCTGCGGAAAAGGAATTTCGCAACCGCTGCGCCTCGGACCCCGGGAACCAGAACGCGCTCGAGGCGCTCGTGGGCCTGCTGATGGAAACCGGCCGACAGCCCGAGGCCGAACAGGTCAGCCTGGCGGCAGCCGACCAGCAGCCCCGGAACCAGGCCAACAACCTCCGCGCCGCGATCATCGCCGAATCAGGACACGACCACGACCAGGCCATCAAGTGGCTGCTCGCCGCCGAGCGCAGCGGGCCCGTGACCTCGGCGATCGAGCTGCGGATCGCACGGAAATATTTCGCCCGCCAGCAGCCGGAGGAAGCGTTGCGGCATCTCGCCGAGGCGCGCCGCATTTCAGGGTATGAGGGTGATCCCGCGACCACGGCGTCCCTCACCGAGGTCATCGACCACCTGCGCGCCCAGCTGCCCTGAGCCGATGATCGCGATCCTGGGCATCTCCGCGTTTTATCATGACTCCGCCGCCGCGCTGGTGGTGGACGGGCGCATCGTCGCCGCGGCGCAGGAGGAACGTTTCACGCGCCGGAAACACGACGCCGGTTTTCCCCGGCACGCCGTCGACTACTGCCTGCGCACGGCTGGCCTCACCGCGGCGCAGCTCGACCATGTGGCGTTTTATGAGAAGCCGATGCTGAAGTTCGAGCGGTTGCTGGAAACCTACCTCGCCTTCGCCCCGGCCGGCCTCACCTCGTTTTTCCAGGCTGCCCCGCAGTGGGTGCACGAAAAATTGCAGCTGCCGCGGAAGATGAACGAGGGCCTCGGCGGCGCCTACCGGCGGCCGTATGTCTTCATGGAGCACCACGAGGCGCACGCCGCGAGTGCGTTCTTTCCGTCGCCTTTCCCGGAGGCCGCGCTGCTCACCATCGACGGCGTCGGCGAATGGGCGACCGCGAGCCTGGGCACGGGCCGCGGCCACCGGATCGAGCTGACGCACGAGCTGCACTTTCCCCACTCGCTCGGCCTGCTGTATTCGGCGTTCACCTATTTCTGCGGCTTCAAGGTGAACAGCGGCGAATACAAGCTGATGGGCCTCGCGCCCTACGGCACGCCGCGATTCGCGGATCTCATCCTCGAGCATCTCGTCGAGCTGAGGCCGGACGGCTCGTTCCGCCTGGCGCTGGATTATTTCGATTATTGCGCCGGGCTGACCATGACCTCGAAGAAATTCGACCGGCTCTTCGGCGGGCCACCGCGCCGGCCCGAGGCGCCGCTCACGGCGCGCGAACTCGATCTCGCGGCGTCCATCCAACAGGTCACGGAGGAAATCATGCTGCGGATGGCGCGTCAGCTCCACGCGCAGACCGGCCTGAAGAACCTCTGCCTCGCGGGCGGCGTCGCCCTGAATTGTGTCGGCAACGGCCGGTTGCTGCGTGAGGGGCCGTTCGAGAAAATCTGGATCCAGCCGGCCGCCGGCGACGCGGGCGGCGCGCTCGGCGCGGCGTTGTTCGTCTGGCATCAGCTGCTCGAGCGGCCGCGCGAGCCCGGGGTGCCCGACGGGCAGCGTGGTTCCTTACTTGGGCCGGACTGCGCGGACGCCGAGGCGGAATTGAAGGCCCGGGGGGCGGTCTATGCGCGTGCGGCGGACGAAACCGCCCTGTGCGAGGAAACCGCGCGATTGATCGCGACCAGCAAGGTCGTCGGCTGGGTGCAGGGCCGGATGGAATACGGCCCGCGCGCGCTTGGCGGCCGCAGTATCCTCGGGGATGCGCGCAACCCGGCCATGCAGTCCGTGATGAACCGCAAGATCAAGTTCCGCGAATCGTTCCGCCCGTTCGCGCCGATCGTGCTGCTGGAGAATGCCGCCGAATACTTCGAGGTGCCGCCCGGCACCGAGAGCCCCTACATGCTCATGGTGGCGCCGGTGCAGCCGGCCCAGCGCCAGCCCGCGGCCGGCGTGCGGCGGGTGGGCGAGGTGCGGTCCTCCATACCGGCGGTCACGCACGTGGACTACAGCGCGCGCCTCCAGACGGTGGACGAAGTCCGGAACCCGCGGCTGCACCGCCTGCTACAGGCCTTCCACCGCCAGACGGGTTGCCCGGTGTTGATCAACACGAGCTTCAACGTGCGCAGCGAGCCGATCGTCTGCACCGCGGCCGACGCCTACCGCTGCTTCATGGCGACGGACATGGACGCGCTGGTCATCGGCGATTTCATCCTGCGCAAGGAGGAGCAGCCGGCGGCCAACCGGGTCGACGCCAGGGAACACCTTGACCAATTCGAGATCGACTGACCTCACGTCCCGCCATGTCCCTCATCCGCATCAACCGTCGTCCCCCGCCCCGCCAGCTGCTCACCTTCGCGTTGGCGTGGCTGTTGTTTGTGGCGCTGCTGGGCTTCGCGCCGTGGACCAAGGCGCGGCCTGGCGCGGCGCTCGCCTGCTGGCTTTTGGCGGTCGGCGTGCCGTTGATCGGGGCGGTGTGGCGCGAGGGCCTGCGCTGGCTCTATGTCGGCCTCAGCTACGCGACCTACCCGATCGGCCTCGTCGTCTCGACCGTGGTGCTGGTCGTTATTTATTATGCCGTCTTGACTCCGCTCGGGCTCATCCTTCGGGTCTGTGGCCACGATCCGCTCCAACTCCGCGCGGACCGCCGGGCCGCGAGTTACTGGCGCCCGCGACCCGGCCCGCGCGACGCGGCCAGTTATTTCCGCCAGCACTGAACCATGACCCCACCCCCTCCCAGCGAATTCGAACGGCAGGCCGCGGGCCGGCAGCGCGGGTTCCTCGGGCAGTTCCTGGACTACGCGCGCCACAATAAGAAGTGGTGGCTGACGCCGATCATCGTGCTGCTGCTGCTCGCCAGCCTGCTGATTCTCCTCGGCGGCAGCGGGCTCGCCCCGTTCATCTACACGGTTTTCTAGGCCGGGGCCGGTTTTATTTCCGCAGGAAAAAGGCCAGCGGGATATCCACCCGTTCGCGCCAGGATCGCTCCGAGTGCTGGGCGCCGGCGAATTTGCAGGTCAGCCAGTCGACCCCCGCGCGGTAGCCCGCGGCTTGCATGATGGCGTCCACCTTCCGCTGGTAAGGTTCGTAGGCGGCGTCGAGGGTCTCGGTGCCGAAGTCGAAATAGATTTGGTGGGTCCCGGGCTGGGGCAAATGGTGCGCGAACCAGTCGATGACCACGCCGTCGCCCAGCGGCCAGTGGATCGAGATGCAGCCGGCGCGGCCGAACACGTCGGGATATTCACAGATTGCGTAGGCAGAGATGAAGGCGCCCATGCTCGAGCCCATCGTGGAGGTGTGCGCGGGCTCCGGCTGCGTGCGGTAGGTGTGGTCGATGAACGGCTTCAACTCCGTGACCAGATATTTCAGGTAGGCGTCGCCCTGCGGTGGGACGGGGGACAATTTAAACTGGGCCACGAGGTCGGCATAAGCCGCCGCGGGCACCGCTTTTTCCGGCAGGTATTCCGAAAAGCGGGCCGCCGTGTTCCAGATGCCGACGATGATCGCCCCGCGCGTTTGCCCGGTCGCCATCAGGCGTAACAACGCCAGATCGGCCGCCCAGGGCACGCCGCCATAGCTCGTCGCGGGATCGAAGAGATTCTGGCCGTCATGCATGTAGATGACCGGATACCGTTCGGACGGGTTCGAGTCGTAGCCCGGCGGCAGCCAGACATCGACGCGGCGTGGTGCCACGAACTTCGAGGGCAGGGCCGCATGGGTTTCGATTCGCGCGCCCGGCAGCACGGGCGCAGGGCCCGCGGTCACAACCGTCGCGGGAGCGAAGACCGTGCCGGCGCGGTTGCGCACCAGGGCCAGGTAGCGGCCGGGTGCGGTGACGATTAGGCGGTCATCCGTGGCACCAGGAATTTCCGCGTCATCCCGGATCCATTGGTATTCGAGCGGCCCGGTGCCCTCTGCCGCGACCCGCAGGGTCAGCGGCGTGCCGGGAGCCAGCTCCGCCGCGATCGGCGGAGCGGACTTGATGAGAGGAACGGTGGCGCCCGCCGGGCCGAAGGTGAAGCTGACCGGCGCGACTTGAACGCCTGAAATACTCGCGGTCGCAGTGTGTCCGCGGAGGTCGTTCACCGTGGCCACAAAGGTCAGTCGCTCCCCGCGCGCGAGGTCTGGCGGTGGTCGCCAGAAGAGGCGGAAGGGTGCCGCGTCGTCGGTGCCCAAAAACTCATACTGGCCGGGCCGCGAGGCGCGTTGCATCAGGAAGGTGACCTCGGCGAAGCCATCACCCCCCCCGACTTCGGCGCGCAGTTCCTGCCGGCTGGGGAAGATCTGGCCGTCGATCCCGTGCGTTGTGAAAGACAGGACGGCATCTGTCGCCGGCATGACGAGGTTCACGGTCGGGGGAGCGACGGCCACGGGCAACGCGGCTGTGGCGCGCCAGACAGCGAACTGCAACGGGGCGAGCGTTACACTGACTTCGCCCTGACCGTCGGCCGTCAGGGATTCGGTCCCGGGATCGTCCGGCGTGCGGGAATCAAAGATCCGCGCCAGCGCCGCGCCGGCGGGCTGGCTGGTCGCCACCCGCGAGGTGAGCGGTCGCGTGCGGGAATTGTTCAGCGCCACGAGATATTCAACCTTTTCCCCGCGCTCGATGCGCGAGAAGGCGAAAAGGCCGGGTTCGCGCGCGGCCCGGGGGAGCATAGCGCCCGTGCGCAGCGCGCGGTGCGCGCCGCGCAGGGCGTTAAGCCGGGCGATCAGCCGGTAAAACGGGTGGTTTTCGTCGAACTTGTCGTCGGCCCCGGTGCGCGAGGTGGCAAGCAGCGGGGCGTTGCGGAAATCCGGCGCCTGCGCGGCGAACATGTCCTCGCGCGCCTGCATGTCGCCGCCGCCGCGACCGACCATGCCTTGCTCGTCGCCGTAGTAGATGACCGGCTGGCCGCGGGACAGCAGGAGCAGGCCATGGCCGAGCCGGGCCAGATCGGCCAGCTGCGCCGGCGAAGCCCCGGGATTGTCCTGCTGCAGGAAATAACCGAAGCGACCCGCATCATGGTTGCCGAGGAAGGTCGTGGTCGCGTGGACGCTACCGTCGTGATCCGAGTAGTAATCGTCCCGGGCGAAGAAATCCGCCAAGGCGGCCGCCGTGCCGGCCTGGGACACGAACTTCCGGGCGGCGGCAAAGAACCCGAAGTCAATCGTGGTGTCGAGCGGGATCGCGGTGGAAAACTCGCTGAGATACGCCGGGTCGCCGGCTTCCGAGTAAACCTCGCCGAACTCCAGGAAATCCGGCCGGCCGATCTTCCGCGCCTCGGCCCGAATCGCGGGGATGAAGGCCTGCCAGAACTCGGCGTTGACGTGCTTCGCGGTGTCGATCCGGAAGCCGTCCACCCCGCGGTCCCGCACCCAGTGGGTGAACACCTCGATGAATCCCTGCACGACCCGCGGGTGCTCGGTGAAGAGATCATCGAGGCCGGCGAAGTCACCCAGCGTGGCGCTTTCGCCGGCGAAGGTGCTGTTGCCGCGGTTGTGGTAGAGCGTGACGTCGTTGAGCCAGTCGGGGTTCTTGGCGTGTGCCTCCGCCGCCGGCACGACCGGCGCATAAGGAAAGCTGGTCCCAGCCGACAGCGCGGGGAAGGCCGCCGGGTCATTCAAGCCATTGTAGGCGACGGCCCGTTCATCGAATGCGCGGCCCGCTATATCGCGGTAGGGGAACTTGGCGCGATCACGGTAGGAGAAATCGCCCGAGAGCTGGATCACATCCGCCGTGTGGTTGACGATGATGTCCATGAAGACCTTCAAGCCGCGGGCATGGGCCTGGCGGACGAATTCCTGAAACTCGGCGTCCGTGCCGAGATGAGGGTCGACGTGCAGGAAATCGAGCACCCAGTAGCCATGGTAGCCGGCGGTGCCCTGCTGCATGGCCTTGTTCTTGAACGGCGGCGTCACCCATACCGCCGTGACCCCGAGGTGCTTCAGGTAGTCGAGGTGGGCGGTGAGGCCGGTGAAGTCGCCGCCATGGTAATGCGAAATCCGGCTCGGGTCGAAGCCGGTCACGTCGGGTCCGCCGGCCAGGCCGCCGCTATCATTGGCGGTGGAGCCGTTGGCGAAGCGGTCCGTGAGCACAAAGTAAAGGGTCTGCCCGGCGCCGGGATGGGTCGGCCGCGGCACGCTCGCCGCCGGCGCGGCCTCCGCTCCGACCAAGGGACTCAGCAGCAAAAGCAGGCAGACCAAGCTGATGAACGGGGGGATCATGGGGTGACTTAAATTGGCGCGAGCCGGCCGCCCGGTCAAACGGCCTGCGCGGGAGAAGTCTTGCTTGGACCGGAAAAAACCTAGGTGGCGACCCCGGAAAAACGGGCTTCCCAGGAGGATCCAAGGTCAACCCCAAGGATCCGCGCAGGGGATTTCCCTCGGAAAACACCCTCCGGCCGGTTTCACACCACCCCCGTGCCGGCGGGGCCGACCTAAGAGTTGTCCCACCCATCGCGGTTTTTTGGGAGGTTTGCGCGTCGCACCGCGGGCTCACTGCGGTGAGTTTTGGGCCACACACGGAGCACTCCTACTGCTCCCCTCCCCTGTTTGTTAGCCCCGAACCCCGAGAGACACCATGCAAGCACTGAACACTACCCTTCGTTTCACGCGTAGCGCGAGCCTGCTCGCCGCTATTGCCTTCACCGGCACCCTGGGCTACGCCCAGACCGCCCCGGCCGCCAAGGATGACACCGCCGACAAGGATAAGGTCGTCGTCCTGGAAAAATATACCGTGAAGGCCGGCTTCAGCGGCAGTCTCGCCGCCGCCGCCGAGGCCAAGCAGAATAGCCAGAATATTGTCGAGGTCATCATGTCTGAAGACATCGGCAAGCTGCCCGACATCAGCATCGCCGACTCGCTGACGCGCCTGACCGGCCTGACCACCCAGCGGGTCAACGGCCGCAGCCAGGGCATCAGCATCCGCGGTCTCACCGGTGATTTCAGCACGACGCTCCTCAACGGGCGCGAGCAGGTCTCGAGCGGCCTGAACCGCAGCGTCGAGTTCGACAACTATCCCTCCGAGCTGTTGAACGCCGTGATCGTCTACAAGACCGCCGCCGCCAATCTCACCGGCCAGGGCCTGGCGGGCACCGTGGACCTGCAGACGGTCCAGCCCCTCAGCAAGACCGGCCGCACGATCGCGGTCAGCGGCTATTACCAGACCACCCAATACGGCCAGCTGACGCCCGGTGCCAAGAAGGATGGCCACCGTTTCAACATCGCCTACATGGACCAGTTCGACGGCGGCAAGGTGGGCCTCGCCCTCGGCTATGCCTACTCGAGCACGCCGTGGGAAGGTAAGCAGTTCCAGGCCTGGGGCTATCCCCAGGACGCGGCCGGCAACTACGCCCTCGGCGGCACCAAGTCCTACGTCCGCACCAGCAATGTCGATCGCAACGGCGTGATGGGCGTCCTCGAGTTCAAGCCCAACGAGAACGTCCACAGCACCATCGACGCCTACTACTCCAAGCTCGAGGAAAAGCAGCTGCTCCGCGGCATGGAGATCCCGATGGCGTTCTGGAGCTCGGCTGTGTTGCAGCCCGGCTACACCACCAGCGGCGGCCTCATCACCAAGGCGACCCTCACCAACATCCAGCCCATCATCCGCAACGACATCGTGACCAAGAAGAACAGCGTCGTAGCGCTCGGCTGGAACCTCAAGCTCGGCGAGAAGGGTGACTGGCCCGTCGTCTTCGACGTCGGCTACTCCCGGATCACGCGCTCGGAGCGCAACCTGGAGACCTATTCCGGCCTCGGCTTCAACGGCGGCGCGGCAACGCCCGACACCATGACGGTGACCCTGGCCCCGGGCCAGATCCCGGTGATTGGGCACACGATCGACTATTCCAATGCCAGCCTCTTCAAGCTCACCGATCCGCAGGGTTGGGGCACGGGCACACTCCCGACCACCGGCATGGAAGGCTACCTGAAGTATTTCCAGTCCAAGGACGAGCTTGCCCAGTTCAAGCTCCTCACCGACCACGCCCTGACCGGCCACTTCAGCAACGTCGAGATCGGCAGCAGCTACACCGACCGCTTCAAGCGTGACGGTGAGCGTCCCACCGGCTTCATCTACAACGCCAACAACCAGCCCACCGCCGCGCTGCCGCCCATCGTCGGCACCACGGACTTCAGCTTCCTCGGCTTGGGCAAGATCTACGCCTACGACCCGCTCGCGGCGCTCAACAACAACCTCTACGGCTTTTTCCCGAACCCCAACGGCGACGTCATCGCCAACCGCTGGAATGTAACCGAAAAGCTGGCGCGCGGCTACGTGCAGCTTGACCTCGACACCAAGTGGGGCGGCATCCCGGTCAAGGGCAACATCGGCGTGCAGGCCATCAACGCCGACCAGAGCTCCTCCGGTGTCTCCACCTCGGGTGGCGGCGGTAGCCTGGTGCAGGTGCCGGTCACCGGTGGCGCCAAATACACCGACTTCGCGCCCAGCGTGAACCTGAACTTCACCGTGGCGGACTCGACCTACGTGCGCTTCAGTGTGGCGCGCCAGATTGCCCGTCCGCGTATGTTCGACATGCGCGCCGCCCGCAGCTTCAACTACAACGCGGCCAACGCCACCTCGACCAGCCTCGGCCAAAGCCCCTGGAGCGGCGACGGCGGCAACCCGGCGCTCAAGCCCTGGAAGTCCGACTCCATCGACCTCGCCCTCGACAAATATTTCAAGGACAACAAGGGCTACTTCTCACTCGCGCTCTTCCACAAGAAGCTCCTCAACTACATCTATGAGCAGGGCGTGCTCACCGACTTCAGCGGCTACCCGATCACCGGCAGCACCTCGCCCTCGCTCCGGCAGGGCACGGCGACCTCGCCGCAGAACGGCAATGGCGGTTCGATCCAGGGCCTCGAGGCCACACTCTCGCTGCCCAGCGAGCTGATCAGCCAGTCCATCCGGGGCTTCGGCATGGTGCTCGGTGGCGCCTACACGGACAGCAAGATCATGCCCTGGGGCCCCACCTCCGGCACCTCGCCGATCTCGGGCCTCTCCCGCAAGGTCGCCAACGTGACGTTCTACTACGAGCGCCACGGCTTCTCCGCCCGCATCAGCGAGTGGTATCGCTCGGACTACCGCGCTTATATCACCAACTTCGGCGCCCCCAACTTCAAGGGTGATGTCAATCCGGGCGGCGGCTTCGCCACCGCGCAGTCGGAAAAGAACGTCAGCGCCCAGGTCAGCTACGCGCTGCAGTCCGGTTCGATGAAGGGCCTGACCTTCTTCCTGCAGGGCTATAACCTGAACGATTCGCCGCTCATCACCTACAACAACGGTGATCCGCGCCAGGTCATCAACTTCCAGAAATACGGCGCCTCCTACTCCCTCGGCGCCTCCTACAAGTTCTGATCGAGTAACCGCAACGTCCGATTCCCCCGCGGCCACCAGCTGAAACTGGTGGCCGCCTTTTCTACCCCGTGCGATACCCCGTGAGCATCATGGCCAGTATGCTTCTCGCGGCGCCCACCGCCGCGCCGGCGCTGGACTGGGCCGGCCTCCAGCCGGTCGGCGCCGTCTCGGTCATGACCCGGTCCGAACACGGCGTGCAGCTGGCCTGCGCCGATGGCTCGACCGTCACGCTGGCGGTGCTCGCGCCGGACCTGGTCCGGGTGCGCACGCTATTCGCCGGTCAGCCCGCCGCGCCCGACCATTCCTGGGCCGTGGCCCGCTCGGACTGGCCCGCCGCGCCCTGGCAACTGGCGGAGTCCCCCGCTGCCATCACGCTCACGACCGCCGAGCTGAAAGTCGTCGTCCGGCGTAACCCGCTCCTGATCGAGTTTCGCGATCCCGCCACGGACCGCGTCCTCAACGCCGACGAGCGCCCCATGGCGCGCGACCCGAAATCCGGCCGCGTCGCCGCCGCCAAGCGGCTGGGCTTGGACGAGCACTTCTACGGCTTGGGCGAGAAGACCGCCCACCTCGACCGCCGCCGCGGGCGCTTCGTCATGTGGAATTCCGACACCCCGGGCTACACCGAGGGCACGGACCCGATTTACCAGAGCATCCCGTTCTACCTCGGCGTCGAGGACGGCGCGGCCTACGGGCTCTTCTACGACAACGCCCATCGCACGGTCTTCGACCTCGGCCAGTCCGGCCAGGAAGCCGCGGCCTACGAAGCCGCCGGCGGCGTGCTCGACTATTACTTCTTCCATGGCCCCGCGCTGAAGAAGGTCATCGGCCGCTACACCGAACTGACCGGCCGCATGCCGCTGCCGCCGCTCTGGGCGCTCGGCCACCAGCAGAGCCGCTACAGCTATTACCCCGACACGATGGTCGAGCAGGTCGCCGCCCAATACCGCGCGCACCGCCTGCCGCTCGACGTCATCCATCTCGATATCCACTACATGGACGCCTACCGCGTCTTCACGTGGAACAAGGGTCGCTTCCCCGACCCCGCCGGCCTGGCCCGGAAACTCGGCGAACAGGGCGTGAGGCTCATCACCATCGTCGACCCGGGCGTCAAATACCAGCCCGCCGACCCGCGGGCCCCCGGCGGAAACTATCCGGTCTATGACGAGGGCCTAGCGAAAGATTATTTCCTGCGCCGCCAGGACGGCAGCCTTTACGTCGGCGAGGTCTGGCCGGGCAAGGCGGTGTTCGTGGACTATACCAAGGAGGCCGCGCGCCGTTGGTGGGGCGATCAGCATCGCGCGCTCCTCGACCGCGGGGTCGCTGGCATCTGGACCGACATGAACGAGCCGTCGGACTTCGTCGACAAATCCGGCGACACCCAGCAGGACGTCGTGTTCGACGACCTCGGCACCCGGTCGCTCTACGCGCAGAACCGGAATACCTTCGCGCTCAACATGGCGCGCGCCACCTACGAGGGGCTCGCGCGCCTGCAGCCGGACCGCCGGCCGTTTGTCATCACGCGGGCGGGTTACGCCGGCATCCAACGCTACGCCATTACCTGGATCGGCGACAGCAACGCCACCTTCGCCCAGCTCGCGCTGAGCGTGCCGATGTTCGCCAGCATGGGCCTCAGCGGCCAGCCCTTCGTCGGCGCCGACACCCCCGGCTTCATCGGCCGCGGCAGTGCCGAGCTGCTCGTGCGGGCCTACCAGGTCGCGGCCTTCACGCCCTTCTGCCGCAATCACACCGCGGTCGACGTCTACGACCATGAGCCCTGGCGCTTCGGCGTGCCCTACGAGAACATGGTGCGCTCCGCGCTCGAGCTGCGTTACCGCCTGCTGCCCTTCCTCTACACCACGCTCGAGGAGGCGCACCGCACCGGGGTCCCGCTTTTCCGGCCGCTCCTGCTCGAGTTCCAGCAAGATCCCACGACGCTGAACCTTGACGACCAGTTCATGGTTGGCGCCGCCCTGCTCGCCGCGCCCGTCGTTCGGGAGAATGAGCGGGCCCGCGACGTCTACCTGCCGGCCGGCCGCTGGTATGATTTCTGGACTGGCGCCGCCCTCGATTCCGCCGGCGACCTTCGCCGCGTCGAGGCCCCGCTCGAGCGCATGCCGCTCTTCGTTCGCGGCGGCGCCATCGTGCCCTCGACGATCGCGATGAGCCACACGGGCGAAAAGCCCTGGGACCCGCTGCGCTTCGACGTTTACCCCGATGCCGCTGGAAATGCCACGGGCTCCGTTTACGAGGACGACGGGCAGAGCCCCGCCTACCTGCAAGGGGCCTTCCGCCGCACCACCCTTTCGCTCGCCGGCGACCGGCTCTTCCTGGGGTTGGAAGGAAACTTCCGGCCGCCGGCGCGCGAACTCGAAATCATTTTTCACGCCCCGGGCGAAAGGACGAAGGCCCGGTTGGACGGGAAAGCCCTTCCCCCCGCGGCGGTCGCGCGCGACGAGCGCGGCGGGCTCACGGTCCGACTGGCGGATGACGGCCGCAACCACACGGTCGAGCTGCGCTGATCCCATGGAACACCACCCCGCAACCTGGCTCACCACCCGCACCGCCGGGGTGCTCGCCCATGTCTCCTCGCTGCCCGGGGCCTATGGCCTCGGCAACCTCGGATCGGGCGCGCGGGCCTTCATCGACTTTCTGGCCGACGCCCGCGTCCGATACTGGCAGATCTGCCCGATCGGCCCGACCGGCTACGGCGACTCGCCCTACCAGCTTTTCTCGGGGCGGGCCGGCAACCCGTATTTCATCGATCTCGGCGAACTGCAGGCCGCGGGCCTGCTCGAGGCGACGGAACTGGCGCCGCTACGCGCGCTGCCGGCCGGCGGGGCGGATTACGGCCGGCTCTACGAATCCTTCTGGCCGGTGCTGGCGCGGGCGCATGACCGGTTCGCCGCCACGGGGGCGGAGCGGCTCAGCGGGTTCGAGCGGTCCTTCCGCGAATTTTGCCGCGAGCACGCCGGTTGGCTCGATCCTTTCGCCGACTTCATGGCCCTGAAGGCGCACTTCGGCGGCCAGGCGTGGATCACTTGGCCGGAGGCCTACCGCCAGTGGAACGGCGCGCTCCGCGCCGGTGCACCGGAGGATATCCGCCGGGAGGCCGACCGCCACGCGTTCTACCAATATGTTTTCTTCGGCCAGTGGGACCGCCTCCGGCGCCACGCCACCGAGCGCGGGGTCGGCATCATCGGCGACGTCCCGATTTTCGTCGCCCTCGACAGCGCCGACACCTGGCAGAACCGGGCGGTCTTCCGGCTCGATGCCCACGGCCAGCCGCTGGCCGTCGCCGGCGTCCCACCCGATTATTTCTCCGCCTCGGGCCAGCTCTGGGGCAATCCGCTCTACAACTGGGAGCACCTTGCCCACACCGGCTACGCCTGGTGGATCGACCGGCTGCGCGCGGCGTTTGAACTCTACGACATCATCCGGCTCGATCACTTCCGGGGCTTCGACACCTACTGGGAGATCCCCGCCGGTGCGCCCGACGCGCGCGGTGGCCGCTGGCTGAAGGGCCCGGGCCGCGCCTTTTTCCATGCGGTCCGGGCGGCGCTGCCCGACGCCCGCATCATCGCCGAGGACCTTGGCTACATCGGGCCGGGGGTGGTCGAGCTGCGCCGCGCCGCCGGGCTGCCGGGCATGAAGGTGTTGCAGTTCGCCTACGGGCACGACGCCAACAACGTCAACCTGCCGCATTTCTACCCGCCGGACAGCGTGGCTTACACCGGCACGCACGACAATATCACCACCCGCGGCTGGCTCGAATCGCTCCCGCCGGAGATCGCCGCCCTGGTGGATGATTACTATTTGCTCGGCGGCGCCCGCTCGGCCTGGCCGGTTATCCGCGCTGCGCTCGCGACATCCTCGCGGCTGGCGGTAATTCCCATGCAGGACTTGCTCGACCTCCCCGCCACGGCCACCCTGAACCGGCCCGGCACCAACGAGGGCAACTGGCAGTGGCGCTTCACCGCCGCGGATCTCGCGAGCCTCGCTGGGAAAAAGACCGACACGCTCCGCCATTGGATCAAGCTCTACGACCGCACCGGTGACCGCCCGCTTCGAGACTACAGTGAACCCCCCGAGCACTGAACGCCCCATGAAACCCCTCCGCCCTCTTTCGCTACCCGCCATCTGGAACATGAGCTTCGGGTTCCTCGGCATCCAGTTCGGCTTCGGGCTCCAGCTGGCGAACATGAGCGCCATCTACGCGAAGCTGGGGGCGGATGCCGCGCACATTCCCCTGCTTTGGCTGGCCGGGCCGATGACCGGGCTCATCGTGCAGCCCATCATCGGCGCCATGAGTGACCGCACCTGGACGCGGCTCGGTCGTCGCCGGCCTTACTTCCTAGTCGGCGCGATCCTGGCCAGCGTGGCGTTGTTTTTCATGCCGGATGCCCCGGCGCTCTGGGTCGCGGCGACGATGCTCTGGGTGCTCGATACGAGCATCAACATCAGCATGGAGCCGTTCCGCGCGTTCGTGGCCGACAAGCTGCCCGAGGAGCAGCGCACGCTCGGTTTCGTCATGCAGAGCTTCTTCATCGGGATCGGCGCGGCGGTGGCCAACGCCCTCCCGACGATCTTTGGGCACTTTGGCGTGCACGGCAATGCGGCCAACGGGGTGCCGCTGGCGGTGCTCTACGCCTTCAAGCTCGGCGCCGGGGCGTTTCTCCTCGCGGTGCTCTACACGGTTGTGACCACGCCCGAGTTTCCGCCGGAGGACATGGCGGAGTTCTTGCGGAAAAAGCGCGAACACCGGCGCTATAAGCTCGTGCCCAACTATGTTTTTGGCGGCGCGCTGCTCGGCCTGCTGTTTGGCGTATCGCGCGGCGCGCTGGTCGACGGGGCCCTCGGACTCTGGCAACCGCTCGGCGGCGCGGTGATTGGCGCGGTGATCGGAGCCGTGCTGAGCGGACCCGAGGTGGCGGCGGCCCTGCGGGAGATGCCGCTCACGATGAAGCGGCTCGCGGTGGTCCAGTTCTTCACCTGGCTCGGCTTGTTCTGCATGTGGATGATGTTCAGCCTGGCCACAGCGCAGCAGGTCTTCGGGACCCTCGACCCGAAATCCCCGGCCTTCGACGAGGGCACGCTGTTCGGCGGCCAGACCTTTGCGTGGTATTCCATCGTCTGCTTCCTCGTCGCCTTTCTGCTGGCCCCGCTCGCGGCGAAGATTGGCCGCCGCCAAGTCCACGCCCTCGCGCTGGTGCTGGGCGGCGTGAGCCTGCTCACCACCGGGTTCATCCACGACCGCACGCTGTGGCAATGCACGATGATCGGGGTGGGCATCGCGTGGGCGAGCATTCTCGCCATGCCCTACGCCATGCTGAGCAGCGCCCTGCCCGCGGCGCGGATGGGCGTCTACATGGGCATTTTCAATTTCTTCATCGTGCTGCCCGAGATCCTCGCCTCGCTGACCCTCGAGCCCGTGGTCAAGCAGGTCTTCCACAACGATCCCGTGAAGGTCGTCATGCTCGGCGGAGCCTCCATGCTGGTGGCCGCGGTGGCCCTGGCCTGGGTGCCGGCCGAGAAGACCGCCCCCGCCGCGTGAGCTTATGAACCGTGTCCAATCCTTCCTCCTCTGCACGCTGCTGGTGGCGCTGCCGTTCGCCGGCCGCGCGGCCGCGGTCGATCCCTACCAGCCACAGCCCTACGTCAAGTTGAAGCACCCGGAGTGGGCGAAGAACGCCACGATCTACCAGATCAACACCCGGCAGTTCACGGCTGAGGGCACTTTCCGCGCCGCGGAGGCGCAGCTGCCCCGCCTCAAGGCGCTGAATATTGACATCCTCTGGCTCATGCCGGTCCACCCGATCGGCGAGAAGAACCGGAAGGGCACCCTCGGCAGCCCCTACGCCGTGAAGGACTATCTCGGCGTCAATCCGGAGTTCGGCACCCTCGCCGACCTGAAACACTTCGTCGCCGCGGCGCACGCGCAGGGCTTCCATGTTATCCTCGACTGGGTCGCCAACCACACCGCTTGGGACAACCCGCTCGCGAGCGAGCACCCCGACTGGTATCAGCACGACTGGCAGGGCCACTTTCGCCCGACCCCCTGGTTTGACTGGGACGACATCATCAACCTCGACTACCGCGCGCCGGGTCTGCGGAAATACATGACCGAGGCGCTCAAATATTGGGTGCGCGAGGCGGACGTCGACGGCTACCGCTGTGACGTGGCGGGCTTTGTGCCCGTGGACTTCTGGAACAACGCCCGCAAGGAACTCGATGCGATCAAGCCCGTCTTCATGCTCGCCGAGTGGGAGACCCGCGACCTCCATGCCGAGGCCTTCGACATGACCTACGCCTGGAGCTGGTATGATGCGCTGGTCAACATCGCCAAGGGCAAGGCCGACGCCGGCGCACTGTCCGGCTATTACGCGTGGGACGAAGGCTTTTTTCCGGCGGACATCTTTCGCATGGCCTTCGTCAGCAACCACGACAAAAATTCGTGGGAGGGCACCGAGTTCGAGCAGTTCGGCGAGGCGTTGCCTGCCGTGATCGCCCTCTCCGTCGTGGGCAACGGCATGCCGCTGATGTATAACGGCCAGGAGGCCGGCAACCCGAAGCGCCTGAAATTCTTCGAGAAGGATCCCATTCAGTGGCGCCCTCATCCCAACGGGGAGCTCTACCGGAAACTCTTCGCGCTGAAGCACGCCAATACCGCGCTCTGGAATGCGCACTGGGGCGCGCTCATGGTCCAGGTGCCGAACGACGCGGGCGTGTTCAGCTTCGTGCGGCAGAACGAGCGCGACAAGGTCTTCGCGGTTTTTAATTTCTCGAAGGACACCAAGACCGTGGGGTTCAAGGGCGGCCTGTTCCCCGGCACCTACACCGAATATCTCAGCGGCGAGAAAGCGACGCTGGACGCCGGCACCAAGCTCACGCTGCCGCCGTGGGGCTACCGGATCTACGTCCGGTAGGTGGTCGTCGATCTCCAGATCGACGACAGGCGCCGGTGTGGAAACCGGCGCCCACCTACTTGCTGCCCGCGGCCGTCGTATCCTTGCCGGCCGGCACTCCGTGCGTGAAGTCGACGTGGTCGTGGTAGACGGTCTTGGGCTGCTCGTCCTGCACCTGGCGCTGGGCCTCAAGCCGCAGGCGGTATTCCTGCGGGGTCGTCCCCTTGTGCTGTTTGAACACGCGGGCGAAATAAGCCGGGTCGGAAAAGCCGCTGGCATAGGCGATCTCGGAGATGGTCAGTGAGGAGGTCTCGAGGGCAAGAATGGAGCCCTCGATGCGGATGCGCTGGATGTAATGCGTCAGCCGCTCCTTGGTCTCGATGTGGAAGAGATGCGAGAGGTAGTCCGGTGAACAGCCGAGCAGCACGGCGATGTGCTGCACGCCGAGCTCGGCGTTGGCGAACTGCTCGCGCACGAGGCATTTTGCCTGGAAGACCTTGCCGATGTCGCTGTTGAGCTGGCCGGTGCCGGTCTCGACGATGTTGCGGAAGAGGCCGAGCAAAGCGAGCTGCAGGCCCTTGAGCACGGCCTCGCGCGCGGGACCCTGCGTGCTGTGGGTCTGGGCCGTAGTGTTGGCCAGGGTGAGGAAGACATCGAGGTTCGGCGCGTCGAAAAACTCGATCACCTCGATGTCGGGCTTGCCGGGCCTAACCTCGTGGGCGAAGTGCAGGCTGAGGGTGTTGTTGTAGAAACCGGCGACGAGGTTGCGGAAGGGCTTGTCCGGCCCCGGCTGCACGACCTCGCCGTGCGGCACGCCGGCGGGGATAATGCAAAGCTCGTCCGGCCCGAGCCGAAAGCCCTCGCGCGGAAAGCTGAAGTCGGTCGTGCCTTGCAAGCCAAGGAAGAGCTCGGGCCGGTAGTGGTAGTGCATGCCGCGCTTGTTCTGCACGGGCTTGAGTTCGTGGGGCACCCGCAGCGTCAGGCGGTTGCGTTCGGCCAGCTTCAGCGCGTGGTCGAAGGCCGCGCGCATCTCGGCGCGGTTGTGCGCGCTCATGGAGCGGGCAGTGAAAATGGCGTGTGGTGCGCCGGGAGCGGACATGGGGCAAGCCGGACCAAGGGGGGCGGCCGGCGGGGTGAGGCTTTCAGGAAGCAATGTCCTCAAAACCCGTAAACTCAAACGGGAAATGGGCGCGGGCCCGGCCTAGTTGCCGCCGGGGCGCGCCGCGGTCGTGGTAGCCGTGCCCAGCCGGTTGCGTTGCATGAAAGCGGTGCCGGCCGCTTCGCCGATCAGGGCGTTGACCTTGTCCTGATATTCCCGGCGGGCACTGGTGAACTGCGCGGCGCGATCCAGCATGTTGCCGCCGTTGGCCCCGCGGGCCATCGCGAGGGCGGAGGCCTGAAAGTCGCGCTCCAGTGTCATCAGCGCGTAGGTGGTCGCCGGGTTTATTTCGGGATAGTTGGTGGTGAACTGGGCGACGCGGGCGTAATTGGCGTCGGAGCCCTTCAGGTAATCGTAGAAACGGTCGTCCGTGAGCACGGCCCGGGCTTGTTCGTTGAGGGCCGTCTGGGCCGCGTTGCGCTGGGCGAGGGTGTCGGCATTGAGCGTGCCGGTGCGCGCCGGGTCCGCGGTCTCGAAGGCCTTCTGGGCGCGAAAGAGCTCGGTGTATTCCTGCTCGGTCACATTGATGTCCTTGACACTGGTTGCGAGGCGGCTGGCGGCGGTGGAGTTGCGCAGCTCGTATTGTTCCAGTTCCGCGGGGGCGAGAAAGGTCGCCAGTTCCGCATGCTTTTCCGCGTCGACCGCGGCCTGGGCGCTCATGGTGCTCTGGACATCGCCGCTTTTCCGCTGGGCGTAGAGCTTGCTGCGCAGCTCGTTGTAGTCGCGGTTGACCGCCTCGATGCGGTCGATCTTGTCATCGGACAGGGAGCCGTAGCGGCGGGCGCGGTCAGACGGGTCCAAGCCGGCCGAGGGGCTGGCGTCGGCACCGAGCAGGTCGGTCAGCATCTCCTGGCGCTTGTTCGAACGCTCGAGCTGAGCCGCGACATACTCGGGGTTGTTCGCGTTTTGCTTCCAAAAAGGCAGGTGGTCTATCGCGGCGTGGTCCAGTTGGTCCGTCACCAGCTGGGCCACCACGGCCCGGATCACGGAGGGCGGAAACCCCGCGGCGCGCAGGTTGGCCACGAGGCCGTGCAGATTCTGGCCCGATTGGAGCGTGGTCCAGCCGACGGGAGCCACGACGGGCGCGGGCCGCGGACTGGTGGAGCCTGATGGGGAAGCCGCCGGCGAGGTCCCGGCGGCCAGGGGAGTCGCCGCGGGATTCGCGGAGCTGGTGGCCGGGCGCAGAACGAAAAAAGCCAGCAGCGCGTTGCCGGCCAGCGAGAGCGCGAGAACGAGCGCAAGCGGGGTTTTCATGGGAAGACAGCAATAGTTGGGCCCGTGATATGAATGCTACAAGGCTCCCCGAAGGCGGACAAGCGTTTCCGCTTAGTGCAGCCCAATTAACCGTGTCTCGCCAAAACCAAGGACACTGAAGTCCTCGTCACCCAAACCTGCGGCGGTGCGCGCCGCGGCCAACTCGTGGAGCGGGGCTTCAATAGCTTCGTCCGTCAGCTGAAACGTGCCGAAGTGCATGCCAATGGACCGCCGCGCGCCGACCGCGATGTGCGCCCGCACGGCCTCGGCGGGATTCATGTGCACCGCCTCCATGAACCAGCGCGGCTCGTAAGCGCCGATCGGGATGAGCGCGAGGTCGGGCGCACCCAGCCGCTGGTTGACCTCCGCAAAGTGCGGCGCCCAGCCGGAGTCCCCGGCAAAAAAAATCGAACCCGCCGGCGTGCGCAGGAAAAAACCGCCCCAGAGCGTGCGGTTGCGGTCCCAAGGCGTTCGGGCGGCGAAATGTTGAGCGGGCGTGCAGACGACGCCCAGTTCCGGGGTGGCGTCGCCGGCCTGCCACCAGTCGAACTCGCTCACGCGGCCGACGCCGCGCGCCTCGAGCCAGGCCTGGTTACCAAGGGTGGTAACAATGACCGGCCGGTGCTGCCGCGCCAGTCAGCGCAGCGCGGCGAGATCGAGATGATCATAATGGTTGTGGCAGAGCACGACGACGTCGATGCGCGGCAGTTCGCCCAACCGCAGGGCTGGCGGTCGGGCGCGCTTTGGCCCCAGCACGCCGAACGGCCCCGCGTGCGTGGCAAAGACCGGGTCGGTCAGGATATTCAGCCCGGCCAATTGCAGCAGAAAAGTAGAATGACCGATGAAGGTGACAGCGACCTGCCCCGCTGATATGCTTGCGGGTAACACCGGTTTTTGCGGCGCGGCCACGGTGCGCGGCCAGCGCGAGCCCTGGCCTTTGACCAGGCGATCCCACCACCAGCGGGGCAGCTGGGCGAAGCCGAGCGCCTGCAATCGGCCCGTCGGGTTGAAGAAATGCGCGCCATCACAATGGTCGCTGACGGGGAACCGCGGCATCGGGCCCGGATTATTTCGCCACCTTGGCCCGGGCCTGCTCCCAGTAGGCCAGCAGCGCGCGGAAATCCTGCTCCTTGCTTCCGCTGTGGATCACGTAGTCGTAGGAGTTGCGCTCGGCCAGCTCGATCTCGGCGCTTTGCAGGCGACGCTCCAACTCCTCGGTCGTCACGGCGCCGCGGCCCTGCAGGCGTTCACGCAGCACCTCGAGCGAATCAGGCGACACGAAGATGGTAACCAGGCGCTCGCGCAGCAGCGGCAACTGCGCGGCGGCGGCGCGGATGCTGCGCACGCCCTGCACGTCCACGTTAGCGACGAGGCTGGTGTGCGGCAGCCGGTCGAGCACGGCGGACTTGAGCGTGCCGTAGCGGTATTTGCGGTGCACCCAGGCCCACTCGAGGAAATCCTTCGCGGCGAGCCGCGCATCGAACTCCACCTCGGACAGGAAATGATAGTCGCGGCCGTCCTGCTCGTTGGGCCGGGGCGGTCGGGTGGTCGCGGTGATGACGCGCTCGAAGCCCGGCACCTCGGACACCAGCCGGTCGCAGAGCGTGCTTTTGCCGACGCCGGCGGGCCCGGCCAGGATGAGCAGCACGGTCTTCGTCGGCGCGGGCATGTTCAGTAGGTGAACGCCGCCGCCGCCGTGGCCAGGCCGTAGGACAGCAGAATGGCCCCGACCAGCCGGACGCGTGCGGGCTGCTGGAAAAGCCACTCGAAGAAATCGCGCAGCCGGTAGGGCGCGGCGGCCAGATACAGGGCGAGGCCGAGACCGAGGTAGACCGCGGTGACCATGAGCAGCCGCTGCGGGTGCGAGTATTCCATGTAGGCCGCGTAGAGCAGCGGCTCGGCCGCCAGCAGCATCAGCACGCACAGCCCGCGCACGGCGAGAAAATCAGGGGTGTAGATGAAGGCCAGCACGGCGAGCACCCCGAAGGCGATCATGACCGGACCCGGGGTCTTGAAGAAGATCAGGTCGGACTCATTCAGCTGCGAGCAACGCCAGAGGAACCACACGGCGCCGGCGCCAAAGAACAGCCAGGCGCCGCGGTTCGAGCGCGGCAGGGCCTTCGCGGTCGAACCCACCAGGGAATTGTTCCAGAGCAGCGTGGCGCCAAGCAGGGCGACGAACAGGCCGGGAAGGAGCGTGGCGAGGAAAAGGGACATGGTTTGGGTCACCACGAAACACACGAAATACACCAAAGGGGAAGATTCATTTTCGTGTGTTTGGTGTATTTCGTGGTGATCAGGATTCCACCCCTGCTAACGCCAGCGAGCCGTAGAGCACGGCGGTGGAGGCGCGCTCAATTTTCACCGGCACCAACGCGCCGACCAGCCGGTCGTCGGCGGCGAAGTGAACGATGCGGTTGCCACGGGTGCGGCCCATGAACTGGAGGCCCTTCTTGTCCGGACCCTCGACCAGCACTTCCTGGGTGGTGCCGAGCAGGGTGGCGTTGCGGCGGTTGGAATTGGCCTCGAGCAGGCCGAGCAGAACCTGGTTTCGCTCTTCTTTCACCTCATCCGGCACCTGATCGGCCAGCGTGGCGGCGGGTGTCCCGGTGCGGATCGAGTATTTGAAGATGTAGGCCATGTCGTAATTGCAGGCTTCGAACAGCTCGCGGGTCTGCGCAAAGTCTTCCGCCGTCTCGCCGGGGAAGCCGACGATCACGTCGGTCGAGAAATACAGGTCGGGCCGCACGGCGCGGAGCGCGGACACGATTTCAAGGTAACGCTCGCGGGAATAGGGCCGGTTCATTTCCTTCAGGATGCGATTGGACCCCGATTGCAGCGGCAGGTGCACGTATTCGCAGAGTTTTTCGAGCCGGCCGTAGGCTTGGATCAGGTCGTCCTTGAAGCCGCGCGGATGCGGCGAGGTGAAGCGGATGCGCTGGATGCCGGGGATGGCGTTCACGTGCTCGAGCAGCTGCACGAAGGGGGTTACGCCGCCGGTGTGGATGTAGTCGCGCCGGCCGTAGCTGGTGACGATCTGGCCGAGCAGCGTAATTTCCTTCACGCCGCGCTCCGCCAGCTGCTCGCACTCGCGGACGATGTCGTCCATCGGCCGCGAACGCTCGTCGCCGCGGGTTTTCGGGACGATGCAAAAGGCGCAGTCCATGTTACAGCCCTGCTGGATCGAGACGAAGGCGGAGACCTGCTGCGCCTCGAGCACGTGGTCGCGGATGGTATTTTGCGATCCGGCCTCCTCGGCGATGTCGATGATGGTCGAGCCGACCGGCGCGCCCGCGGCCTGTGCAGCCCGCAGGTTGTCGAGATAGTCCGGCACCTGGTGGAATTTCTGCGTGCCGACGATGAGGTCGACGTCGGGCAGGCGGTCGAGCAGCTCGGCGCCGCGGTTCTGGGCCATGCAGCCGAGGATCCCGAGGATGAAGTCCGGCTGCTTTTTCTTGCGAGTGGCGAGATGGGCGGCCTTGCCGATGGCCTTTTGCTCGGCGGCATCGCGCACGCTGCAGGTGTTGAGCAGGAGCACGTCGCAATTCTCCTCGTCCGCCACGATACGGTAGCCCCGGGCGCGCAACAGCGCCGCGACAGCCTCGCTGTCGCGCTCATTCATCTGGCAACCATAGGTCTTGATGTGGACGCGGTTCATCCCGGGATGGGTCTAACTACCCGTCCGCTCCGCCCGGTCAACGCGGGAAACCGGCCGGGCCGGACGCAAGGCTTGCCGCCACCACCCCGGGTCCCGCAAACTGTCCCGCGTGAACCTGTTCCGCCGTCTCGCCTGCGTGCTCTTGCCATCGCTTGCCCTCGGGCTGCCCGGAGGGGCGGCGGGTCCGGAAGCGCTGCTGATTATCACCGGCGACCAGCACTCGGCCTATGACCGCACGGCGCAAATGGTGGCCACGGTGGACCGCCTGAAGACTGAGCACCCCGGCCTGCCGCTGGCCATTCTGCTCAACGGCGACACACTCGAATACGGCAACATCGTCGCGCGGCGCAGCGCGGGCGCGGTGGATTTTGCGATGTTTGCCGCCCTCGCCCGCCGCGCCCCGACCGTTATCAATCTCGGCAACCACGAGCCGGAATTCTATGACCTCGCGGAAACCGTGACGCACCTCCAAGCAACCGGTGTCACGGTGGTGAGCAACATCACCAACCGTGCCACCGGCCAGCTGTTCGCCCCGGCCTCGGCCAAAATCAAACTCGGCGCCGCGGAGGCGGTCATCGTGGGTGTGACAACCGACAACCTGGCCACTTATCGCGTGGCGGTGCGCCCCTCGCTCGATCTCGCCGACCCGCTGATCTGGGCGCAGGCGAACTTTCCCGCCCTGTTGGCCGGAGCCTCGCTGCCCATCGTGCTCAGCCACGCCGGCATCAAGGCCGACCGCGGCATGCTGCCGCTCGTGCCGCCCGGCACGCTCTTCGCCGGGGCGCACGACCACCAGCGCTTCGTGCACCCGTTTGACCACGGCCTGTATGTGCACTCCGGCTCGTGGAACGAATACCTGACGCTCGCGTGGCTGCACCGCGACGCCACCGGTGCGCCGCTCTGGCAAGTGGAGCAGGTGCGCATCGAGGCCGACGGCCCGGCCGATCCGGAACTTGCCGCGCTCATCACCGCGACCCGGCAAAAATACCTTACACCGGAAGACACCGTGTTGGTAACCTGCCTCCCGGCCGCCCTCGGGCCGGCCGCGGCCGCGCGACGGGTGGTCGGGGCATTGCGCGTCGCCGCCGGCGTGGACGTGGCCTTCATCGGCAACACCACCTTTGGCGCCGGACTGCCGGCGGGCGGGGTCACCCGCGAGCAGTTCGACGCCTGCGTGCGGTTTGACGGGACAATTTTCACCGCCGAGGTGGACGGCGCGCGGCTGCGGCAGCTGCTGGCGGCGGCCAACCTTGGGCCCGACACGCCATTCGAGCAGCGCAAGGGTGAGTTCTCCTTTGCCGACGGCCCCGCGGAAATCGATTCCGCCAAAACCTACCGTATCGCCACCACCGACTGGGGCGCGAAGAACACGGCGCGCTACTTCGGCGAGCCCGCCATCGTCTGGCGGGAGCAGCCGGGGCTGAAACTGAAGGCGGCCGCGCTGTCCGTCCTGACGCGGCCCTGAGCCGGGTCAGTCTTGCCGGCGACGCCCGCGGAGTTTGCCGCGGCGCTCTTCTTCGCGTTGGTGCCGGGTGGCGCGCCAGTCGGTGATCTCCTCGCGGATCCAGAGGGCGATCAGCGTCAAAACCACCGTGCCCAGCACGATGAGGAGGATTTCAATGGCACCTAGTTTCATGGGGATGTCCCCCGGTAACGGTCGCCCCCGGGCCCGTCTTTCAACAAAAGTGCCTCGCGTTGGCGGTGGGGATTACTTTGCTCGGCCCCCATGGGATTCTTCGATCGCAAGCCCGCCGACCAGCCCGATAACACACCCGCAGGGGAAAAGCCCGGCACCGCCGGCGGCGTGATGCCGCAGCTCGCGGCCGCGCGTGAAAAACTGAAGGAGAAGGACGTGCCGGGCGCCATGGCCCTCTACGAGGCCGTGCTGACCACCGCCGGCGACCGGGCCGACGTGCTCGTCACAATCTCGGGCGACCTTGGCACCGCGGGCAAGGTGAACGAGCTCATCGAGCTGCTCGCCCCGCGCTACGACGCCCAGCGCCACGGCGCGGCCGCCGGCATCAACCTGCTGCAGGCCTATCTCGTCATGCGCAACACCGACGCGGCCCAGCATCTGCTCGACCTGCTTTATGAATTGCGCCGCCCCGAGCTGGAGTCGCGGCTCGCGGGATTCTCCAACGCCCTGGCCGAGCTGTTTGTCAGCGAGGAGGAGGTGGCGGGCCAGCGGCCGATGACGGAAACAGAAGCCAAGGTCAGCCTCGTGAGCCTCAGCAAGCCGATCTGGTTCTACGGCCTCGAGGCCCTCGCCCCGCACCTGCTGCCGCGCAAGGACGGCAAGAAGCGCCGCGTGGCCTTCGCGCAGTGCGCCCTGCCCGGCCTGGCCGATGCCGCCGCGCGCGCGGCCCAGCCGGAGCAAGCCCTCGACCGCCTCAGCCGCGGCTTGGCGCTGTGGTTCGCCGAGACCTTCGCTTATGGCGCGGGTTGGGACACCGTCGCGGCCGTCGCCGCCTCCGACCGGAAGCACTATGCGCTTTTTCCCTCCGAGTGGACCGCGGAGAATGTCCGCCAGCTGAACGATTCCGTCGAGGGCGGCCTCGACTACGTGGTTACGGGCGCCTTGCGCAACCGCAGCGACGACTTCGAGCTCAGCCTCCGCATCTGGGAGGTAAAGAAATACCGCGAGCTGAAGGTATTTGGGACCAAGTGGACGCCGTCGAACGCCGACGAGGAACTGGGAAAATTCCACGAACTCATCCGCACCTACATGGAGTGGAAGCCGGCCGACGACGGGCTCGCCTATGCGGCGCCGGCCGCGCCGCTCGTGTATGCGCACGGCCTCGGCGCGGCGCTGGGCCTGTTTCTCGGGGAAAAGGACGTGCTCGCACCGGAACACGTGCCGGCGGGTCCCGGGTTGCTGCTCGCGGCGGCCCAGGCCAACCCCGACGACGTGCGCGCGCAGCTGGCGCTGGTGAGCGCGCTGCTGCGGCTCAAGGCGCAGGGTCGGCCGACGGATGCGGCCGCCTACCAGCAGGCCAGCGCGTGGCTTGCGTCCCCCGCGGCCCAGACGGCCGACGTGGCTGCGTTGATCATGAAACTGGCGTGAGGAATTTCTCCTGTAGGGTCGGCGCTGGTCGCCGGACCAGGCGCCAACGCAGGAGTGCAAGGCGGTCCGCCGACTAGCGGCGACCCGACAAAATACACCAAGAAAAAAGCCCGGCGCGGGCCGGGCTTGAAAATAAAATCGCGGCGCCCGCTTACGGGTGCTTGGCGTTGTAGTAGGCGACGAAGTCGGCCGTCAGGTCGGCCTCGGGCTTGGCGTCAATCAGGCCGTCGCCGAGCTTAGCCAGGTCGAACAGCATGGTGATGTCGCGGGCCGTCGCGAAGGTGTGCAGCTCCTTGCTGATCTCCGTGCTCACCGGGGCCTGGACTTCCTGCTGGCGCTGGCTGAAAGCCTGCTGGGCGGCCTGCTGCTTGGACTGGAGTTCCTGCTGGAGCGCGAGGCCGGCGTTCTGCTTCTCCTCGATGGCCTTGGCATTGGGCGTCGCCTCGGCGCGCAGCTTCGTGAGTTCGCCCACGATGGTGCGGAGCTTCTCCTGCAGCAGCGACAGTTCGCTCTGCTGGGAAGTGAACTCGAGTTCGAGGCCCTGGAGGACCTTGACGAGCTGCTTGATGCCGGTGGCGGGCTCGCTGAAGGCGGCGCTGTTGACAAAGGCCACGCGGGACGGCTCGACGGCCTTGACCATGGGGGTCTTGGCGGGCTGGGCCGACAGGGGCGCGAACAGCGCGGCGGCGAGCAGGGGAAGGGAGAGGAGGCGGACGAATTTCATGGGATGTTGACTCGTAGACCGCCCCCGGGCTTTGGCAAAGGTTAAATCTCAGGGTGGAACCCGGCCTCCGGACGGGTTTGCCTCCACCAGCGACCACCTAAAAACCTGCCCGGAGGTCAGGTTCCACCGTCAAGACTGACTCGTGGCCAGCTGTCCGCACCCGGCGGCGATGTCGATGCCACGGCGCTGACGGATGGTGCTGGGCAGGTGGTATTCGCGCAGGATCTGCTGGAACCGCCGGGCTGCATCCTGGCCGGTCGGGGCGCCGCCATAGCCGGCGGTGGGGTTCAACGGGATCAGGTTCACCTGGGCATTCTGGCCCTGCAGCAGGCGGCCAACCGCATGGGCGTTGTCGGGCGAGTCGTTCTTTCCCTCGATGAGGGTCCACTCGTAGAAGATCCGGCGCTGCTGCTTGGCGATGTAGTAGCGGCAGGCGTCCATCAATTCATCGAGCGGCCACTTCTTCGCGACTGGCACCAGCGCGGCGCGCTCCGCCTGGGTGGCGCCGTGCAGCGACACGGCGAGGTGGATTGGGCGCCCCTCGTCGGCGAGCCGGAGGATACCCGGCACCACGCCGACGGTGCTCAGCGTGACTTGCTTCGTGCCGAGCGACAGGCCCGCGGAGTCGCAGAGGATGTCGGTGGCCGTCATCACGGCGTCGTAATTGTGCAGCGGCTCGCCCATGCCCATGAGCACGATGTTGCGCAGGCGTTCGCCCTGGCCGGCGACACGCAGCACCCGGTCAACGTGCAGCGCTTGGGCCACGATCTCACCGGCGGCGAGGTGGCGGGCGAAACCCATCTGGCCGGTGGCGCAGAAGACGCAGCCCATCGCGCAGCCGGCCTGGCTGCTGATGCAGGCGGTCACCCGGCCGGTGAAACGCATGAGCACGGTCTCGATCCGGCGGTCGTCGGCCAGCGCGAGGAGATATTTGCGGGTGAAGCCGTCGGCGCTGTGCTGCTCAAGGGCCACGGGCAGCCGCGTGAAGGTGAGTTCGCTTTCCGCCTTGGCGCGGAAGCGCGCGGGCAGTTCGGGCATGTCGGCCCAGCGTTCCACGTCCTCGAGGTAAACGTAGGCCCACAGCCGCGCGGCATGCACCGGGCTGAAGCCCCAGCGCACGACCTGCAGGCGCAGCGCCTCGCGGGTGAGATCATGGAAATTGATGGGCTCGGGTTTCACGGACAGTTAGCTAAAATGAAACGGCGAGGATTTGCCACAAGCGTCCTTTTTATCCCACCATGCCGTCCATGGCAAAAGTCATCCTGGCGGGCGGCAGCGGTTTCCTCGGGCGGGCGTTGAGCCGCGCCCTGGCCGCGGCGGGCTGGGAAGTGGTCGTCCTCACGCGCGACACCGACCGCGTGCCCCCGGCGGACGACCTGCCGGCCCTCCGTGCCGTGATGTGGAACGGGGAGACCGGCGGAGCTTGGGCGACAGAGTTCGAGGGTGCGGCCGCGCTAGTGAACCTGGCTGGCCGGAGCATCAATTGTGTCCATTCACTGGAAAACAGCCGCGAGATCCTCGAGTCGCGCCTCAACGCCGTGAAGGCTCTGAACAAGGGCTATGCGCGAGCCAAGAATCCGCCGCCGGTCTGGGTGCAGTGCAGCGCCACCGGATATTATGGCAACGCCGGCGACCGTTTTTGCGAAGAGCCCCTGCCGCCAGGGCCGGGTTTCCTGGCCGAAGTGTGCCGCCAGTGGGAGCAGGCGTTCGCCGCGCTGGACCTGCCGGACGTCCGTCGCGTCGTGTTGCGCCTGGGCCCGGTGCTCGACCCGAAGACCAGCCCGTTCCCGGCGATGCTGGGACTGACCAAAAAATTTCTAGGCGGGGCCGCCGGCAGTGGACGGCAGTTCCTGAGCTGGGTGCACCGCGACGACGCGGTGGCCGCGTTTGAGGCGGCCCTTAGCAACGCTGGAATGAGCGGCGCCTACAACGTCTGCGCGCCGGGGGCGGTGACCAACACGGAGTTCATGCGCGAGCTGCGCGCCGCGGTGGGCCGGCCGTGGGTGCCGCCGGCGCCGGAGTTTGTCGTGCGCTTCGTGGCCGAGCATCATTTCTACACCGACGGCAACCTGGTGCTGCACGGCCAGCGGGCCACACCGCAGAAGCTCCTCGCGACCGGCTTCAAGTTTAAACACCCGGCGCTGAATGGCGCGCTCCGCGACCTGCTTGGCAAATGACCGGAGGGTTTGGCCACAAAAGAACACAAAGGCCCATGCCGGCAGATCAACTCTGCGTCGCGCCTATAGGCGCGCGGAAAATATGACCTGCCGGACGGACTGCTTTGTGTTCTTTTGTGGCTAAATCGGTTTGGTCCTGACGCGTTGCTTTTTTGGGGCCGGCCGCGCTACGCTCTGGCCATGCTCGAGTGGCTGACCAAGTTCCTGCAGGCGTTCATCCCGCTCTTTGTGGCCATCGACCCGGTCGGGCTGGCCGCCATCTTCCTCGGGCTCGGACAGAACGTCGCCCCGGAGCGCCGCCAGAAGATCGCCGCCCAGGCGACGTGGACCGGCGGGCTGGTGGCGCTGGGTTTCCTTTTCCTCGGGCAGAGCGCCTTCAAGGCGCTCGGCATCTCGGTGAGCGACTTCCAGGTCGCGGGCGGGTTGATCCTGTTCATCCTCGCGGCCAAGGACCTAGTGCAGTCGGCCGCCGAGCCGGAGAAACTGCCGGAGGATTTTGGCGTCGTGCCGCTCGGCATGCCGCTCATCGCCGGGCCGGCGTCCATCACCACGCTGCTCGTGCTGGCGCAGAACCAGTCCATCAGTCTCGCCATCATCCTCGTCGCGCTCGCGATGAACTTGGGCTTGGTTGTGCTGGCGTTGCACTACAGCGAGTGGCTCGGCCGCCGCGTCGGCGCGACCGGCATGCGCGCCATCTCGAAAATTATCGCCATGCTGCTCGCCGCCATCGCGGTCAGCATGATCCGGCAAGGATGGAAAGGCTGACCTTTGGACAGAATAAAAAAAATGGACAGAATAGATCCCTTACAGGAATTTATTATGTAGATTATGTTCATTATGTCCAAAATTCCGAAGGCAGCGCTTTCCATTCTCGCTAGTTGTGCGCTAGGCGTTGGCAGTCACGCGCAAGGTGTAGTCGCGCAGGCACCGAGCTTGCAGGCGGCGGTTGACCTGGCGGCAAAGGAGACTTGCGCCGAGTTCACTAGTCCCGCGCTCAAGCCGGACCAACTCGGCGTTACCGTGATCGACCTGCGCGGGACGGTGCCCATGCGCGCCAGTTATCGCGGCAGCGAACGGTTTTATCCGGCGAGTGTGATCAAGCTCTTCTTCCTCGCCTACTGCCACCGCCTGATGGAGGACGGCAAGCTGGCGGACACACCCGAGCTGCGCCGTGGAATGCAGGACATGATCGTCGATTCCTACAACGAGGCGACCAGCTATGTGGTGGACGCGATTACCGGCACGACCAGCGGGCCCGAGCTGCCGCCAGCCGCGTTGACGGCGTGGCACGAACAGCGCGGGGTGGTCACGCGCTATTTCGAGTCGCTTGGCTATCGAAACGTGAACGCGCAGCGCAAACCGTGGGGCGAGGGCCCCTATGGCCGCGAGAAGCAGGACATCGCGGCGAACCCGCCGGCGCGGAACTTCCTTTCCACGGACGACACGGCCCGCTTGCTCGAGGAAATCGCAACCGGGCGGTGCATCACGCCCGAGCGATCGGCCCAGATGCTGGAGTTGATGAAGCGCGATCCGTTTACGCCGAGCACCGATCCCGACAACCAGAGCGTCGGTTTCAGTGGCCCGGCGCTGCCGCTCGGCGCGAAACTCTGGTCGAAGGCCGGCTGGGTCAGCTGGGCGCGGCACGATGCGGCGCTGATCGAGCTGCCCGGCGGCGGGCGCGTCATTATTGTCACTTTCACCGACGGGCGGGAGCATGCCAACAACCGGGCGATCATCCCCGCGGTGGTGCGGCGGATTCTCGCGGCCTTGCCGCCAAGGTAGGGCGGCCACTCCGCTGGCCGCCGTGGCGCGGAACGGAGTCCGCGCCCTACCCTTTGAACGTCATCAGCAGGTCCGCGTAGATCTTCGCCGAGTCCGTCAGGTCCTTGAGCCGCGCGCGCTCGTTCACCGCGTGGTAATCGATTCCGCTCGGGCCGTGGCCGATGGTCGGGATTTTCAGCACGGAGGCGAAGAAGTGCATGTCGTTGAAGCCGGTGGACACGATAAATTTGGCCGGGCGACGACGGACGCGCGCCACGCTCGCGCGCATGGCGCCGAACAGCGGGTGGGTCGGCGCGGTGTAACACGAGAAATTGTCGGAGATCTTCTCGATGGTGATCCGGCACTGCGGGATTTTCTTCGCCGCGGCGCGCAGGAACGCGCGCAGCTCGCGCTCGGCGTCGGGGACGCTCTCGATGGGCAGCACGCGGCGGTCGATGGAGAAGCTGGCGGCGGCGGGCACGGTGTTGACCTTGCCGCCCTCGCCGGAGGCGAAGACGCCGCCGAGGTTGATGGTCGGGTGCATGCGCCGGCCGTCGGGGGAAATGAAGGTGCGCTGCGCGAGCCGCTGCTTGTAGCCGTTGAGCGCGAGGACGAGCGCGGACATCTTCTCGAGCGCGTTGATGCCGGCCTCGGGCGTGGAGCCGTGGGCGGCGCGGCCGTGCACGCGGACGTTGAGCCACACGACGCCATTGTGGCCGCAGCACACGCCGTCGCCTTCGCCGCCCTCGCCCACCACGGCGTAATCGGCCCGCAGCTTGCCGTGGCTCGTGACCCAGCCGGTGCCGAGCGTGCTGTCAGTCTCCTCGTCGGCGGTGAAGGAAACCTCGACGTTGAAGCCGGGCTTGATGCCGGTGGCGCGCAGGGCTTTCAGGGCAAAGACGATGCTGGCAATGGCGCCTTTCATGTCGGCCGTGCCGCGGCCGTAGATCCAGCCGTTCTCCACGACCGGATTGAACGGGCTGCCATGCCGCCACTTCCCCGACACCGGCACCACGTCGTAGTGGGCGTTAAAGTGAATCGTTTTCTTCGCGCCAGTGTCCCAGAAGCCGATCACGTTGTGACGCGGGTAATCGAGCAGCTCCGGCTGGGTCTTTTTTTGCAGCGCGCGCGGGACCGGCAGGCGGCGCACCTGCAGGCCGAGGTCGCGCAAGGTGGCCGCGAGCAGCGTGGTGATTTCGCCGTAGTTCTCGCCTGGGGGATTGACCGTGCGCAGCCGGATCAGTTTTTGCAGGAAGGTGACCAGGTCGGCTTGGTGGCGGTCGAGGTAGCGGGCAGGCGACATGCCGGCATCATGAACGGGCGGCGAGGCTGGCGTAAATGAGTTTCAGCGCCACGAGCGCGGCCATGACGAGGAAGATCGGCCGCACGAACCGGGCCCCGCGGGTCATCGCCAGGTGGGCACCCAGCCGCCCGCCGATGAGCTGGCCGGCACTCATGGCCAGACCCGGCAGCCATGCCACCAGGCCCGCGGCGGCGAACAGAGCCACCGCAGCCAGGTTGCTGGCAAAATTCATGACCTTGGTGTGGCCGGCCGCCCGGACGAAGTCGTGGCCGAGCACCGTCACGAACGCGATGGTCCAGAACGAGCCGACGCCCGGGCCAAAGAAGCCGTCGTAGAAACCCAGCGTGAGCCCGAACAGCAAATAGAAGGGCGTGCGCTCCATGCGGTGGTGCCGGCTGGTTTCGCCGAGCTGCGGCCGGAAGATCATGTAGACCACGATGGTCCCGAGCAGCCACGGGATGAGCACCCCGAGGAACTGTGGGTCGAGCAACCGCACGGTGAACGCGCCGCCCAGCGCGCCGAGCGCGGTCAGCGCAAACCCCAGGCGGCACTCGCGCGGGTCCACCGCGCCGCGTCGCGCAAAACTCCACGCCGCCGAGCCGGAGCCGAATGCGCCCTGCAGCTTGGACGTGCCGAGCGCCAGCGGCGCCGGCAGGCCGATGCCGAGCAGCACAGGCAGCGTGATCAGCCCGCCCCCGCCCGCGATCGCATCCACGGTGCCCGCGACCAGCCCGGCGCCAAACAGCGCGAGATAGGCCCAGGGCGGCAGGTCGGGAACGGGTGGCATGGCGGGAATCAGCGTGCAGGACGCGGATGATTTTGACAGCGCGGAGTGCGCGGGCACGATGACCGCACCATGGCACTGTCGGACATGCGGAAGGATTACAGCCTCGCGGGACTCCTCGAAAAGGACCTCGCGAAAAATCCGTTCCGCCAGTTCGAGCAGTGGTTCCAGGAGGCCGAGGCGGCGAAAATCCCCGAGCCCAACGCCATGACGCTGGCCACCACCGGCCGCGACGGCCGGCCCGCCGCCCGCACCGTCCTGCTCAAGGGCGTCGACGGCCGCGGCTTCGTCTTCTACACCAATTACGAGAGCCGCAAGGGCCGGGAGCTCGACGCCAATCCCCGCGCCACCCTGCTCTTCCCTTGGATCGCGATGGAGCGGCAGGTCACCGTCGAGGGGCCTGTGGCGCGCGTGACCCGCGAGGAATCCGAGGCGTATTTCCACAGCCGGCCGCGGCAGAGCCAGCTGGCCGCCTGGGCCTCACCGCAGAGCACGGCGGTCGCCGGCCGTGCGGTCATCGAGGAGAGCTACCGCGTGGTGGAGAAAAAATACGAGGGACGCGAGGTGCCGCTGCCGCCCAATTGGGGTGGGTTCCGGCTCGCGCCCGAGACGGTCGAGTTCTGGCAGGGCCGGCGCAGCCGCCTGCACGACCGGTTGCGCTACCGGCGGGAAAACGGCGGCGACTGGGTGATTGAACGGCTCGCGCCCTGACCTGATGCCCGGAAAAAAAGCGCCACCGTCTCCCGCGGCCTCGGCGGCCGCGCCCGCCTCGGACGCGCCACTGGCCATGGCGGCCTTCGCCGGCACGCTGGCGGCCGTGAATGAACCCGTCCTGGTCACCACCGACCAGTGGTCCGGCGGCGGCGTGCAGATCCTCCAGGCCAACGCCAAGTTCGCCGAGCTCACCGGCTACGCCGCGGAGACGCTCCCCGGCCGCAACACCCGGCTGCTCCACGGGCCCCGCACCGACCTGCTGGCCCCGGGCACACCCCCAGGCGACCGGAACGCACGACTCGCCGCCGGCGAGGGCTGGCTCTATCGGCAGGATGGCGGAATTTTTTTCGCGGCCTGGAATTTCTCCCCGATCATGTTCCAGGGCCGGCCGAGTGGCTGCCTGATCGGCGTTTACCGGGATATTTCCGAGGGCCGCCGCCTCCGCGAGGCGCTGATGCAGTCGCAGAAGCTCGACACCGTCGGCCTGCTGGCCGGCGGCGTCGCGCACGACTTCAACAACCTGCTCTCGATCATCAACGGCTACTGCGAGATCCTCGGCGCGAAGCTCGCCAGCGTGCCGGCCGCGCAGAAGGAACTGCAGGAGATCCACCGCGCCGGCCTCAAGGCCTCCGCGCTCGCCCGCCAGATCCTCGAGTTCAGCCGCCGGCAGGAGACCGAGGTCAAGGTCGTCAACTTCAACACGCTCATCCGCGAGATCACCGAGATCATCCGGCGGCTGGCCGGCGAGGAGATCACGGTGGAGCTGCGGCTCGCTTCCGACCTCGGCAACGCCCGCATCGACCCGGCGCACTTCCAGCGCGTGCTCCTCAATCTCTGCTTCAACGCCCGTGAGGCCATGCCCCGCGGCGGCAAGCTCACCATCCGCACCTGCAACCACCGCGTTGCCGCGGCCGCCGACCGCCGCGTGCCCGAGATGGCCGATGGGCTCTACGCGGTCCTGCAGGTCACGGACACCGGCTCGGGCATCGAGCCCGTGACCCTGAAGAACATCTTCGAGCCGTTCTTCACGACCAAGACCCGCGGCACCGGCCTCGGCCTGCCCACGGTGCTGGGCATTGTCCGGGAAAACGGCGGGCACATCACCGTGCAGAGCCGGCCCGGGACCGGCACCACGTTCGAGGTTTTTCTCCCCGAGACGGCGGAGCCCGAGCAGACCAGCGTCACCAAGCTCGGCACGCTGCCCGTCATGCGCGGCAGCGAGACCCTCCTGATCGTCGAGGAGGATGACGTGCTGCGCAAGATGATCGCCGGCATCCTCGCGACCGACGGCTACTCGGTGACCGATGCCGCCACCCCGGACGCCGCGTCGGCCCTGATCAAGTCGACCCGCTTGCGGCCGCAACTGGTGCTCATCCAAAGCTGCTCGAAGGAAGGCGGCAAACTGGTGCGCCAACTGCACGCGGAGATTCCCAGCCTCCGCCTGATCTGCACCTCGGCCAAGGCCCTGCCGGTGAGCCTGCACACCGTGCCGGTCTCCGCCACGGTCCATCTGCCCAAGCCCTTTGCCCTGAGCACGCTTCTCCTCAAGGTGCGCGGCCTGCTCGACGCGGTGGGCCATTGAGGCGGGCCGTGGGAAAATCCGGTTAAAGTGGTTGGCCGCCCGCGCCCGGTCGCGGAGCTTCCGCAAAGGCATTGCGCGGGTTCCGCGAAAACTGCAGCGTGACCGCGCTGTTCATGCCGCCCGCCACCCCCAGTCCCCTTGGTCCCGGCCAGCGCTCGCTGGCCGCCATCGTTTTCACCGACGTGGTGAGCTTCAGCGCCCGGATGCAGGCGGATGAGGAGACGACGCTGACGCTGTTGCAGCGCGATTTCGACGCCATGCGCCAGATCTGCGTCGAGCACCAGGGTTCCGTGCTCAAGACCACCGGCGACGGCCTGCTGCTTTATTTTTCCAGCGCCGTGCAGGCGGTCGCCTGCGCCCTGGCCATGCAGCGGTTTTTTGCCGGGCAGGCCAAGACCCGGCCCGCCGCCGAGAGCCTCGTCCATCGCCTCGGCATCCACCTCGGCGACGTGTTCGTCAACGAGCAGGACGTGATGGGCGACGGCGTGAACATCGCGGCGCGGCTGCAGGCCGAGGCCGAGCCGGGTGGCATCTGCATTTCCCAGACGGTCTACGATGTCGTGAAGAACAAGCTGGCGCTGCACGTCACCCGCCTCGGTCCGCGCGAGCTGAAGAACATCTCGCAGCACATCCCCATCTACAAGCTGCTGCTCGAGGCGGCGGCCGCCGGGCCGGAGAGCCCCGAACCCTACCCCGAAGAGCCGCTTGCCCCCAAGGCGGTGGCGAGGAGACTCAGCCGAAGGCAGAGAGCCGCCCTCGGTGCCGGTTTGGGCGTCATGCTGCTCGCCCTCGCCAGCCTGGCCCTGTATTCCTGGGATCAGGAGCAGAAGGAAACCGCGCGGGCCGAGGCGTTGCAGAACGCCGTCGCCACGACCCTGGCTGAGGAGGCGCCCGATGCCACCAACCGGGAGCGGATCGCGAACACCCTGGCGGCCTGGCGCACGGAGTTGCGGGACCAGCGCTCGACCGCGGCGGACGAATATAATTTTCCCGAGCTGGCGAGGGGCGTGCGCGATCCCCGGTCCCCGGTGGCGGGCAAGCCCGAGGCGCAGCTCCGCCTGCAGGTGCTGGTGCGGATGCAGGGGCTCTTCAGCTGGATGGCCACCGCGCTCCAGCACTATAACCGGGAAAGCCCGCTGATCGTCCACGAGCTGTCCGGCACCGCGCCGAAGGAAATCCGGGTTTTCGTGGGCAGCGACCGGCGGCTCTATTACGCCGAGGGTGGAGCGGTGCGGCAGCGCAACTGGGCCGAGCTCCGGCCGCCGGTGATGGCGGCGATCATCGCGGGGGCGCTGCACGATACGCTGCCGTTTCCGCCGCGCGAGGCGGTGCTCGGCGCCCAGGCCTTCGCGGGTTTCTACCAGCTGCCCGAACTGATGGAGGCCCTGCGCAAAGCCCGGCCCAAACGCCCCGGCAAGTGAAGCTGCACGTCCTTCCCCTCCGCACCGGCGCCGCCGCGGAAAACATGGCGCTGGATTTCCTGCTCTTGCAGCGCTACCCGGATGCCGCCACGCCGCGTTTCCGCCACTACGAGTGGCGCACTCCGGCGCTCACCTTCGGCTACAGCCAGAAAATAGATTTTGTCCGCGCCAATTTGCCGGCCGGTGAGAGCTTTGACCTCTGCCGCCGGCCCACCGGCGGCGGCATCGTCGACCATCGTCACGACTGGACCTATTCGCTCGTCCTACCCCGCGGCCACGCGCTCTACGATGAGCGCGCCGCGCAGTCCTACCGCATCGTGCACGAATGCCTCGCCACGGCGCTGGTCGCCCTCGGCCAGCAGGCCGTGGTGAAAACAGAGTGCGAACCGGCCGAATCATGTGGGGGCGACCTTGGTCGCGACAAGTCGCGGGCAAGCACGCTCCCACCAGAAGCGCCGGTGCCTGGCGTCTGTTTCCAGCGGGCCGAACTCTACGACGTCGTGCACGCCGCGACGGGTGCAAAGATCGCCGGTGCGGCCCAGAAGCGGAACAAGCACGGCCTGCTGTTCCAGGGCTCCATCGAGAAGTCCGCGGTCGCGCCGGTGGACTGGGATGATTTTTCGGCGCGCTTTGTCGCCGCCCTGGCGCACGCCCTGCACGCCGAGGCGCAGGCCACGCCCTGGCCGGACCTGGCTGAACACGAGGTCGAGGGCCTGATCGAGCAATACTCCGCGCCGGAGTGGGTCGAATACAGGTAGGGGCGCGCCTTGTGCGCGCCCGCGGGCGTGGACAAGCCACGCCCCTACAAGATTGCCTCACGCCGGCCGCCGTCAAAGCTGCCCGCCTATGAAATCCCCTCGCGTCATCGCGTTGCTCCTCACGCTGGCGTTGTCCGTCACGCTCGTCGGCGCGGACAAGCGACCCCTCACCCCGCAGGACCTCTGGGCCGTCAAGCGCCTCAGCAGCCCCGCGATCTCCCCCGACGGCAAGACCGTCGTGTTCACCATCCAGGAATGGTCCATCGAGAAGAACAAGAGCACGTCGAGCCTTTGGCTGGTTGACACGGCCGGCGGCGCCCCGCGCCGGCTGACGACCGCGGCCGGCACCGACAACGCCGCCGCGTGGAGCCCCGACGGCACGCGCCTCGCCTTCACCTCGAAGCGCGGCGACGACGAGACGGTCTCGCTCTATGTGATGCACACGGACGGCGGCGAACCGGAGAAGATCCTCGAGCTGCCCTTCGGCGTCTCGAGCCCCCGGTGGCTGCCTGACGGCTCCGGTCTCGTGGTCGTCACCACCGTGATTCCTGAGCTGGCCGGCACGCTCGCCAAGGCTGACCTCGCGGCGATGCGGAAGGAAATCAAGCGCCGCAAGGATTCCAAGATGACGGCCCGCGTCACCGAGAACCGCCAATACCGCTACTTCGACCACTACATCACCGACAGCGCCGCGAACCGGTTGCTGGTTGTCTCGCTCGCCACGAAGGAGATCAAGGACCTCACGCCGAAGTGGGACCGGCTTTTCACCGTCAGCGGCGAGGTCGCCTACGACCTCTCGCCCGACGGCAAGTGGATCGCTCTCACAATCAACACCACGCCCCCGCCCTACCGCGATTATCCCAACCACGACGTCTACCTGCTGCCCACCGACGGCTCGGGCACCCTCAAGAACCTGACTTCGGAAAATCGCGGCGATGATAGTGGCGCGGTTTTCGCACCGGACGGCAAGTCGGTCGTCTTCGGCCGGCAGGAAACGCCCTACTACAGCGGGGAGTTCACCAAGCTCTGGCGGCACGACCTCGCGACCGGCAAGAACACGCCGCTCACCGAGGCGCTCGACTACTCTTTCGAAAACGTGAAGTTCTCCGCCGATGGCAAGACGCTATGGAGCGCCGTCGAATCGAAGGGTATCGTGCCGGTCTACAAGATCAACGCCGACGGCACGGGCCTCACGGCCGTCTACTCCCTGGGCACAGCCAGTGCGATTGACCTCGCGGGCAACACGCTGGTGTTCCTCAACGACACCACGAGTCGGCCCAACGAGCTCTTCGCGCTCGACCCGGCGACGGGCGCGACGCGCCAGCTCACGCACCTCAACGACGACTACATGGCGCAGATCAACTTCGGCAGGGTCGAGAGCTACTGGTTCGAGGGCGCCAACCACGAGCAGATCCAGGGCTGGCTCGTCTATCCGCCGAATTTCGACCCCGCCAAAAAATACCCGCTCGTCGAGCTGATGCACGGCGGGCCGCACTCGATGAACCGCGACAGCTGGAGCTACCGCTGGAACACGCAGCTCTTCGCCGCGCCGGGCTACATCGTCACCTGGGTCAACCGCCATGGCTCAAATGGCTTCACCGAGCAATTCGACCGCAGCATCCTGAACCAGTGGGGTGAGATGCCGTTTGAGGATATCATGAAGAGCGTCGACTTCCTGATGAAGAAGCTGCCCAACATCGACGGCGACCGCCTGGCCGCGGCGGGCGCCAGCTATGGCGGCTACATGGCCGCGTGGGTGCTTGGCCACACCGACCGCTTCAAGTGCATCATCGACCACGCCGGCGTGAACAGTTCCTATGCGCAATACGCGACCGATGTGCCGCACGGCTTCCCCGAGGTCATGGGCGGCAAGCCTTGGGACAATGTCGAGGGCCTACAGAAGGAGAACCCGATGTTCTACGCGAAGAATTTCAAGACGCCGACGCTCATCCTGCACGGCGAGATCGACTACCGCGTGCCCTACGGCAACGGCCTCGAGCTCTACGGGGTGCTGCAGGCGATGAACGTGCCGACGCGCCTTGTGGTGTTCCCCGACGAGAACCACTGGGTGCTGCACCCGCAGAACGCCATCTACTGGCACTGGGAGATGCAGAGCTGGCTCAGCCGCTACATTGGCGGCAAGCCCGTGATCGAGAGGCCGGTGTTCGACGCGGAAGTAAAATAAGGTGGGCGTCGGTTTCCATACCGACGCCTATCGCCGAGGTGGAAATCGGCGACCACTCAAAGCAGGCGCCGGGGTGAACCCCGGCGCCTTTTCTTTTATGGCCAGCGGCCGCCGGAGCGGTCGGGGGTCGCAGCACTCAATGGTGCTGTTTGTCAGCGCGGCGCCGCGAGGCGGCACAGCGCAAGGAGCCAACGGACTTTCTGGCCCGCATTATCCCACAGTTTCCCGAAAAAACCACGGATAGTTATTCACCACCCGGAGCCTTGGCGAAGGGTGGCGCCGCCAGGCTGTAGACGAAGTGGTCCACGTGGTGGTCGTAGAGCCACTCGGCCTTCTTCAGCAGGCTCACCTGCTTGAAACCGAGCCGCTGCGGGATTTTTTGCGCGCGAAGGTTGTCCGTCGCGACGGCGACGACGAGTTGCTTGAGCTGCAACTCCGTGAACGCGTGCTCGATGACGACGCGGCAGCATTGGGTCATGATGCCCTGCCCGGCGCTGTCGGGCGCGATCCAGTAGGCGGGAAAGCCGATGCGCTGGGCCCAGTCGATTCGGTTATGGCCGATGACGCCCACCAGCCGGCCCAAGGACCAGATGCCGCAGGTGAAGGCGCGCGTCTCCCGGTCGTCCCGCACCGTGCCGGCGATGTAGGCCGCGCAGTCGCCGACCGTGTTCGTGGCGTCCACCCACGGCAGCCACTCGCGCAGCGAGACGCGGTGCAGGTCGACGACGGCGAACAGCGCCGCAGCGTCAGCGGGCTGCAGCGGGCGCAGTTCGAGGCCGGGATTGAGGCGGTGGCGAAACATGACGGCGGCGCCACTCATGGGCCGAACGGCCACCCTGCGCAATGATCGAGTAAGGAACAACGGCTGTAACAACACGGTTACAGTTGCGAGTTCGTGGGACGGCGGACGCGAGGATGCATTGCGCGCGAATCCCAACTCCTATGCATCAGAAAACAAAAACCGTCTATCAACTCTCGCGCAGCCTCACCGTGGCGGCGCTGCTGGCCCTCAGCGCCACCGCGAACGCGGGCACGCTTTTCCTCTCCAACCTCAGCGGCGCGAATGAAATCCCGGCCGGCTCGGGCGCACCGAATGCCACCGGCCTGGGCATCATCATCGTGAATGACGCCGGGACCTCCTCGACGATCTCCGCCAACTGGAAGGGGATCAAGGGCATCACGGGCGGCCGCATCCACCTCGGAACGCCGGCCGACAACGGCCCGGTCACCTTCCCGTTTGCCGCCGTGGGCAATCCGTCCGCCCCCTTCACCTGGAACCTTTCCGCCACCGCCCTGAACAACCTGAAAATCGGCGCGCTCTACATGGATATCACCAACGGTGATTTCCCCGACGGTGCGATCCGCGGCCAGCTCTTCCGCGCGACCCTGGCCCCGGCCGCTACCAACCTGGCGCAAAACCGGATGGCCAACCTCGTGCTCGACGTCGCGGCCGGCATCAGCCCGGACCTCGACGCGATCCTGATCCAGACGAACCTGGCGCCGCTCGCGGTCCAGCGCCAGACGCTCGACGACCTGTCGGCCCGCACGGTCTACGCGCCGGTGCGTGAGCAGATCGAGACGATGGCCACGCTGACGGACAGCTTGTTCGCCCAGGCGGACGAGAACCGCCTCAACCCGGAGGCCGCGTCGCGCCGCATCGACACCTTTTTCAAGGGCGGCGAAAGCTTCGGCCATCGTGCGAACACCGCCAACCAGCAGGGCTCCCGGGTCTCGCGCCCCTTCGGCACCGCCGGCGTTGAGTTCAACTACTCCGCCGACACCCGCGCCGGCCTGGCCTTCGGTTTTGCCAATGCCCAGGACCGCTTTGACGGCGGGGTCGGCCACGCCAACACCAAGACCACTGCGATGAACGTGTTCTTCTCCACCAAGGTCGGGGCGGGCATCGCGCTCGACGCCACCATCGGCTACGGCTTCAGCAATGTGGATTACACCCGCAACCTGGTCAGCCTCAGCCGCACGACGACCGCCACCTTCGAGGGCTATGTCTGGTCGGGCGCGTTGAAGGCGTCCAAGGCCTTCAAACTGGGCGGGCAGGCGACGGTGATTCCCTACGTGTTCGTGGACGCGCAGGACGCCCGCTTCGACGGCTACCGGGAGGACGGCGACGTCACCGTCGGCTTGGTGATTCCGCGGATCACGACCCGCAATTCCTCCGCCGAGGGCGGCGCCACCCTGCTCCTGCCGTTCCAGGTTTCGTCCCGCACCACCGTCACGGCGCGCGTGCAGGCGGGCTGGCACTATCTGTTTGAGGACGGCACCGCATCCTTCGTGGGCCGGCTGCAGGGCGCGCCCCTCGATCTCTCCACCGAGTTCGACCGCCCGAACCGCAGCACGGCGCATGTCGAGGCCTCCCTGACCGCGGTGCTCGGCAGCCGCACCCTGACCACCGTGGGTTACCGCGGCGAGCTCGGGGCCGATGGCCGGACGATCAGCGCGCTCGAGGGCCGCGCGGTTCTGCGCTTCTAAGAGATCTGCTGCTGCTTCAAGGCACCGGCTGCGGCCGGTGCCTTTTTTATGTCCATAGGATCCAATCTTCCGGCGCTCGCGCCGGCTTGGGTCAGGTGTGCGGGAGCGTGCTTGCACGCGACAGTCGCGACCAAGGTCGTTCCCACAAAAGGCGAAATCGGCAGTCTTTACGCCCCGCCCGCCGCGCTCTTCACCAGCGTGATCACGCACTCCAGGTGGCGCGTCTGGGGAAAAAGGTCGAACGGCTGCACGGCCGTGAGCCGGTAGCCGGCGGCGAGAAAACCCTTAAGGTCGCGCATCTGGGTCGCGGGGTCGCACGACACATAGACCACGGTGCGCGGACCGAAGGCGAAAAGCTGGCCGAGGAAGGACTCGTCGCAGCCCTTGCGCGGCGGATCGATGACGACCGCGGTGTCGGCCGGCGGGAAATCCAGCCCGGCGAAAATTTGCGCGGCGTCGCCGGCGCGGAACGTGGCGTTGGCAATGCCGTTGGCCGCCGCGTTCTCCGTGGCGAACTTCACCGAGGTCTCGCTCAGCTCGATGCCGGTCACCCGGGTGAAGGCCGGCGCGCAGCTCAGCGCGAACAGGCCGCTGCCGCAGTAGGCGTCGACGAGGAACTTCGCCCCGCTGCCGGCGGCCTGCTCGCGGACGTAGCCGGTGAATGCGGGGAGGATGAACGGGTTGTTCTGGAAAAAGTCGCGGGCGAGGAAATGCAGGCAGAGTGGCTTTGTAGCCGGGGTCGCTGACCCCGGAAGACCGGCCTCACCGAGGCCGGCTACATCGATCACTTCGTGGATCACGGCATCGTAATCCGTGACGACACCTTCCTGCGCGTGGCGGAGCAGCAGCGTGGCGTCGCGCTTGTATTCCCCGGCGGCGAGGCGCTGGCGGGTGCGCTCGCGGATTTCGGGCAGCTTCGCGTTGATCTCCGGCGTCGCGATGTCGCAGTGCGGCACGTCGATGAGATCGAAACGGGTGCCCTGCTTGAGAAAGCCGATGGGTGCTTGGATTTGTGGAGGGCTCAGCTCCTGCTGAGCCGCGGCCCAGCGGGAGCTGGGCCCTCCATTCCAAGCTTTGAAATGCGGCGTGAGCTTCGAGCGGTAACCGAACTCGCGCGGTGAACCGATGACGGGTTTCACGGTGAATTCCACGCCCGCCATGAATTTCAACAGCTCCTCGACCTGCTGGCGCTTCCAGACCAGCTGCTCGGCGTATGCCAGGTGCTGGTATTGGCAGCCGCCGCACGCGCCGAACAGCGGACACTTCGGGGCGATGCGGTGCGGCGAAGGCGTGACGACGGTGAGCAGGTCGGCCTCGGAGTAGTTCTTGTGGTTGCGGTAGACTCGGACGCGCACCTTCTCCCCGGGCAGCGTGAAAGGCACCATGACGACCCAACCGCCGGACGGCGGAGAAACCTGAGACCTGAAACCTGAGACCTGAGAGTCCAAGCCCTGTCCTCCGTCCTCCGCCTTCGGCCCTCTGGCCGCAGGTAGCGGCACGCGTCCCAGCCCCACACCGAGATTAGTCAGCGTGGCGATCTCCATCTCGATCTCGTGATGGTAGGGAAAGGGCTGGTCGTTGAATTTTCTTTTAACCACGAAACACACGAAACACACGAAAAGGGGAAAACAGAAGAGATTTTATTTCGTGTCTTTCGTGTGTTTCGTGGTGAACTTCTGCCTGTGCTTCCGGAAAAGATCACCAGCCTCCAGAACCCCCGGGTCAAACAGCTCGTCAAGCTGCGTGAGCGGCGCGACCGCGATGAGGCGGGCCTGTTCCTGGTTGAGGGCTACCGCGAGATCCGCCGGGCGCTGGAGAAGGGCGTCCGGCCGAAGGAGCTGTATTTCAGCCCGGAATGGTTCCTGGGTGAGAACGAACCCGCGCTGATCGAACAGGCGAAACAGGCCGGGGCCCAGTTGTTCGAGCTGTCCAAGGACGCCTTCGCCAAGGTCGCCTACCGCGAACGTCCCGACGGCCTGCTGGCCGTGGCCCCGCAGTGGAAGCATACCTTGGCCGACCTGAATGTAGCCGGGGTCGCTGACCCCGGTGCCTTGCCCTCCGGACCGGGGTCAGCGACCCCGGCCACAAAACTTCCCTTCCTGCTAATCGTCGAATCAATCGAGAAGCCCGGCAACCTCGGCACGATCCTGCGCAGCGCGGACGCCGCCGGCTGCGACGCCGTGATCGTGTGCGATGCGGTGACCGACATTTTCAATCCCAACGTCGTGCGCGCCTCGACCGGGGTCCTGTTCTCCGTGCCGATTGTCGTGGCAGAGAGCACCGCGGTGCATGCGTGGCTGAAAGAAAAGGGCATCCGCACGGCGGCGACCACGCCGCATACGACTAATATCTACACGAGCACCGATCTGCGCGGCCCGCTCGCGATTGTCATGGGCAGCGAGCAATACGGACTGAGCGACTTCTGGCTTAAGGAAAGCAATCTCCTCGTCCGCATTCCCATGGCCGGCCAGGCCGACTCGCTCAACGTTGCGATGGCGACGATCATCACGCTATTCGAAGCGGTCCGGCAGCGAAGTTAGGCGAAGAAATATTTATGCCTGTGGCCGCGCAGGGTCATTGTCGTTTACACGCACAAATTTCCAAAACAGCACGGAGAATAAGCGCCCCGCTTCGCGCAGAAAATCGGCACGATAACCAGGATTACTAAAACGAAAGGTTACCTGATGGTTAGCGGCGAGCCAGTCAGACTCTTTGGTTCCACCCCAGGAAATAGCTTTTATGCCATCAACTTGGCAATGTTGTGCGAGGCCGCGCATGCAAGAAACCAAACCCAGGAAGTCGGTGTGAATAGTAACGCTGAATTTATATCTGCAGTGATCGTTCATCGAGAGGTGTCCGAGAGTTAATTAAACAAGGTTTCCATTTGCTGTTTCAGGTCCACTTCTTGCACTACGACTGCGCCGGGCGGAAATCGTAGTGCGCGTGCAACCTGGCGAATGATACTGAGTTTTTCCGGCGTTGAGGAGTGGGTCAGCACATACCAACCAGTGGAGCCGATCTGTTGGTGTTGGTAGCAGACGCCTTGCTTGGGATTCAGAAACTCAGTCTCGGGCTGATGTGATAGCAACGGCGCTCGATTGGCGCGTATGGCGACGAGGCGCTCCAAGGTTTCTTGGCCAAAGCGATCATGGATGATCTCGAAGAAGGATCTTAGCGTATCCGAAGCCTTCCTCTCGCAGATGATCTGTTTCGGGTAGGGCTTTCCGGCGGCGGCCCAATCGATGCTGATCGCAACCGGACCGGGCAGGAACCGAGGGCCTGCGGGTAGATGAACGGAGTGGCGCATCGGTTCGGTGTTGGCATGAATCTGACGCGTATTCTCAGTCCCCGGAGACGGGTGATTCAATTCCGCGGCCAGAGCTGTGAGTTCCTGATCGAGCTTTTTATGGATCGTCTGAATTTCGGTAACGCGCTCGGCCAACCGATTCAGCCGGGAGATTTCGCCCATCTGAAAAGTAGCGGATGCCGTGGCGATCTTTTGCATAGCTTGACGAAGAAGTGATTCGGTGGTCATCGAGGTAGAGAAAAACAAATTAAAAGTAAGACAAGAATAGAGTATAATACTTTTATACTTAAAATAGTGCGTATTGAAGGCCTAAGGCATTGTAATTACATTGTGCCCATGATTACCAAGATTGTGCCCATCGGAAACTCGCGCGGCATCCGCATTCCCAAGGCGATGCTGCAGACCTGCGGTTTTGGCGAGGAGGTCGAGCTGCAGGCCAAGAACGGCGCCTTGATTCTGCGGCCGGTGAACACGTCGCGGGCCGGCTGGTCCGAGTCCTTTGCCGGCATGGCGGCGGCTAAAGATGATTTTTTGGTGCAGGAAGAGGCGCCCGCCGCCACGCAATTTGACGCGGAGGAATGGGAATGGTGATCCGGCGCTTCGACGTTTGGTTGGTGAACCTCGATCCGACCATCGGCCGCGAGATTCGCAAGACGCGCCCGGCCCTGGTGGTTTCGCCCGATGAAATGAACGCGCACATCGCTACGGTGATCATCGCACCGATGACGACCAAGGGCCGCGACTATCCGACGCGCGTGCCTTGCGCGTTTCAGGGCAAGTCTGGCCAGGTGGTGCTCGATCAACTGCGCACGGTGGACAGGCAGCGGTTGGTAAAACGGCTGGGCGAAATCGATGCACCGACAGCGGACGCAGTGCTCGCGACGCTGGCGGAGCTGTTCGCAAAGTAAAAAATCCCGGAAGAGGTTGTCCCAACAGCGCCGAACAACGGAAAAGTCCAAGCGGTGGACTACGCTAATGAAATTTCGCCAAGGGCGGAACTTACAGAGACCGTTCAGGCTAATCGCCTTCACTCCGAATTTAGGGGGCCTGCTAATCGCAGGCCGATATCCGCGATTAGTGGACCCTAAAACCTAAAGCGAAGGCGATTAGCCGGAGCCGCATTTCCAAAATTTCGCCGTTGGCAAAATTCCATTAGGGGTTTCCAGCTTCAGGAGGAATTATCCTTCCGATAATGCTCGATCAGCTCCGCCGTGCCGTCGGCCATCGTGACGAGCGGGTGGTAGCCCAGGTCGCGGCGGGCGGCGGAGATGTCGAACCAGTGGTCCGTGGCCATTTCCTTGGCGACGAAGCGCGTCATCGGCGGTTCGCCTTGCAGGGGCAGCAGGCGCCACAGCGCCTCCAGCAGACCGCCCGCCGCATAGGCCACCGGCAGCGGGACGTGGCGGGTGACCTCCAGGATGCCCACGCCGCGCAGCAGCTGGTTGATCCAGTCCCAGAGGACGACAGGCTCGCCGTTGGTGATGAAGTAGGCGCGGCCGCCGGGATGATTTGTAGCCGGGGTCGCTGACCCCGGAGCTTGGGTCGCGTGCGGAGAACCGGGGTCAACGACCCCGGCTACATTCTTCAGCAGGGCGCCCTCCGCCAGCAGGTGGGCGTCCACCACGTTGGAGATGTGGGTCACATCCACCTTGTTCCGGCCGGAGCCGATGATCTTCAGCCGGCCGGCCTTGGCCAGCGCCAGCACCCGCGGTACGACGTTCTTGTCGCCCGGCCCCCACACGAGGTGCGGCCGCAGCGCCACCGTGGCCAGATTCGGGCCGTGGGCCGCGAGGACTTCGCGCTCAGCCGCGGCCTTGCTGGTCGGATAGCCGCAGGGCGCGTGAAGACAGAGCGGGGCGGACTCATCGATGCCCGCCAGGTCCCCGCCGTTGTAGACCACGCTCGGCGAGCTGGTGTAGACCAGGTGCGCCACGTTGGCTTTGCGGCAGGCCGTGAGCACGTTCTGCGTGCCGCCGACGTTCACCGCAAAAAATTCCCGGCGGGAGCCCCACACGCCCACGCGGCCCGCGACGTGGAAGACGGTCTCGGCGCCCAGGCAGCCGCGCCGCAGGGCGTCGGGGTTGTCGAGGTCGCCCGGGATGACCTCGGCGCCGAGGGCCTCGAGGTGCGGCAACGGCCGGCGGGCCAGCACGCGCACGCGCCGGCCGTCGGCGAGCAGCCGCTCGGCGAGCTTGCCGCCGATGAAGCCGCTGGCCCCGGTGACAAAGACGGGGAAGTTTTTGCGGACGATGAACACGGGAGCAGGAAACAGACAGGATCAGACCCGATCAACCAAGGCGGGTTTGGCCACAAAGAACATAAGAAGGAGGGAGCGAATGAAGCCTACGAGGCGCCTATAGGCGCGCGGAATGTTAACGAGATCAGGCATAAGGTTTTTTGTGTTCTTTGCGGTTAAAAACAGGGGCTTGGATCGCTCATTGCTTCAGGGACTCCCGGGAAATCTCGCGCTTGTCTAGTTCGTAACCGTGATGGCTGGTTGCCCAGCGGGCGAGCGCGAGGCGGTGGATCTTGGCGTTGTGGCGGACATCCACCGGGAAATGCGGGTGCAGGTAGGCAAGCCGGATCAGGTCCGTGTGCGGATGGGCCGCGCCGAGTTCGCGCAGTTCCCGCACCAGCTTGCGGCGGAGCGAGGGCGTGGCGACCACCTCGCGCGACACGGGCTCAACCACGATGGCCGGGCGGTGTCCGTCATGACCGGTGGCGATGAGCGCACTGCGCGCGACGTCAGGGTGGGCATTGAAGATCGGTTCCACCTGTGCGGGGTAGAGCGTGCCTTGCCGGGTTTCCACGCGCTCGGCCTTGCGGCCGCAGAACCAGAGCCGCCCGGCGGCATCGAGATAACCGGCGTCGCCCATCCGGTGCCAGATTGGAGTCTGGGGTCCGGGGTTTGGGGTCTCGGGGACTTTGGCCAGCCCCGTGGCCTCGGGCAGCTGGTCGTATTCGCGGGTGACCACGGGGCCACGGACGATGATCTCGCCGATTTCACCGACGGGAAGTTCGCGCGCCGCCGCGAGCGTCGCGATGGGTTCGTCGGTGATCGCGATGATTTTGATTTCAATTTCCCGCACCGGCCGGCCGACACAGGTTCCCCTCCCGGCCGCGGTCGCCGTTTCGCCCAGGACTTCCGGTGCGCTGATGCTCGCGAGCGGGAGTGACTCGGTCGCACCATAGGGGCTGTGCGCCGTGCCGTTGGGCAGGATTTTCTGCAGGTCGGCAAACAAGGCGGGCGGCACCGGCGCCCCGGCCATCAGCACGCGTTTCACCGTCGGCAGGGTTAGGCCGTTCTTCAGGCAATACCGGCTGATGATGCGCCAGAGCGTCGGCGAACCGAAGGTGTTGGTGACTTTATCCTGTTGGATGGCGCGGACGATTTTCTCCGGGTCCACCGTGGCCGGCTGGCTCGGGTCGATCTCCGGCACGATGGTGGTCATCCCGAGCGCCGGATTGAAGAGCGCGAAGATCGGCAGCATCGGCAGGTCCACCTCACCCGGCGCGATGCCGTAGGTGTCGCGGACCAGGCGCACCTGCGCCTCGAACATGCCGTGCTCGTAGCAGACGCCCTTGGGCGCGCCGGTGGAGCCGGACGTGAACAGGATGGCGGCGAGGTCGGTGGGCGCAGAATTTACGATTAACGATTTATGATTTATGATTTCCGAACCAACGCGGGTGGTTGATGCGCCAGAAACCCAGACGCGAGTCTCGACAGACTTGAACGCGGAGCGAAAGACATGGCTCATCACCTGGGCCAGCGGGATGCCCAGCAGCACGCGGGGCTTCGAGCGGGCGACGCAGGCGAGGAAGTTTTTCCGGCCCATGCCGGGATCAATGATGATCGGCACGGCCCCGAGCTTGAAGAGAGCAAAGGCCGCGGCGATCAGGGGCAGGCCCTGGCGCACCATGACCAGCACGCGGTCACCGCGGTGCACGCCGGTCGCGGTGAGCTTCGCGACCCACGCATCCACTTCGGCGTCGAGTTCGCGGAAGGAAAGCGCGAGGTAATCGATGCCGCCATCCGCGGTTCGCCCGCGCGGGATCTTCACCGCCGGGTGTTCCGGCTGGCGCGCCGCCATCAGCGGCAGGTGGCGGGCGATGTTGGCGGATTCCGGCACGGGGGGTTCTGTTTTCTGGAGGGCTCGCGTCCCTGCGAGCCGCGGTCCGCAGGGACGCGGACCCTCCAATAAGAAGAGACTTCAGCTTTTCCAGGCGGGCTCGGCCTTGAGGAGTTTCGCCTGCCACGGCAGCAGCACGTTGTCGATGGCCGCCGGGTCGCGGGCGATCACCACCAATTGCGAGCGGGTGGCGATGAGTGTGGGGTCGAGGCTGAGACCCGCGGCCAGACGGTCGCGGTCGGCCTTGATGCGGTCCTGGCGGGCGAGTTCGTCGGGTGTCATCGGGCTGAAGTCGCGGCGGCGTTCACGGCGCGGCAAGGTGCTTGGGTCGATGTTGAAGCCGTGCTTGATCGCCTCGGCCATCGAGGGGAACAGCCGGTCGTGCCGGCGGCCGAGGTTGACGCGCATGACTTCCTCGAGGGGGGCGCCCTCGTCAGCGGCGCGCGAAATCCGGACCAGCATCTCGTTGCCGACGACCTTGAACGGCGGCGTGTCGATCTTCTCCGCCCAACTCTCGCGCCAGTGCCAGAGGGCGTTAAGGACGCCGAGGCCGCGGCCGCGGAGTTTTTCCGAGCCGTTCACGCGCCACACGTTCTCGTCGGGGGCGGCAAAACCGTCGCGGCCGGCCTCCATCTGCCAGCGACAGCGCTGCTCAAGCCAATCGAGTCGGCCGAGCCGGACGAGATCATCGCGCAGCTTGTCGCGCAGCGCGAACAGGTGGAACACGTCCATCGCGGCGTAATCAAGCATGTCGCGGTCGAGCGGGCGTTGCGACCAGTTGGCCTTCTGGTGGTCCTTGTCGAGCTGGACGCCGAAGTTGGTCTCGAGGAGCGCGGCCAGGCCGAAGCGCGGGATGCTCAGCAGTTGGGCGGCGAACATGGTGTCGAACAGGCTGAGCGGCTGGAAGCGGCAGAGTTCCCACAGCAGGCGCAGGTCGTAGTCGCTGCCATGCATGATGAGCGGCTTGGCGGCGAGGCGCGGCCAGAGGGCGCTGAGGTCGAGGTCGGCCAGGAGGTCGACGAGGTAGATCTCCCCGACGGCGTGGATCTGCAGCAGGCAGACGCGCGTCTTGTAGCGGAAAAGGTTGTCGGCCTCGGTATCGAGTGCGATCTCGGTGCAGCGGTCGAGCGCGGCGTGGAGCGGCGCCAGCTGTTCGGGCCGGGTAATGAGTTGGTAGTGCGGGATGGTGTTCAAGCGGGCGGGGTCAGTTATTCCAGGCGGTGAGAAAAGCATCGATGAGTTGGGGCAGGTCGGGACTGTAGCCACCCTCGAGGACCGCGGCGGCCGGGCGGCCGCTCTCGCGCAGCCAGCAGCCGAGGGTGGCGAAGTCGTCGCGCTCGAGCGTCATCTCGGTGATCGGGTCACCGGCATAGGCGTCGAAGCCCGCGGACACGAGAACGAGGTCGGGTTGGAAAGCGACAACGACTTCCCACGACCGGGCGAGTGCATCCAGGTGGGCGGCGCGGGGCGTGCGCGGGGCAACGGGAAAATTGTGGCAATTGGCGAAGGACGTGGTGCCAGTGCCCGGATAACCCGGATACTGGTGCACGGAGGCGAACAGGATATTCGGCCGGTCGCGCAGGATGTCCTCGGTGCCGTTGCCGTGGTGGGCGTCGAAGTCCCACACCGCCACGCGCCGGTCGGCGACCGCAGCGTGGAGGGCGGCGATCGCGATCTGGTTGAGGTAGCAGAAGCCCATCGCCCGATCGCGCGTGCAATGGTGGCCGGGCGGACGCATCAACGCGAAAGCGGGTTGCCCGGCCAAGGCGCGGTCGGCGGCGACCACGGCGGCGCCCACCGCCCGGCGGGCGTGGTCGTAGATGCCGGGAAAATACGGCGTATCGTCGTCGATGTCCGGCGCGTGCCGGATGCGCTTGAGCAGCGCTGGGGTGTGGGCGGCGAGCAGGGTGGCCTCGTCCGCGGCGGCGGGTTTTTGCCAGGTCCAATCCGGGTGGGCCGCCTGCAGGTGGGCCGCGGAGCGCAGCACGCGGGCCGGCTGCTCGGGTCGCATGGACGAGCCGTAGTCAGCGCAAAGGGGGTCGTGCAGGATGATCATCAAAGTTTGTCCGCCCACGGACAGCAAGGAGCCCCGAAAAAAGCCCAAATCCGCGCCCCAGTAAAGCGGGATTATCGCCTGATTTGCGGGCGAAGATTTCTTGTGTCCCTTCCCCCTTTGGGCCCCCATGGCTACCACATGAAAGTCGTCGTCCTCTGCTCGGGTGGGATGGATTCGGTGACCGCGCTCCACTGGGCGCGGGAGCACCACACCGTCGCGGCCGTGCTGAGCTTCGATTACGCGGCCAAGCACAACCACTGCGAGCTCCCGCTCGCCGCGGAGCAGGCGAAGACCGTCGGCGTGCCGCACACGGTCATCCCGCTTGATTTCATCGGCCGGCTGTTTGCCTCCGACCTGCTGAAAAGCGGCGGGGAGATCCCCGAGGGCCATTACGCCGACGCGAACATGCAGCGCACGGTCGTCCCCTTCCGCAACGGCATCATGCTGGCCGCGGCCGCGGGTTTCGCCGAGAGCGCCGGGGCCGAGGGGCTGGTCATCGCTGCGCACGGCGGCGACCACGCGATCTATCCCGACTGCCGCGAGGACTTCATGCAGGCGATGGGCCAGGCGATGCAGCGGGGCACCTACGCCGGCATCCAGCTGTTCCGGCCGTTCATCGCGATGTCCAAGGCGCAGATCGCGACGGAAGGCATGCGGCTCGGCGTGGATTTCGCGCGCACCTGGTCGTGCTACAAGGGCGGCGCCATCCACTGCGGCAAATGCGGCACCTGCGTCGAACGGCGCGAGGCGTTCCAGCTGGCGGGTGTGCCTGACCCGACCACCTACGCCGCCAC
>JANYAM010000122.1 GCA_025361365.1 Opitutus sp. | reverse complement strand
CCTTGCAACCGCGCGGCCAGGTTCACCGTGCCGCCAAACACATCCCCGTCCCGCTGCCGGACCACTTCCCCGGCATGAATGCCGAAATGCAACGGCAGCGCGGGCAATTGCAGCGTCCTCGCGGCCACCGCAAAGTGCTGGTTCAGGTCGGCACACATCGCCGCCGCTGCGCCGGGCTCGGGAAAGGTGAACAGCACGGCATCACCGATGGTCTTCACCACCTGGCCGCCGTGCCGCTCCGCCCAGCGGCGGCTTTCCTTGTGCAGGAGCGAAGCGAGCGTCAGGGCCTTGGACTCATCCCGGGCCGAAAGTTCCGTGTAGCCGCTCAGGTCGGCAAAAACCACGGCCGCCTGCTCCCGGGCCGACTCCGCCAGCGTGGACGCCGGGAGCATGCGCTCCACCGCCTGCTCCATGCGCACCTCGATGCGGCGCCGCATCGGGGTCATGGCCACGGCCACCGCCACGCCCGCGGCAATCGAGCCGCTTTGCGCCGGCAGTCCCAGATGGCTGACCAGTTGCACCACCGCCGTGTTCTGCGTGACGGCCGCCACCATCGTGACCATCAACGCCACAAAGCCATACAAGGACGTTTTGCGGATGGCGAGGCGGGGGTCAATGGCCCCGCGGAAAAAAATCGAGACCGCCAGCAAGAGGAGGAATACGATCGCCAATACGGGCGGCAGCAAGGCGGTCAGAAAGACCAGGACATTGCCCGCCCGCTCTTCCCCGCCCATGACCATCCAGCTCATCGCTCCGCCATAGGTAATGCCGAACAACCAGGCGCAAATCACCAAGCCGAGCGCCAGCCAGGAAATGCGGGCCCGGTCCTCGGTGTTACCGGTCCGATACTGGAAATCCAGCGCCCCCCAGGCCAGGGGAAGATAGCAAATGGCGGCGATCATCAGCAGAACGTAGAGCCCGAGCGTCACCCCTGCTCCCCGGTGGTTCATCTGCCATAAAATCAAAAGCCCTCCCGCCGTGACGGAGAGCAGCGCCGGTGCCCAGGCCGATCTGAGCATCTGCACATACCGGGTGTCCAGGGCTGCGCCCAGCTGGAGACTCCGTTGCAGCCAGGGTTTCCGCTCTTCGCCTTGCGGGACCCGGTCACGATATTTCTTCAGCGCCTCCGGCTGGGCGTATTCAAAGACGGCTTCCAGATCCACCTGTTGCGGATAGTTGCGGGCCGCAACCATGACCAACCACACGCCGTAGAAAAACCCGGCCAGCGCGAGGTAATCCAGCGCCTGGACCAAGCCGGTGGCGGCCAGTCCGGGGAGGTTGTGCAAAATCACCAGCTGCGCGGTGCCAAAGGCCAGCCCGGCCAGCGCCCCGGCAAGCAGGTTCGCGGCCGGGATGCGTCGGGCGCGGATCGTCAGCAGCAGCGCCAACCCACCGGCCAGCACCACCGCCAGCGCATAAGCCCGCAGCGCGGCGTGAAACAGCCCGGGGCGCTCGGGCAACAGCCGCCTTACGGACAACAGGAGAAAAGAATCCGGCACGCCATCGTAGGAGGCACCGACGAGCTGACCGCTTTGCACCCACCCCCATAGACCGGAAATCACCGCGCCCAACGCCAGCGCCATGATGACGAGAGTGGCCAAGCGGTTTCGCATGGCCCACACCTGCCCGCGATCGCGCAGGGGCTCAATCCCAATCCGGACCGGCGGTCGGCGAGCAAACCCGCGTCAACCGTCTGCTCCGCGCCAAGGGCTGGAAGGTGGTTCGCGTGTGGGAACACGAGTTGAGTCGCAAGAATGAACCTCGGTTGCTCCGCAGATTGGCGTTTGTGGCCGCGGCGCAGTTGCTCGCGTCGCTCAACGCAGCCGAATCACGATGGGATCACACACCTCGGCCTTGAAGGCATAGCTGTTTGAAGTGATATTCCGCACGTAACGGGTCGGCGTCAGGACCAGTTGATCCGTCCCGCGCGGAGCGAACTCGTAAAAGAAGAAGCTGTTCTGGTCGCATTTGACCTGGGTGGCACTGCCGGCACAGGCATAGAATACCTTGTGGCGGTTGTCCCCGACTTCCAGGTCGTAGAGCATATGCGGGAAGTGCTGGTGACCGCAAAGCACCATGTGAATCCCGTAATCGCTGATCATCGCCTTCACCTTGGCGGCGTCTTTCAGCACGAGCAGCCGTTGCGCGATCTTTTTCTCGTCCACCTCGCTCGGCAGCGCCAGATGATGGTGGAGCAACAGGACCTTCAGGCTGCCCGCATGGCTGTAGCCGGCCGGAACACCGGTCCCGGCTTCGCTGGCCTGCACCAAGGCCTGGTGGCGGGTCTGCATGTCCGCCAGTTGCGCATCACCGACCTCGCCGTTGCCCAGCATGTTATCCAACTGGAAAGGCAGCCGGTGCCGCCCGATCACGTTGGAATCCAAAGTATAGATCGTCACCGACGTGCCATTCAGGACCACCGGATAGACCTCTGGCAGGGGCTCGGGAAAATACTTCCGGTAGATCTCGAAGCGGCTCTTGTAATTCCATTTGCTGACCGGCCAGCCGGCCGAATGCCAGTAGTCATGGTTGCCGGGCACATGAAAAAAAGGCACCTTCTCGTCGCTCAAACCCAGACCAGCCTTGGCCAAACCCCGCACATAGGTCCTGCCCCGGATATAATTGTTGATGATCTCATACGCCGAGGGCTCGCCGGCCGTGGTCATGTCCCCGGTGATGGCGGCCAGAATCCGCCCCTTGTATTCTTTCAACAGGAGCGCCGCATGAAATTCCATGCCCTGCACGAGGCGATAATGATGAGGGAAGGCGCCCGGGATGTTCGCCCACTCGCCGTGCGACTCCGTTTGCTGCAGATAGGGCCCGAAGTGCAGATCAGACAGGTGCAGAATTCCCCACGCTTCCGCAGCCATGTTGGTTGGAGCGGGCTACCTTGCGCCAGCTTCAATCCTGAAGCTCAAGCGCTGCTTGTCATCAAGGAAAAATGAACCGAGCTCGGCCGAGATCGGCCTCCGCTTGTTCCCCGAAATATAACCCTTCAAATTGCCGATCATCAGGTTCAGCTGCTTACCCGTCATGGCTGATCCCACCTCAAGTGAATCGGCGACTACCGGCAGGCTGAAATCCTCTTCCAAGATGATCATATGCTCGCCCGATTGCGCCGCCTCTTTCGCCACCGTGATCTCAAACGACGCCAAGGCTTCATCAACTTGGCTCGGTGCGACGCCGGAAGCTTGGACCATGTGTGTCAAGGCTGTCTTGTTTTCACTCATTTCCATGCGCGAACATCGCCCAAGCGGTCTTTTGTCGCAAGTGCTATCTCGACTCGAAAACACCTTAAAACAGGGCGCCCATTATTATTCACCCAGCTCAAGACCGCAGTGTTTGTGGACGGCTGCTTCAGTCTTCGCCGGGCCTATGGCTGACAGGTCTGGCACGGCTGCCCCAAGCATGCGACCTGGCCGAAGATCATCCTTCGCTAAGCCTACGGACGACAGGCCCGGGCCGCCTTCTGGCTGGCAAACGGAGTGCAGAAGCACGGAGATGGTCACATCGAAGGTGTGGCCCCGCAGGGGTGAGTGAATGCGGGTGCCCAAGGGGCGCAGGCACTCACAAATCACCGGCAACAAGGCCCGCGATCAGCCTTCGCCCGGCCTACGGCTGACAGGCCGCCCGCGTCAACCGTCTTCTCCGCACCAAGGGCTGGAAGGTAGCTCGTGTTTGGGAACACGAATTGAAACGCCGCGATGAGGCGAAACTCGTCCGCCGGCTATGGCGGCCAATGTCCTCAACAGCGAACAAGCCGTCCGCCTGAGCGTCTTCGTGGTGCGGGCCTTCGTGCGGATGCGCGAGTTGCTCACCGGCTCGAAGGAGCTGGCCGCGGAGTTGAAGAAACTTGAAGCCAAGCTCACCGCCCGGCTCGACGTTCACGAGACAGCAATCGTGGACGTGCTGCGCCGTATCATGCAGTTGCTCAGATCGCCGCCCCAAGGGCACCCGCTCCTGAGCCTCTTCACTTCGTTTCGAGGCCATGCCTTGCGGCATGACCATCTCCGCACTGCCGTGCTCCGCGCTCGATCCCCCGCCCGCCCCACGCGTGCCGGAAAAATCCATGGGCTTCCATACGACGATGAAACGACCACGCAAGGCCTAGGCTCCGGCCCTTCGCGCCCTGGCCTCTTTGCGTTAATTGTTTCCGCTGGCCTCAGTTCTTCTTCGCCGCCTTGGCCGCGGCGTCGAGCTTCTCGAGATACTTCGCGGGGTTGGCCTTGAAGCGGGTCTCGCACTTGTGGCAGCACAGCCGCACCAGCCGGTCGGGCTTGCCTGCCTGCTTGTAGACATACTCCACAATGTTCCCGGCCTCCAGGTGCTCGCCGGACACCACGCAGAGCGGCGTGGGATAATCCGCCCGGGCCTTGGCCGTCACCCCGGGGGCCGGATCGGCGGCGATGGCGGCCCGCGACGTGGCGAGGAGAAGCAGTGCAACCGCGAGGAGCTTTTTCATGGTGGGCAAGGTAACCGGAACCGCCTGCCGCGCGAATGAAAAACCGGCACCGGCGGCGCAGACTGAATCGGTCGAGGCCGCGAATCGCAGCCGTCAAATACGACCCCAGGTATGGCGATGACTGGCCCTCCGTCCTCTGACCGGGCTTGTAGCCGCCGGGGCGCTCCCCTTACCCTCGGCCGATGGAAACCACCGCGTGGGCTGATCTGGGCGACGAAGCGTTGCTCGACAAAAAGATCTCCCAGCTCGGCCTGACCCTGACCGGCACGCCGCTCCAGCCGCTGGTGCAGCAGCTCTATGATGAGCTGACGGCGAAAGGCCTGGTGTTTTATCCACCCTGCCACGTCGGCGACAAATGGTTCGTGCCCGTCGGCATCCCGGCCATCTTCGTGCCGTTTTTCCTGACGCACGAACGCCTGCGCCGGCTGGAGCGGACGATGATGCTCGAGGTCGAGGGCGAGAGCCCCGAGTGGTTCATGCGCCTGATGCGCCACGAGGCGGCCCACGCCTATGCCTACGCCTACCAGCTGACCCGGAAAAAGAAATGGCAGCGCGTGTTCGGGCTGACC
>JANYAM010000023.1 GCA_025361365.1 Opitutus sp. | reverse complement strand
GACGCCCGTGACCACGAGCAGCGTCACCAGCCAAGTGGCGCCGAAATAGAGCGAGCAGTCGGTGATACTCTTCGTCTCAAGGAGGAGGAAGCCCATGCCGAGCAGGGCAAAATGGGCGTCGCTGCGGCCGAACGACCGGCCACGCAGCGCGCCGACCGAGAGCAGCGACACGAGGAGCAGGCCGCTGATCACGATCAGGTAGTCGGTCGGCACCGTCCGGCGCGCGAGGTAGAGGAAGGGCCAGTCATCGGTGGCGGGCTCGACCTTCGGCATCGCCGGCATCATGGCGAGTTCGAGGCCGTTGACGGTCCGCGGCAGCATGGCCGGAGCCGGGCCGCGCGGCACGTAGAACACCACGTGGCCCGGTCCGACATAGAAGATCGGGACTTTGCCGGTGCCCTCGACGACCATGCGATAAAGTTTCAAGAGCACGAAATCCTGCCCATAGCCGAAGGACAGCATGAGGACGCCCTGGTCGTTCAGCAGCCCGTAGGCGGAGCGGATGCTCTCGGTCGTGTAGACGAAGCCGTCGAGCCGCAGATTGCTCATGGAGCTGAACAACGCCTGCGAATCGAGGTAGCCGAAGGTGACGAGGTCGTAGCCCGGCTTGGCTTGGGAAATGAAAGAGCGGGCGTCGTTGACGTGCAAGTGGACGCGCGGGTCGGCGTAGGGGGCGTCCGCGTTGAAGTGCCGCGAGATGTCGGCGACGATCGGGTCGATCTCCACCGCGTCGATGTAGTCGGCGCCCGCCGCGAGGGCGCCCTGCACGTCGGCGCCACCGCCGGCACCCACGACCAGCACGCGCGAGCGCGGGCCGCCGAGGAGATAGGGGACGCGATACTGCGCCTTTTGCTTCGCGGCCAGTTCCCCGGCCGGGGAACCCGGGCTGTAGCGCGCGGGATTCTGCGAGCCGTCGATGTGGTAGAAGTCCTGGTTGACGCTGACGACGAAGAGCGGCGGATCCTGCATCGTGGCCAGGCCCGGCGGCGCCTCGGTCAGGGCCTGCTTCGTCGCCATGTCGCGCACCACGATGTGATAGTAGGGCGACCAGCGCGTGGCGGGATCATTGGCGGCGGCCATGCCGAACAGCACCAGTCCGAGCACCGGCACGCTCCACGCCCAGCGCCGCCACGGCGTGAGGCTGAGATAGAGCAGCATGACCCCGGCCATGCCCAACACCGGGGAAAAATGCAGCAGCGAGAACAGGCCGAAGCAGAGCGTGCCGCAGAGGCTGCCGCCGAGGTCCCACGCGTAGGCCGACAGGCGGGGCAGGGCGCCGAAGAGCTGGCCCATCTGCTGGCCGATCGGGACGAAGATCAGGGCGTTCACGACAAAGAGCCCGAAGAGAATGGAGAAATTCGTCAGCTGCAGGCCGGCGGCGCTGAAGCGCATTTCCGCGGTGCTGGAGCCGATCGCCAGCTGGCGGCAGAGCAGCAGCGTGCCGATGTCGATGGCGAGCAGCACCGGCACCCAGCCGAAGAGGCGCCATTTGCGGGCGCTGGCCATCGCGCCGAGCCCGAGCCCGAGAAACGAACTCAGGAGCATCAGGTTGGCGTAGTAGGCGACGAGTCGCACGACGGACGGCACCCACCGGATCACCATCAGCTCGAGAAAGAGCGCGGTGAACGACAGGATGAACATCTGCCAGTGCAGGGGAATTTTCCCGGACGCTTCCAACTTGGGTTCGGTCATAGTGAGTGCGGCAAGCGGATACGCGGCGGATTCAGCCGGAGGCGACGCTGGCTGGCAAGCCGGCTTGTGCGAAAAAATATGCGAAGTTCGCGGGTGACAAAGTGGGAGGGGCTTTATGCCCCGACTGGACCACTGCCGGCCGGCTGAGTCGGGGCATAAAGCCCCTCCCACAAAAACACAGGCTTAGGCGAACACCGCGCCGCCGAGCAGCTGCTCGCCGTCGTAGAGCGCCATGATCTGGCCGGAGGCGAGAGCGCGCTGGGGTTGGTCGAATTTGATCGTCGCGCCTTGAGGTAGGGCGGTGACTCCGTCACCGCCGGCGCGGAGCGGAGTCCGCGCCCTACCATCGGGCGTGAATTCGATAAAGACGCGCGGGTCGCGGTAGCGGACCTTGCACTCGATGCGGCGTTTTTCCGTGATCGGTTCGCCGATGAAGCTGACGCCGTGCACGCGGCACTCGTTCGTCCACAGGCCGGGGGCGTCGGGGCCGTCGAACGCGACGAGCAGCGCGTGATCGTTGGCGCGCTTGCCGGTGACGACGTAGGCCTTGTCGTCGGTGTTGGACGGAATGCGGATGCCACGGCGCTGGCCGATGGTGTAATAGTGCAGGCCGCGGTGTTCGCCGATGATCTGGCCGTCGGTGGCGCGGACGATCGGGCCCGGGTGCTCCGGCACATAGGTCTTCAGGAAGTCCGCCATCTTCACCTCGCCGATGAAGCAGATGCCCTGGCTGTCCTTCTTCGCGGCGGTCGGCAGCTTCGCGTCGGCCGCGAGCGCGCGAAGCTCGGGCTTGGCGAGGTGGCCGATGGGAAAACGCGCCGCGGCGAGCTGCGCCTGCGAGAGCAGGGCGAGGAAGTAGGACTGGTCCTTGTTTTTGTCGAGGCCTTCGAGGAGGGAATAGGTGGAACGCGTTGCCCCCAACGCGTTGGATGGGGAATGCGCGTTGGGGGCAACGCGCTCCACCCGTCGGGCGTAGTGCCCGGTGGCCACACCCGCGAAGCCCTCGGTCTGCGCATACTTCGCGAACACGCCGAACTTCATCTCGCGGTTGCACATCACGTCCGGGTTGGGCGTGAGGCCGCGCTGGTAGCCGTCGAGCAGGTAGTCCACGACGAGGCGGCGGTAATCGGCCATCAGGTTGACGACGCGGAACTCGATGCCGATTTTGTCGGCCACGGCGCGGGCGTCGTCGATGTCCTGCATCCACGGGCAGTGGCCGATGACGTTGTCCTCGTTGATCCAGTTCTTCATGTAGGCGCCGACAATGTCGTGCCCCTGCTGCTTGAGCAGGAGGGCGGCGACACTGCTGTCGACGCCGCCGGACAAGGCGACGAGGAGGCGTTCACGGGACATATCGGGAAGGGAAACCACTAATGGGCACTAATGAACACTAATTTTCGGGCCTGAACCCGGAAATTTTAAACACAGAGGACACAGAGTGCATAGAGCAGGGATTCCATCTCTGTGATCTCTGTGCTTGAAATGACTTGGTTTCTCGACGCTTGCGTGGCGCGGCAACTGCTGGAAAGTAACTTCCGCCCGTGAACACCCGCGCTCCCTTCACTCTCGAACAAGCCCAGCGCATTGCCCGGGCGTGGCTGAGCTCGACCTCGGGCGGCATCATCGAGCTCGACGCCGACTGGACCGGCGCCTCGCTGCCGCTGCTGGCGCCGGGCGACCATGGTTTCGCCTTCGCCGACCTCCGGCCTGCGTCGCCGTCGCTTTACGCCGACGAGGCGGCCTATTACGTGGACGAGACCGGGTCGGTGGTCTTCGTGCTTGATCCGGCGGAGCACAGCTGGGTCGAGTTCGGCAAGATGCCCGTCTATGTCGCCGGCGACTTTAATGGCTGGGAGCAGGCGGTCGGCCTGGCTGACTGGGCGCTCGAAGCCGGCGAGGTGAACGGCCGGGCCGCATGGCTGTTGCGCAAGTCCGGCGCGGCGCTGCTCACGGAGCCGCCGCAGCAGTTTAAATTTGTCACGGGCGACAACCGCTGGCTCGAGTTGCCCCGCGAGGCGACGAACCTCGTGCCCGACGGCAAGGGCCACTTCAACCGTGCGCTGCTGAGCCACCGGACGGGACGCAACCTGTTCGAGTTCACGACCACGGAGCCGGTGCTGCTCAACCAGGCCTACTCGGTCATCCACGTGCGCGACGGCAAGGAGGCGCCGAAGACGCGGGTGCGGCTCGGGAAATTCTTCTGCGAGATGCGCAGCGACCTGCCGCTCGGCGCGATCGTGCGCCGCGGCGAGACGACCTTCCGGCTGTTCGCCCCTCGGGCGAAGCACGTGCGGCTTTTCCTCTGCGAAAAACTGGAGGAGATGGACAAGGCCTTCGGCTACGAGCTCGACCGGCAGGAGGAGGCGGGCGGCTGGCACGGCGTGTGGGAGGCGCACCTCGACCGCAACCTCCACGGCTGGTATTACTGGT
>JANYAM010000036.1 GCA_025361365.1 Opitutus sp. | reverse complement strand
CGGATACGGCCGCGGCGAGCCCTCGTTCCGCAGGCTCGCCTTGAAGGTCGAAATCTGGTCCGGGCTGCCGAGCACAAGGAGCTCATCGCTCGTGAAGAGCTTCTCCTCGCCATGCGGATTGGGGATGCGCATCCCGGCGCGGCGGATGCCGGCCACCTGCAGGCCGTAGATGCGGCTGAGCGCCACCTCGGCCAGCGTCTGGCCGTGCAGCCCGCAGCCGGGCGGCAACTCGATCGCCTCCATGCGCACTTCGTCGAAATTCGACACGCTGGGCGTGCCGGACGCATGCAGGAGGGATTCTTTGCCGGCCGCCACCTGTTGCGGGTCGCCGAGCAGCAGCACCTTGTCGCGCGGGTAAAGGATCATGTCGCCGGTCGGGTTGCCGACCATCACGCCGGAGCGCTCCACGCCGGCGACCGTGCAGCCGAACTTCGTGCGCAGCGCCAGGTCGCTCAATGTCCGGCCGCGCGCGTCCGCCAGGTCGGGCAGCACGCAATCACCCAGCGTCAGGTTCCACTCGCGGTGCGCCGCCATCCACGGCGCCGTGGTACCGGTGAACTTCTGGTCGCCCTGGTTCATCATCACCTCGAGTTCCACCTCGAGCACGCTGTGCCAGTAGATCAGCCGGCGCCGCAGCAAAAGGAAACCGATGAGCAGGATCGCCACGGCCACCACCGGCAGCCAGCGCGTCACGCCGCTGACCGGCAGGATGACGCTAAGCCAGAGCAGGAGCAGCAGGGCCGCGCCACCCTTCAGGGCCGCCTCGGCCACCGGGGCCAGCGTGGCCGCCTTGGGGTGGCCCTGCGTGCCGACCTGGGCGTAGAGCAGCGACAGCGCCGAGACGTTGCGCCAGATGGCGATCATCGGCGCGAGCGCCAGCAGGCCCAAGCCGCTCCAGAACAAGATCTCGGCCCCGCGCGGGAAACTGCGGTCGATCGGCAGGAAATCACGCACTAGCCCGAACACCTGCTCGGAAAAGACCAGCAACCCGGTGACCAGCATGATCTCGACGCCGATCTGGATGAAGCGCTTCTTGCTCATCTGCCAAAGCATATTCTGGCGTTCGCGCTGCTGCATTCGCTCCAGCCAGCGGTGATAGTAGCCTTCCCAGTCCGCGAGCCATTGCGGTTGCCGCGCGGCCACCCAGCCGCTGATCGCGTCGGAACGTTTGGTCAGCAGCGGGCCGACCAGCGTGGTGATGAGCGACACGCCGACAGCCAGCGCCTGGTATTTGGGGGGCAGGACGCCCGCCGCGACGCCCATCTGCGCGATGATGAAGGAAAATTCCCCGAGCGGCGTGACCGACAGGCCGACGCGCAACGACTCCTTCGTCGAGCCGCCGATCAGCAGCATGCCTATCGCGACCGCCACCGGCCGCGCCACTAGCACGAACGCGCCGATGCCGAGGATCAGCAGCCAGGAGTCGGCCACGGCCCGCGGATCGATCAACATGCCGATGGAGACGAAGAATACCGCGCTGAACACGTCGCGCATACCCTCGAAGGCGCGGCCGATCTGCGTCTTGTGCGGTGTCTCCGCCACAATGGCCCCGAGCATGAAGGCGCCCAGCGCGAGTGAGAAGCCCGCCCGGTCCGCCAGCCAGGCCAGGATGAAGAGCATGCCCGCCACCACGATCGTCGGGAGTTCCTCGCCGGCCGTGAGGCTCATCTTCTTGAGCAGCCACGGCACCAGCAGCATGCCGCCGATGCCTGCCAGCACGATGAAGGCCCCGAGCAGGCCCAGCGTCGAGCCGATCGAGGCTTTGGCCCCGCCGATGGAGGCCAGCGAGCTCAGGACGGTTAGCATCACGATAGCCACGATGTCCTCCAGCACCGAGACGCCCATGGCCAGCTGGCCGGACTTCTCGTGGGTCGAGCCGGTCTCGACCAGGACCTTGTTGATGATAGCCGAGCTCGAGACCATGAGCATGGCCGCGAGGAAGGCCGTTTCCACCGGGCTCAGGCCGAGCGCCCCGCCCAGCGCGCGGGTCAGGAGATACATCACGAGGGCGCCGGTAAAGGTGGCCAGCACCAGCGAGACGCCCAGGCGCCGCAGCTTGCGCAGGCTCAGGCTCAGGCCGATGGAGAACATGAGGAAGATCAGGCCGACCTGCGCCAGCGTCTCGATGCTCTCGATGTTCGTCACCAGCGAGAATGGCGGCGTATGCGGGCCGATGACGACGCCCGCCACGAGGAAGCCGACGACCACGGACAAACCGATGCGATGGCAGCCCCAGCCCACCAAACCGGCCACGAGCATGACGACCGCCAGGTCCTTGATGAAATCGATTCCGTGCATCTCGGGCTAATAACTCGGCCCATCCCCGGCCCCCCGTCAAGCCCTCAGCCCATGGCCTAAATCGTTTTTCGCCAGCGAGTTTGCTTTTGACAATTTCCGCGGCGGCCCGCTTGTATTCCCCAACCCCCCGCCACCGCCACAATGTTCAACCAACTGCTGGGACTTTTCTCCAACGACATCGGCATCGACCTGGGCACGGCCAACACCCTCGTCTACGTCAAGGACAAGGGCATCGTGCTCCGCGAACCCTCTGTCGTCGCGGTCCACACCGGTTCCCGCAAGGTCCTCGCGGTCGGCGACGAAGCCAAGAAGATGCTCGGCCGCACCCCGGGCAACATCACCGCCATCCGCCCGATGAAGGACGGCGTGATCGCCGACTTCGACATCACCGAGGCGATGCTCCGCTACTTCATCAAGAAGGTGCACAACAATTCCAAGGTCGTGTCGCCCCGCGTCGTCGTCGCCATCCCCTCCGGCATCACCGAGGTCGAGAAGCGCGCCGTGAAGGAGTCCGCCACCCACGCGGGCGCCCGCGAAGTCATCACGATCCTCGAGCCCATGGCCGCCGCGCTCGGCGTCGGCCTCCCGGTCGACGAACCCGCCGCCAACATGATCGTCGACATCGGCGGCGGCACCACGGAAATCGCGATCATCTCGCTCTCCGGCATCGTGTTTTCCAAGTCCATCCGCGTCGCCGGCGATGAGTTCGACCTCGCCATCATCAATTACATGAAGCGCGCCTACAACCTGCTGATCGGCGAGCGCACGGCGGAAGAGATCAAGGTAACCATCGGCTCCGCCTACCCGCTCGAGACCGAGCTGGCCATGGAGGTCAAGGGCCGCGACTCCGTCGCCGGCCTGCCCAAGACCATCCACATCACTTCCCAGGAAATCCGCGAGGCGATGGCCGACACCGTCGGCGCCATTGTCGAGGCCGTCCGCGCCGCCCTCGAGCGCTGCCCGCCCGAACTTTCCGCCGACCTCGTGGACCGCGGCTTCGTGATGGCCGGCGGCGGCTCCCTCATCCGCGGCATCGACAAATTGCTCTCCGAGAAGACCGGCCTGCCGGTCACCGTGTCCGACGACCCGCTCTCCGCCGTGGCCAACGGCACCGGCGTGTTCCTGACCAACATCGACGAGCTTCATCGCATCGCCGCGGACTTTTAAGGTGGAACCCGACCTCCGGGCGGGTTTTCCGGACGCACGTCAAACAAACCCGTCCGGAGGCCGGGTTCCACCCTTCCCCTATTCGCTGTCGAAGGCTTGTCACTGTCCCCTGTTCCGGGCTACCTAATCCGCCGTGCTCCCGAAACGCTTCGACCAGGCCCGTCCCTTTTTCACGCTCGGCGTGATCCTGCTCGTCTGGCTGCTGCTGCCGCTCGTGCTGAAGACCTTCACGCGCGCGACTTTCTTCGCCATCCAGGCGCCGCTCATCGTCGCCGATTCCTACGTGCAGGACCTGCAGACCTTCTGGTCGAACCGCCTGCACTCGAAGGACGAACTGCTGAAGGCCGGCAAGGATCTCTCCGGGCTCATCGCCCAGTATGAATACAGCGTGCAGCAGAACAAGGAGCTCGAGGCCGAGATTCTCCGCCTCGAGAACCTGCTCAAGCTGCCCTCGATGCCGAGCTTCCGCTTCGAGCCCGCCCGCGTGGCCCGGCGCGATGAATCCGGCTGGTGGTCCCGCGTGATCATCCGCAAGGGCGAAAACTACGGCATCCCCGTCGGCGCGCCCGTCGTCTTCGCCGGTGGCGTCGTCGGCCGCGTAATTGAGGTGCACCGTTACACCGCGGTCGTGGACCTCATCACCAGCCAGTCCTTCCGCGTCGCCGCCACCGTGTCCGGCGACAACCGCCCCATCAGCTACCAGGGCGGCCTCAACAAATCCTTCAGCTCCCCGCGCGGCACCCTGGAGTTCGTGCCGCTGGACGTCACGGCGAGCCCGGCGGCACCCCGGCGCCTGGTGACCTCGGGCCTCGGCGGCATTTTCCCGCCGGGCCTGGTCATCGGCGATGTCACCAGCCTGGAGCCCAGCGCCGACGGCCTCTTTAAGATCGGCGAGGTGGCGCTGGACGCGCGCCTTGGTTCCCTGACCGAGGTCACCGTGCTCGTGCCGCTCAATCCGGAGGAACTGTAATGACATCCGGCCACCTTCACCCTGTAGCGGCGGTCTATGACCACCGTCCGGCGCTCACAGAGCGCCGCTACAGAAATCCCCGCCATGCGTAGATACGACCCGCGCTGGCTGATCGTCGTCGGGGCCAACCTGCTGCTGTGGTGGTTGGTCGGCCTGGCCAACAACGCCCTCACCAGCTCGGCGGTGCACCTCTACGTCGGCGGCCTGTTCGTCGTCTATTCGTCGCTCCGGCTCGACCGGAAGCACGGCCTCATCGCCATCCTGCTGACCGGGCTGCTGGTCGACGCGGTGGAACCCGTCCCCTTCGGTACGAGCATGGTGCTGCTCGGTCTCGTCCACGCCACCCTGCTCTATGGCCGCCAGCGTTTCCCGCGCGAGGGCGCGGTGTTTGGCATCGTCGTGGCGCTTTTCGCCAACCTGTTCCTCGTCATCGTGCTTTCCTTCCTCCTCGTCGGCCACAACCCGCGGCCGGGCGCGGCCTGGCTGCGCATCTTTGTCGACCTGCTCGCCTCGCAGCTTTTCCTGGTGCTGATCACCCCCTGGTTCCTGGCGCTGCAGGACCGCGCGATGGAGCTGGTCGCCATCCACCCCGAGACCGGAAGACGGGTGCAAATTTAGCACCCGCAAACATCAAACGCCAAATCACAGACGCCAAACATGCGCGGTTGCGGAATCTTCATTTCTCATTGCCTTGGCTTGATCCCGGTTTGGCCTTTGACCACTGGCGTTTGAGATTTTCCCGACCATGAGCCGCACGATCGAATCCCACCGCGCCCGCAATCCGCGTCTGCTCGTTTTCCACGGGATTGTCGCCGCGCTGATCCTCGTGCTGGTCGGCGGCATGGCGTTCCAGCAGCTCTTCCGCACCCTCAAATTCAGCGAGCGCGAGCGGCTGCAGAACCAGCGGCGGATCGTCGTGCCGGGCCCGCGCGGCCGCATCCTCGACCGTGACGGGAACGTGCTGGTCGACAATCGCGCGCGCTTCTCCGTCGTGCTCAACCTCGCCGAGCTGCGC
>JANYAM010000035.1 GCA_025361365.1 Opitutus sp. | reverse complement strand
TCCGTGGCCACGAGGGCCGGCCTCCGGTTTATTTTGCCCTGACCTTAGCGTTGGCGGCCGGACTCGGCTGGTGCCTGTGCGGCGGCCACGGTCGCTGGCGTCACTGGCCCGGGCGCGCGGCCGGTGGTCTGGCGCTGGCCGCCCTGCTGGCGCTAGCCGCCCTCTGGCTCGCGGCCTGGACCATCGGGGACATCTCCTGGCCCGCGGCTTGGTGGCTGGCCGGGACCGTCATACTCAGTGGCGGTTGCCTGCGGCTGGTCATGGGCAAATTTTATCTCCAGCCCGGCTGGCCCTCGCTAGGTGAGGCTGGGCGCTGGCTGGTCTTGCTGGGCGCGGCGGTCTGGCTGGTGCGGCCCTTCTACACGCACCGGCCCATCGGAGCGGGCGATGCGTATTGGTATGACACGATGCTGTCCGATTTTGTCACCCAGGTTCGGGCCGGGCAATTCCCGGTCTGGGCGGGCGCCACCGAATATGCCTTCAATGGCGCGGTCTCGCCCCTGCGCCTGGCGCCATGGTTCCAACATTTTGGCGTGCTCCTTGATCTCCTGACCGGCCAGTCCCTGACTTTTCTCAGCCTGAAAAACCTGCTGGTCGCCCTGAACATGGGAGTGACGGTCCTTTCCGCTTATTTTTTCCTGCGAGCCATCCTGCCGCGCCAACCCCTGCTGGCCTGCAGCGCGGCCCTGGTGTGCATTGCGAGCCCGGCGGTGCTTACGCCGGTCTTCGGAGGCGACCAGTATATGACCTTTGTCGCACTGCCCTTTCTGCCCGCCGTTTGCTTCGGCCTTTGGCGGGTGACCACGACCAACGATGTCGCCGGTCATCTGGCTCTGGCGGCGGGCACCTCGGGCCTTTGGATCGCCCACCCTCCGATCGCCTTCTGGACCACCCTGCTGGCCAGCCTGGCCTACGGCGTCAAGTTGCTGTTTTTCCGCGGCCCGCGCGTGCTGCCTTTCATCACGATGGGCGTGGCGATCTTCGGCGTGCTCGGCTGCCTGCCGGTGATTTCGGTGTTGTTGCTCGAGAACACCCTTTACGTCGAGATCGCCGGGCGCCAGGCCGCCGCCGAGATTGTGCAGTCCTTTCCCGGCACTTTTCTCCCGCTGAGCAAAACCGTCGGGATTCCGTCCGACAACCAGCCGGGCTATGCCCTCCTCTATGTGCTGGTGTGGGCCGTCGCCTGGTTCCCCTGGCGCCGCCGCGCCGGCGCCAAGCTCCTAGGCTTGGGGGTCGCCGGGTTCGTAGTGCTGTTCGTGCCAGTGCCCTACGTGACGGTCTGGTTCTGGCAAAAGATGCCCTCCTTCGTCATGGCGATGACGAATAACTGGCCCATGCAGAGGCTGGTGCCCATCTGGGCGTTTTTCGTCATCTTTTTCTTTGCGGCCGTGCATCGCGAGGAACGGGCCGGGACTCCCGCATGGAAGGGATGGCTGTTCTTCATTGGGCTGCTGCCCTTACTCGTCTGGTCGGGCCGCCAGGCCAACGTGCTGATCGGGCGGGCCGCCGCCGGCATTCCGCATGATCCCCAAAGCCACGTGGTGTATGAAAGGCACAACCTCACCCTCTCCCGCTATCCCTTCACCTCTTTTGCCTCCGTGCCGGGCTACTTCAGCCATGGCTACATGGATCCGGTGCTCGAACACCGGTTGCTGCGGAAGGACGGAACGCCGCTCGCGGCCAACATCGAGAGCGCCGCGCGCAAAGGGGCGCTCCCGGCGCCTGATCCCCAAGGCACGGCCCTGCTGGCCCATGGAATCTTCCACGCCGTCAATGACCACCACAGCGTCTATTACACCCTGGACTCGGACCTGACGTTGCCGCCCAACCAACCGCTGGTCCTCTGGCTCGAATCGCGGGCCCCGGACCTGACCGGCTATCTGCAGATCCGGGGCTCAGATATTTTTCGCGAATACATCCTGCCGGACTCGGGGGTGGTCTCCAATCGCCGCCAGAGCAGCCGGGCCTTTGGCACTCTGCCGAAAAGCCCCGGGATCATCTCGTTGTTCACCCGGAAATCCGGTGGTGAAGCTCCGCGCTTCACGGTCATTTTTCCGCAGCGGCCCATTGATGAGGGTTTCGATTTCGCCCGCTACGAACTCTGGCGCTATGACCCGGAGCAACTGCCGGTCGCGGTCAAATCCTGGATTCCCTATCGCGTGACGGTCAACGCCCCCGAAGCCGCCTATCTGGAGACGCCGCGGCTGTGGCTGAAAGGGTACCGCGCCGAGATCAACGGCCAATCCGTGCCGGTCGAGCGTTCGCCCGACAACCTCGCCATGTTTCCCGTGCCGGCCGGCACCAGTGAAGTCACCATCCGGTTTGCCCCGCCCTTTCTGCTCGCGGCCTGCTACTGGCTTTGCCTGCTCGGCTGGACGATCCTCTTGCCCGCCACCCTTGTCTGGTTGTGGCGGCGGCTCGCGGCTAATGTGCCGGTGGCGTCAATCGGGTGAGCACGTAATCGGGCGGCAGCGCCTGCACCTCCTGGATGAAACCGGTGAAGACCCGGTCCGAGGTTGAGCCCCCGATCAAGTTCACCCCCACCATCAACCGCGCGGAGTCAGCGGGATGGACCGGGGATTGCGTCTGCAGGATCACGCGCCCGTCCAATTCCACCCAGACCAGCTGGCGCAAGGCGCGCCCATCCTTGTCGTCCGCCGCCGCGGGATACAGGAAACCCGCACTGACCACCAAGTCATGTATCACCCCGGGCGCGACGCGCACCGGTTCGGAAAGCGCGCCGCCCGATCCCCAGTGGTCGAACCCGAAACGCAGCGCTCCGTCCTGCTCATAGCGGACATATAGGAAATCTCCCGCTCCCGTGACCCCGCTGCAAAGCAAAGGCTCGCCGCCACCGGCCCGGTCCACCGGAAACCTGACCTTCATCCGCACCGGTCCCGGAAATCCCCCGCCCAGTCCCGCCCGGCCCACCCGGCCATCCAGCCGGTAGGTCTTGCCCAAGATCTGGTCGGGGTCGGCCGCCTTCAGCCCGTCCATGCGCCCGTTGAACTGCCGGCCGGAAGATTGCGCCTCCGGGCCGTTGCGGCCAATCGCCCACGCCCCGCCTGCCGCGGCAAATTCGGCCGGCTCAATCCACTCGGTCTGTCCATCCCTCAGCACAATCACGAAGTTCCGCAGACCCGTCAGGTCGGGGTGTTGCTGATAAAAGGACGCCGCCTCCGGCATGAACCCGCCCAGCGAGATGCTCAGGTTGAGTGGCTGGCGGGAATCCACCTTGATGGGCGGGCTGCGCTTGGCGCCCGACCCCCATTGATCCAGTTCAAATACCACTGTGTCCGGATCCAGCCGGAGGATCGACAGCAGATCACCCTGCCCGCGCTTGCCGCTTCCCGCGAGCGGCGTGGCCAGGCCCAGCGGCAGCTGCTGCAGCTCCAGCGATAACTCGAAGGGCCCGGGCGCCCCGCCCCACTCGGCGCTCCGCCAGTCAAATTGCGCTTGAATGATCGGGGTGAGCTCCGCCAGCTGGGCTGCCGTGACCGGGGTCACCGCCTCGATGCGACCGGTGAAATTGAGGCGGACCAAGGAACCGCCGATGAGATTGCAACCGATCACAATTTCCCGGGCCTCGGTTGGGTGCGTCACCTGCGGCGCCAGCCGGATCAGCCGGCCATCGAACCCGACGATCAGGAGGTCGTGCACCGGGCCCCACACGGGCTGCTGCTTTTCCCACGCGCTCCCCGGCGGGGGAAAGAGCGCGGGGCTGGAAAAGACCACCTCATGCGGCTGGGCGTAATCGATCTCGAGCGGTTCGGACAACCACCCACTGCCGTTCCAATGATCGACGCCCAGGCGGACATGATGTTCGTCAACATACTTCACGAAGAACAAATCCCCGGTCCCGGTGCGGCCGGACACGACCAAAGGTTCCGCCTGTCCCGGCTGGTCCGCGGGAAAGCGGAGGCGTATCCGCACCGGTCCGGTGTAGCCCAGCCACTGCGGGCTGTCGGGCCGGAGCCGGCCCCGGTCCACGCCGGATAACCGGACCAGGCGCATGGAAATATCGTGCGCCACCAGCGCGGCACGTTCCTCGCGAGTATAGCCCTCGTAACGGTAGGGCGCATATTGCAGCGGATGCGACGTTTGACGGAGCACCTCATGCGACGGCAGCGGATCGAAGTTATAGTTCACCCACAGGTGCTCGGCATAATAAAGCCCCAGCACATCGAGCGCGGCGGTCGGGGACTGGCGCAAGTAGGCCTGGCTTTCCCGGAGAAATTTATCCGGGAATACCTGCAGCAGCGGCCCGCGCAGATTCACGGCGGCAGTGCCGGCGATCACCAAGGCCACCACGCCCGCCAAGCCGGCCGGCCGGCCTTCCAGCCACGCCGCGAGCCGGGCGCCGGCCACGAGACAGAGAAACGGCACGACCGCCCGCACGATCCGGCC
>JANYAM010000033.1 GCA_025361365.1 Opitutus sp. | reverse complement strand
CTGATCGACTGCACTGAGTCGACCACCCGCGCAAAAGGCAGCTATCATCCGCTTCAACCAGCCACCTCCAAAGTGTTACCCTCTACCCGGGACACTTGTTACCCTTGACCCGAGTCTATACAGGGGCAAGCGCCCCTACCGGCCCAGCTGGAGCTGGGCGATACACGAATTCACTTCCGGCCCGCGAGATATTTCGTCACGTCGTCGCCCGAAACGCGACCACCCGGGCCGGTGGCCTCGATGCCGGTGAGCGTCGCGGGATCGAGCCCGGCTTCCTGCGCCATCTTGGTGGCGCGGGGAGTCCAGATTAGGGTCTGGGTTCCGGGGTTTGGGTTCTGGGCTGTAGTCGGGGTCGCTGACCCCGGACCCGGGCCAACGGCCCTGGCTACAACTTCCAAATGCCGGAGACTCTCGTCGCTCGTCTCTAGGCGGAGGAAGGGCTGGCCCGAGGTAATCGCGGCGCCGTTCTTGGCCATGATGGAAAGCACGGTGCCGGCGGCGGGTGACTCGAAGTCGAAGGCCGACTTGTCGCTTTCGAGTGCGGCGAGCTTCTGGCCCTTGGCGACCGAGGTGCCGGGGGCGACGGCGAGGTTGATGACGGTGAGCTCGCTCACCGTGGCGCCCATGGAGGGCACCGGCACGTCAATGATGAAGGTGGACATGAGGGGATACTTGGTTGCCGGACACGATGCGCTGCCGGGCGGCGCGGTCAAACAGTTGTAAGGTGGGATCGGTGATTGATTCTTTTGGAGGGCTCAGCTCCAGCTGAGCCGTGTGCGCGAGCGCGATGTTACGCTCGCGGCCCAGCTGGAGCTGGGCCCTCCACAAACATCAACCTCCCCGCACCGCCTGCCACACGGCGAGGCACGCATCGATCAGCGCCGGCAACTCGGCCGTGGGAATCTGGTTCGGACCGTCGGAAATCGCCTTCTCGGGGTTCGGGTGCGTCTCGATGAACAGGCCGTCGGCGCCGGCCGCGAGCGCGGCCCGGGCCAGCGGCGGCACGAACTCGCGGCGGCCGCCCGTCTTGCCCCCGGCGGCGCCGGGCTGCTGCACGCTGTGAGTGGCATCGAAGATCGCGGGATGCCCGAGCGCCTTCATCTGCGCGAACGAGCGCATGTCGACCACGAGGTTTTGGTAGCCGAAAGTGGTGCCGCGCTCGGTCTGCCAGATTTCCTTGGCCTTCCCCTGTTTCAGTTTGCTGACGACAAATTCCATCTCCTGCGGCGAGAGAAACTGGCCCTTCTTGACGTTGACCACGCGGCCCGTCGCGGCAGCGGCGAGCAGCAGGTCGGTCTGGCGGCAGAGGAACGCGGGGATCTGCAGCACGTCGCACACCTCGGCGACGACGGCGGCCTGCTGGCGCTCATGGAAATCAGTGACGACCGGAAAGCCGTAGTCCCTCTTGATGAGGGCGAGCAGCGCGAGGCCCTCGTCCATGCCCGGGCCGCGATCACCGCTGAGCGAGGTGCGGTTGGCCTTGTCGAACGAGCCTTTGAAAACGATCTTCAGCTCCGGGTGCTTTTTGCCGATCTTAGTCAGCGTCTCGGCGGCGGCGCGGCAGACCTTCTCATTTTCCAGCGAACACGGGCCGGCGAGGAGGAGGAGCTTTTTCGGGTCGAAAATCATGGGGTTGGATCGTGACTGGTAGGGCGAGTCGTCCCTGACGAGCCGCGGCTCATCCGGAGAATTCGCCCTACCGCTTTTTCTGGTTCTTGATCGCGGCGGCGATAAAAGCGGCGAAGAGCGGGTGGGCCTTGTTCGGCTTGGACTGGAACTCCGGGTGGCACTGCACGCCGAGGAACCACGGGTGACCCTTCAGCTCGGCCACCTCAACGAGGCCGCGCTTCGGGTTCCAGCCGCTGATGATCATGCCGGCCTTCTCGAGGCGGGGCAGGTAGTCGTTGTTGACCTCAAAGCGGTGGCGGTGGCGCTCGGACACAATCTCCTGGCCGTAGGCTTTGCGCGCGAGGGTGCCGGGCTTGAGTTTGCACTCGTAGGCGCCGAGGCGCATCGTGCCGCCCTTCAGGACGACGTGGCGCTGCTCGTCCATCAGCGCGATGACCGGGTGCGGCGTCTTAACGTCGAACTCGACGGAGTTGGCGTTTTTCAACCGGAGCACGTTGCGGGCGAACTCGATGATCGCGACCTGCAGGCCGAGGCACAGGCCGTAGTAGGGAATCTTGTGCTTCCGGGCGTAGCCGGCGGCGGCGATCTTGCCCTCAATGCCGCGATCGCCAAAACCGCCGGGCACCAGGATGCCGTCGAGCTGCTTCAACTTGGACAAGCCGGCCTTCGACTCGAGGTTCTCGGCGTCGATCCGGATGATCTTCACCCGGGCGTGGTTCGCGATGCCGGCGTGGGAGAGCGATTCGTAGACGGACTTGTAGGCGTCTTGCAGCTCGATGTATTTGCCGACCACGCCGATCTTCACCTCGTGCTTGGGCGATTTGATGCGGCGGACCACCTCGGCCCAGATGTTCTTCGGGTTCGGCCGGGCTTTCAGGCCGAGCTGCTGGACCACGAGTTGGTCGAGGCCTTCCTTCTGGAGCATGATCGGCAGCTCGTAGATGGAGGACTCGACATCCATCTCCTCGATGACGGCCTTCGCCGGCACGTTGCAGAACATGGAGAGCTTTTCCTTCATGTCCTGCGTCATCGGGTGGTCGCAGCGGCAGCACAGGATGTGCGGCTGGATGCCGATCTCGCGGAGCTTGGCCACGCTCTGCTGCGTGGGCTTCGTCTTCAGTTCACCGGCCGCCTTCAGGAAGGGGATCAGCGTGACGTGGATGAACACGCAATTGTTCGGGCCGACCTCGAGAGCGAACTGGCGCAGGGCTTCGAGGAACGGCAGGCCCTCGATGTCGCCCGTCGTGCCGCCGATCTCGGTGATGAGGACGTCCACGCCCTTGCCGCCGCCGTAGATGCGCTTCTTGATTTCGTTCGTGACGTGCGGGATCACCTGCACGGTCTTGCCGAGATAATCGCCGCGGCGCTCCTTCGCGATGACGGCCTCATAAATCTGGCCGGAGGAAAGACTGTTGTGGCGGGAAAGCTTGCCGGAGGTGAAGCGCTCGTAGTGGCCGAGGTCGAGGTCGGTCTCCGCGCCGTCGTCGAGCACGTAGACCTCGCCGTGCTGGAAGGGGCTCATCGTCCCCGGGTCGACGTTGAGGTAGGGATCGAATTTCTGGATCCGCACCTTGAGCCCGCGCATCTCGAGGAGGGCGCCGAGCGCCCCCGCCGTGAGCCCTTTGCCCAAAGAAGAAACGACGCCGCCCGTGACGAAAATATACTTCACGGGTATGCACAAAAACCGCCCCCCAACCATACACAAGGAAAAGGTGGCTGCTGGGTGTTTTCCGCTGCGGAAAACGCGCAAAATAGTTTGCCGCTCCCCCGCCCCCGTCCATCCTCCGGCCGTGCAGTCGAAACCCTCCCTCCTGGCCTGGATCACCTGCGACGGCGTCCACATCGACCCCGCCTCGGGCAAGCACACCATCCTGGGCGTGTTCTCCAACATCAAGGCCCGCTCTTTCCCGGTCATGCACCCCTACATGGTGTGGTTCCTGACGCTGACCGACGTCCAGCCCGGCACGCACAAGATCAAGATGTCGATGGGCCTCGATCCCACCAATCCCGCCGAGCTGCTGCACCGCGAGTTCGAGTCCCAGAGCCCCCTGCACCGCATCAACCTGATCAACGAGCTCCGCAATCTCCGCTTCGAGCAGCCGGGCGACTATTCCATCGTGATCGAGGTCGATGACGACCCAATCCTCGCGACCAGCCTGACCGTCAGCTGACCGCCTCCGATTGGTCACCACGAAATACGCCAAACACACGAAAATTGCCTGGCGGGTGTGCGCCACTCAATCGCAGTTGCTCATTTGCCACGGATTGCCCGGATCAATGACGGATAAAGGCCTGCTTCATCCGTGCCCATCCGTGAAATCCGTGGTTAAAAGACTTCCCCTTTCGTGTCTTTCGTGTGTTTCGTGGTGAACTCCCTCCGCATTCCTTTCCATGTCCTCGCCCTCGTTTGAACTCATCGGCATCGGCAATCCCATCATGGATCTGCTCGCGCACGTCCCCGAGTCGTTCCTCACCGCCCACGTGGCCGGCGAGAAGGGCGGCATGGTGCTCGTCGACCACACGGATATCGAACGGCTCGTCGGCCAGCTCGGCACGGACTACGCTGTGACGCCGGGCGGCTCGGCCGCCAACGCCGTGCTCGGCGCCACCCGGCTCGGCCTGCGCACCACTTTCCTCGGCAAGATCGGCGGCGACGTCACGGCCAAGGATTACCGCGCCAACTTCACCGCCGCCGGCGGCGATGGCTCGCGCTTCAAGCACACCGCTCTGCCCAACGGCCGCTGCCTTTCTCTGGTCACGCCCGATGGCCAGCGCACGATGCGCACCTGCCTCGGCGCCGCCATGACGCTCAGCCCGGATGAGATCACTGCGGTGGATTTTGCCGGCGCGAAGCACGCGCACATCGAGGGCTACCTGCTGTTCAACCCCGACCTCGCGGAGAAGGTCGCGCGCACCGCCCGTGCCGCCGGCTGCACCATCAGCCTCGAACTCTCCTCCTTCGAGGTCGTCAATGTCGCCCGCGACTGGATCCTCGCGCAGCTGCAGCAGGGCGTGCACGTCGTCTTCGCTAACGAGGATGAGGTCCGAGCGCTGTTCCAGAAGGACGCTTCCTATGATGCCTACGCCCGCCAGCTCGCCGGCTACGGCGGCATCGCCTGCGTGAAGATCGGCAAGGACGGCGCGTGGGTCGCCCAGGGTTCCGACCTGCACCGCATCGCGCCCGTCAAGGTCGAGCGCGTCAACGACACCACTGGTGCCGGCGACGCCTGGGCCGGCGGCTTTCTCTACGGTCACCTGCGCGGCCTGTCCCTCGCTGGCGCCGGCGCGCTCGGCTCGGCCCTCGGCGCCGAGTGCGTGCAACACCTCGGTCCCGCCATCCCGGATCACCAGTGGCCGCGGCTGCGCGCCCTGGCGCAGTCGCTAAAGTAAGGTTAAATCCCGGGCGGGGGATTTCGCCGGCTTGCAGGAAACAACCGGCCCGCCGAGTGTCTCACCGTGCTCCCCCCGATGAAAACCGCCAGCCTGCCCCTGCTTGCTTTCGTCGTGACCGGGATGCTCGCGGCGCAAGATCCGGCGGGGCCGGTGAAGACTTCTCCCCGGTTGAAAGAGGAAATCCGGGCCAGCCTGCCGCCGTTCACGCCGCCGCCCCCGAAGGTGCTCGACCAGCCGCATGACAGCGGCACCGAAACCGACCCCGACCTCTTCGCCCTGCCCAAATTTACCGTGAAGGAAAAACGCCCGCCCGGCCATGACCCCGATGTCTGGCTGACCGACAAGGCCGTTGAGCAAAAGGCCCTGGCTGCCTACAAGCAGTCACTGACCGATTTGGAGTGGGCACTGAACAGCTGGTATATCCCCATCATTGGCTCGTCGCCATCAGCGCGAGCCCGTGGCTCCTACGAGAATCAGAAGAAAATGTCGGAGCTCCAGCGAGTCCACCGCCTCTTCAACGCGATCTCCAACGTCACCCCGGGAGCCGCTGCTGAACTTGAGCAGGAAAGGGTGAAGATGGATCAAGCCGAGTATTGGCGGAGCCGGCCCGCGGGCGACGGCCGGGCAAAATAGTATCGGCATCCAGGAAACTTAAGGACTATCTCTTGTCTACTCCCCTTACCATGAAACTGTCCGCCGTAGCCCTTGCCCTGATTGCGACTGTTTCTGTCGCCGCGACCGAACCGGCCGCCGCGCCGGCGCCGGCTCAGGCTCCCGCCACTCCCGCCGCCAAGGCACCCGGCGCCGCGCTCTCCGCCGAGGTCGCGCAGCAACTGGTCACGACGCTGCCGGGTTATGTCGCGCCGGCCCCGGCCAAGCCGGCCGAGCCCATCGTGCCCACCGCCGCCAATATCCGCGAGCAATCCATCGCGCGGGCCCCGGACAGCCAGAAGGAGAAGGCGGCCACGCCCGATCCCGAGGTGCTGGAGCTGCCGAAGATCACGGTCCGGCAGCAGCCGAAGCCGCGCGTGCGCCTCGGCGAAGGCACGATCCTCGGCCCCAAGGCATTCAACGAGGACCTGGCAAAGAAGAATCTCTCGGGGTTTGATCGCAATTTCCTCAACAAGTTCACGCTGCCCCTGTTCGGCACCTCCGCGGCGGACCGCGCCCGCGAGGAATACAATCTGGCGCAGAAGCAGCAGTTCCAGGACGACGTGTCGACCATCGCCAAGGCCGCCGAGCAGACCGATCCCGCCGCCGCCAAGGCGCTGCGCGAAGCCGCGGCAAAGCCGTAGCCAAATCTGTAGCGGCGCTCTATGAGCGCCGTCGGTCGATCCGGCGGTCATAGACCGCCGCTACAGCTTCCCCAGCAGTGCCCGCGTGATCGCCTCCCACTCCGCTGCCAGCGCGCCGGTCGCCGCCGGCTGCCCGGCCCGGACATACCAGTAACCGGCATTCATCTCATCCTCCTCTTTCCGGTGCAGGTAGGCATGCACCCAGGCGCCATCCTTCCCGCCCGCCGCCTGTGCCGCTGCGTGTGCTTCGTCCCAGCGGCCGGCGGCGTCGAGCCACAGGGCCCGCAGCGCCCCGCCGAGCCCCGGCGGAGGGGCGGCTCCGGCCGTGGATTTTTGGAAATCAGCAAATGGCATTTGCGCGCTCATCGTTCTCTGTTTTTGGTAACGGCTCGCGCCGCCATCGCGACGCAATTTTCCCGTGTCCGCCACCGAAGTCACCATTCTCCGCGAACTCCTCGCCGACGCCGGCACCGTATCCGGCGCCAAGCTGGCCAAACTGCTGGGCGTGTCGCGCGTCGCGATCTGGATGCAACTGCAGAAGCTCACCCGGCAGGGCTTTGTCTTCGAGGCGCGCCGCAGCCGCGGCTATCGGCTGGTCAAAACCCCTGACACGCTGCACGCCGCCCTGGTCCAGGCCCACCTGAGCGGCCGGCCGCGCCCGCCGCACCTCGTCTGCCTCGACACCGTCGACAGCACCAACAGCGAGGCCGAGCGCCTGCTCGCCACCGGCGCCGCCGTGCCGCTCGTCATCCTCGCCAGCGCCCAGACCGAGGGCCGTGGCCGCCGCGGCCGCGTCTGGCACAGCCCGCCGGCGGGCAATCTCTACAGCACCTTTGTGTTCCGCCCCAAGCTTGAGCCGGCGCGCCTGCAGGACTTCACCCTCTGGATGGGGCTGAACATCTGCGAGCTCGTCTCCAATTTCACCAAGCTCGAGCCCGGCCTCAAGTGGCCGAACGACCTGTACGTGAACGGCCGCAAGGCCGGCGGCATGCTCACCGAGGCGCGCATTGACGCCGACCAGATCCGCGACCTCGTCTTCGGCCTCGGCCTCAACCTCAACGGCCGCGCCGCCGCCCTCCCGCGCGAATTGCAGAAGACCGCCATCTCGCTGGCCGACGCCACGGGCGCCCCGCTCGACCTGAACCGCTTCGCCGCCGCCCTCATCGGCCGGGTCCTCTCCGCCTACGACCAGTTCCTCGAGGGCGATTACCGGGACAAGTTCGCTGCGCTCTGGAAGCGCTACGATGTGCTGCGCGGGCGGCCGGTGAGCGTCACCCAGGGCACCCGCACCGTCGCCGGCACCGCCACCGGCATCGACAACGAGGGTTCGCTGATCGTCCGGCTCACTTCCGGCCGCGCGGAACGCTTCCGCGCGGGCGAGGTCACCTTATCCCGGGAATCCGCTCCAGTTGGTTGATAGGCAAGGCTTGCCCGCGGGGCCGATTCCCCGTGTAAATATCCCCGCGGCATGGCCGAAATTCCCGACATCACCATAGAGGTCTCCCATCTGGTCAAAACCTACGGCGCGCTCACCGCTGTCAATGACCTCAGCTTCTCCGTGAAGCGCGGCGAAATTGTCGGCCTGCTCGGCCCCAACGGCGCCGGCAAGAGCACCACGATGCGCATCCTGACCGGCTACCTGCCGGCCAATTCCGGCTCGGTCCGGATCTGCGGGCATCCCGTGGCCAGCGAACCCGAGGCCACCAAGCGCCATGTCGGCTACATGCCGGAGAACAACCCGCTACCGGACGACATGCGCGTCTCCGAATATCTCTGGTTTCGCGGCCGGCTCAAGGAGATGCCCCGCGCCCGGCTCCGCGCCCGCATCGACGAGGTGCTCGAGCTCTGCGACCTGAAGCGCAACCGCCACCGCATCCTCGGCCGCCTCTCCAAGGGCAACAAGCAGCGCGTCGGCATCGCCGAGGCCATCCTGGCCGAGCCCGCCGTCATCATCATGGACGAGCCGACCATCGGCCTCGACCCGCACCAGATCATCATCGTGCGCGACCTCATCGCCAGCCTCCGCGGCCGCATGAGCGTCATCATCTCCAGCCACATCCTGCCCGAGATCGAGGCCACCTGCGACCGCGTGCTCATCATCAACGGCGGCCGCATCGTCGCCCAGGGCTCGCCCGCCGAGCTGCGCCACGAGATCTTCGGTTCGACCAGCTACCGCGTCGAGCTCGCCGGCGAAACCGCCAACCTCGCCGCCCAGCTCAAGGGCATCGACTCCGCCCTCACGGTGGCCGCGCTGGGTGATTGCGCCGCCGACGGCTTCTGCACGGCCACGCTCGTGACGGCATCCGCCGCCGACCTCGGCGAGCAGCTCCTCGCCGCCCTCCCCGCGCTCGGCTACCGCGTGCGCTCGCTCGGCCGCACCCAGCCGTCCCTCGAGGACGTCTTCCTCGCCGCCACCCGCCGCAGTTGGGACGCCCGCCTGCCCGACAAGCCGGTCAACGGCGACGCCCGCGCCCCGCTGCCGAAGTTTTGAAGCAAAAAGACCACAGGACCACGGACTACTGACCACGATGAAGACCCGCCTCAACCACGCAGGACCGAGCCGCCACCACGGCCCGACTGTCCCGACGTCCCGTTGTCTCGTCGTCTCGTAGTCCTGCCCTCACGCCATGCGCCACTACTTCACCATCTTCTCCCACGAGGTCCGCACGCTGCTCTACAGCCCGAGCACCTACATCGCGGCCGTGTTCTTCCTCGGCGTCATGGGCTTTTTCTTCAGCAACATCCTGGAGGCCTATAGCAAGGCGCCGCAGGAGACGCCGCCCGCGGTCGTCTTCTTCCAGGTCTTCTGGTTCCCGGTGCTGTTCATGGTGCCGCTGCTTACCATGAAGACCATCGCCGATGAGCGGCGCCAAGGCACCCTGGAGACGCTGCTGACCACGCCGGTCAACACCGCCGAGGTCGTGCTCGGCAAGTTCTCCGCCGCCTACCTTTTCTACCTGCTCCTGTGGGGCTCGACCCTCGGCTTCCATTACCTCCTGCAACTCTATGCCCGGGACAGCCGCTTCCTCGATCCCGCCCCGCTCCTCGGCGGCTACCTGTTCATCGCCGTCAGCGGCCTGCTCTTCATCGCCATCGGCATCTTCGCCAGCTCGATGACGCGCAGCCAACCCGTGGCCGGCATTTTCACCGTGGTGCTCCTGATCCTCGTCATCCTCGGGCCGCGTTACCTCGGCGAGATCAGCGCGCTCAACACAGGTGTCCTCCGCCCGGTGAAGGGCGCGCTCGATTCCCTGCAGATCTTCACCCACGTCGAGGACTTCACGCACGGCATCATTGATACGCGGCAGCTGTTCTACTACCTGACCGGCTCCGCCCTCGCCCTTCTCTTCAGCATCCTCGGCGTCGAGGCCAAGCTGCTCAACGGCTGACGCATGCATTTTTCCGACAGCTTCCGCGCCGCCCGCTGGATCCGGTTGATCAACCTGCTGCTGCAGGCCGTGCTCTTCCTGGCGCTGTTCGCCGGACTGAACTACATCGCCCTTAACCACGCCTGGCGCTTCGACGCCACCGCCAGCCGCCGACACTCCCTTTCCCCCGAGACCAAGTCCTACCTCGAGCGCCTCGAGCGCGACGTGACAATCACCGTCACCTTCACCGAGGGCAACGACAGCGAGGAGCTGACCCAGGCCTACCGCGACATCAGCACGCTGCTCCGCGAATACAGTTACTTCGCCCGCGGCAACAACAAGGCTCGCCTCACCGTCCGCTACGTCGATGTCTACCAGAGCCGGCGCGAGGCCGAGGCGCTCGGCGTCGCCGACCAGCCCAACATCATCATGCTGGCGAGCGATGGCCACACCCGCGCGCTGCGGCTCGACGAACTCTACGTCATCAAGAAGAAGGTCAGCCGCGAGGCCTTCCGGGGCGAGGCTGCCATCACCGCCGCCATCCTCGATGTGTCCAGCACGGAGAAGAAGAAAATCGTTTTCCTCGCCGGCCACGGCGAGATGTCCCCCGACAGCATCGACGGTTCCCGCGGCCTCTCTCAGCTCCGCGACCAGCTGCGCCAGCGCAACTATGACCTCGAGGTGATCAACCTCAGCCTGACCCGCAAGATCGACGACAAGACCGCGCTTATCATCATCGCCTCCCCGCTGAGCCGGTTCCAGCCCGTCGAGGAGGAGTTGCTGCGCAATTACCTGACCACCCGCGCCGGCCGCGTCATCCTCATGGTCGACCCCGCGCGCCAGTTCGGGCTGGAGAACCTGCTCTTCGACTGGGGGGTGCTCGTCTACGACAACATCATCCTGGATACCGACCCCAAATACATGTCGGAAAACGGCGAGCTCATCCTGAGCCATTTCCTGCCGCACCCCATCACCCAACTGATCATCGACAACGCCTTGTTTCCGCTGGTCGGCCCGACCCGCGTCGTGAGCGAGGACATCGGCCGCTCGCCGGACGACGGCCTTAGCGTGAAGACGCTCGTAGCCAGCAGTCCCAACTCCTGGGGGGAAAGCGGCTACCGCCTCCGCAACGCCGAATACACGCCCGGCCAGGACCTGCGCAAGCGCAACGGCCTCGGCATCCTCGTGATCTCCGAGCGCCTCAAGCCCGCCAACCTCCCCCTCAGCGTGCCGGGCGGCCGCCTCGCCGCCTTCGGCACCGCCGACCTCGTCACCAACAACCGCATCATCAGCGGCGGCAACTTCCCCCTCTTCCTCAACACCGTCAACTGGGCCGTCGACCGCGACACCCAGCTTAACGTCCCGGCGCGGCCCATCGAGCGCTTCCAGCTCTCGCTCAGCCAGGAGGAGCTCAGCCGCCTGCGCCTCGGTCTCTTCCTCATCGTGCCCGGCCTCGTCGCCCTGCTCGGCCTCATCGTCTACTGGACCAGGCGGAGCTGAGGCTCCGCAGTTTTAAGTTCTAAGTTTTAAGCTCTAATCCTCTCTCCATCTCCCGGGCGCAGCTCTTACAGCATACACCTTTAAACCTTTTCCCTCTTCGGCCATGCGCTCCAAAGTCACCGTTGTCCTGCTCTTCCTCAACGTCGTCCTTTTTGCCTACATCTGGTTCTACGACCTGCCGCACATCCGCGAGGCGCAGACCCTGGAGGGCCGCCGCCGCGTGCTCGGGCCCGAGGCCGCCACCATCGACGCGCTCACCCGCACCAACCGCGCCGGCGAGACGGTGAAACTCGAGAAGCGCACGGACACCTGGTGGCTCACCGCCCCCTACGAGTGGCCGGCCGACCGCAACGCCATCGCCGGCCTGCTCAGCACCCTCGAGCTGCTCGAGCACGAAACCAGCTTCCCCGTCGCCGAGCTCGCCGCGAGCGGCCGCAGCCTCGCCGACTACGGGCTCGCCGACCCGGCCCTCACGCTCGGCTTCACCTCGGCCGGCCGCACCTATACCCTCAAGATCGGCGACACCACCGAGGTGGGCAACCGCCTCTACGTCCTCTCCTCCGACGGCACCCGCATCCACGTCGTCAGCCGCAGCTTCGCCGAGGCCATCGGCCTCCCTCTCGACACCCTGCGCACCGCCTCGCTCTTCACCGTGCCGGTCTTCGAGGTCCGCTCCCTCAACGTCCAGACCGCGGCGCCTGCCAACCTCAAGGTCCGCCTCCGCCGCGACGCCGCCGCCCGCTGGACCTTCGAGGCGCCCATCAACGCCCGCGCCAGCAAGGCCGCCGTCGAGGTCACCATCAACACCGTGAACGCGCTCACCGCGCGCACCTTCCTCGAGCCGCGTGACACCGATCTCGATCGCGCCGGCCTCAATTCCCCGGCCCTGCGCGTCACCCTCGAGGGCAATGCCCGCCGCGAAACGCTGCTGCTGGGCAACCCCACCGGAGCGGTCCTGCCGCCGCGCGAGGGTTCGCCCGGAAATCTGGCGGAGCATGGAGCTTCCGGGACCACCGGACCGGCCGCAACCGCCAACCGTGCCGACTCCGCCGAGTATTTCGCGAAGATCGAGGACAAGACCGTCGTCTTCACCACCGTCGTCCCCAAGCCACTGCTCGACGTGCTCCGCGCGGCCCAGGAGGAGCTGCGGGATCCGCGGGTGCTCGACTTCGAGCCCGCCACCGTCACCGGCTTCACTCTCGTCGCCCCCGGCCAGCCCGAGCTGGCCCTGCAGAAACTGGAGGGCGAACAGGGCTGGCAGGCGATTGTGCGCGTGCCCGGCTCGACGCCCTCGGCCATCGCCGCCGATCCCGGCGTCGTGACGGAGTTGCTGCAGAAAATTTCCCTGCTCTCCGCCCGCGAAGCCCGGCCCGGCGCGCCCAAGTTCCTCAGCGATGCCCCTGCCGCCAGCGACCTCGAGAACTGGGGCTTCAACCGCCCGGAGCGGGAGATCACGCTCAGCCTCAGCACCGGCGGCGGCCCGCTCGCCAAGGAGCCTTCCACCCTCACGCTGCAGGTCGGCGTCTCGCCCGACAAACCCGGCGAGGCTTTCGCCCGCGTAACCAACGCCCCTTTCGTCTACCAGATTCTCCCCGACATCCTGGATGACGCGCCCGCGTTGGCCCGCCACTTCCGCCGCCGGATCCTGCGCGAACTGCCCGAGGCCGCCCGCATCACCGACCTCAAGCTCACCGCTTTGCCGGCTGGCACCGAGTTTTTCGACGCCCGCAACGAAACCGCCCTCACGGCCGAGTCGCTGGCCTCGGCCAAGATCCCCGAGAAAGCGCGCGCCGTGCTGGCTACCCTGCTCGCCCAGCTGCGCACGCTGCGGGCCAAGGCCTTCACCGCGGGCACCTTCACGACCGAGCGCGCCGAGACGGCCCGCGGACCGCAGCCCTGGAAATACCGGCTGGATGTCACCCTCGTTCTCCCCGGCGGCAACGGGGCCGCGCCCGTCCCCACTGTTTCCACGCTTTACTTCACTGACCGGCTCGGCGGCACCACCATGCTCGTGGGCACGCCGGAATTCGACGGCGTGGTCTTCGAGGCCACGCAGGAGATGCTCGATGCGATCTTCACCCTCACCTACGTCGAGAAGCAGGATCCCGGCCCGCCCGCCCCGACCCCGGAGGCGGCGCTCCCCGCCCCCGCCGCCACCCCGAAGCCCGAAGCGCCGGTGGTCCCGGCGAAACCCTGATCCTGTAGCGGCGGTCTATGACCGCCGTTTCCCGATGTATGCACAAGCCACGCCTCACCCGCCTCGCCCGCATTCATCTTAAGCACCCACTCTATTTCGTGACGCTCTGCGCATTTGATCGGAAACCCATTCTGGCCCAACCAACCACGCACGAAACCTTTATTCAATTCTGCGAAAAGGGCGCCGCTCACGGGGCCTTTGTCGGACGCTACGTTCTCATGCCTGACCACCTGCATTTATTTGTCACCTTCTCATTCGGCGACATTTCGCTTTCCGATTGGGTGAAATCCCTGAAGAACACCCTTTCGAAATCATGGCGCCTGGCCGGGGTGACGGCTCATCATTGGCAAAAGGGATTTTTCGATCACGTTATGCGGTCCGCGGATTCCTATACAGAAAAGTGGAATTATGTCCTGGCCAATCCGGTTCGCGCCGACCTCGCCGCAACTCCTGAGACCTGCCCCTGCCAAGGGATGATTCACGAGCTGCATTTCTAACCCGATGGAACGGCGGTCATAGACCGCCGCTACAGCCAGCCCCGATGGCCCCCCCAACCCACCCAACACAAGCCCGCGCTGACCGTGCTGCGGTTCTGCGGCTCCTGCCTCGTCACCGTGGCGTGCTGGGCAGTGTGGCTCGTGCTGGGGACGACGCTGGTCACGCTCATCTACGTCGCGACGGCGCGGGAGCTGCCCGTGCCCGACTTCATGCTCCGGCGCGCCGAGGCGGGACTGGCTCGCGCCGGCCTCACCATCAAGTTCGGCCGCGCCCGCCTCGATCCCACCGGCATCGTGTTGCTCGAGAATGTGCAGATCCATTCCCGCTCCTTCGAGGAACCGCTGCTCACCTGCCGGTCGCTGTATGTCCGCCGCGACTTCTGGTCGGTGCTCGCGGGCCGGCCCATCCCCGATGAGATCCGGCTCGAGGGCGCCGCACTCCAGGTGCCCGCCATGCTTTCGCCGAGTGGCACCGTCGAGCCGCTGATCCGCGACGTGGCCCTGGTGCTGCGGCACGAGGACGAGCGCTGGCTGGTGGACCAGTTCAACGGCCGCGTCGGCCAGCTGGTGCTCACGGCCCGGGGCGAGGTGACGCTGCCCGCCGTTGCGCCGGGCGCGCCCGCCCTCACGCCCGACCAGCTTACCGGACAGTTCCTGCAGGTCAGCCGGCAGTTCGCCAGCCAGCTCCACCGTCTCGAGGCCTTCGATTCGCCCGTGCTCGCGGTCCGGCTCGAGAGCCCGCCGGGCCTGGGCAACACCGCGCATCTGCTGCTCACCGCCGCCGCGGCGCACGAGCCGTGGGGCCAGCCGCTCGTCCTCGGCCCCTTTGCGGCCACCGGCACGCTCCGGCTCGACGGCAAGGGGCCACGCGTGCTGCGCCTGCATGCCGCGGCCCGCCGTGCCCGCTACCAGGAGACTTACACGGCGGAGATGGTGCGCGCCATCCTCAGTGTCGATCTCTCGCCGGATAATCTCACGTTGCACCCGCGCGAGGCGCTCGTGGCCGTCGGCGAACTGGCCATGCCGGGCTTCTCCACCGTCGGTCCCGTGCTCCGCGCCGACCTGGCCCGCTGGCCCGATGTGTCGGTCGCGCTCGCCACCCAGCTCAGCGGGGAATTCCTCGCGGCGGAGGTGGACGCCCGGCTGGCCGAGCAAAGCGCGCGCATTCGCGCCGAGGGCCGCGGCTCACCCGAGTTCATCAGCCGCGTGCTGACCCAGATCACCCCGCGCGCCGCATCGTATTTTGTATTCGGCGACCCGGTGGTTTTCCGGGCGGAGGCCGTCCTCGCTCCGGGCTGGCGCTTCGCCCGCCTCTCCAGCCGCGTGGATGCCCGCCGGATCGATTCCCACGGAGTGGGGATCACCGCCGCGCGCGGCCGGATTGAAATCGAAGGCATGAGCTTTCTCGCCCACGACGCGCGGGTGGAACTCGGCGAGAACTTCGCGCACGGCTCCTACTGGATGAATTTCACCACCACCGACTACCGCATGCTCCTCGACGGCCGGCTGCGACCCACCGAGATCAACGGCTGGTTCAAGGGCGACTGGTGGGTAAATTTCTGGAACGCCCACTTCGCCTTCCCCGTCGCCCCGCCGGCCGCAGAGGCGGACGTCTCGGGCCGCTGGCGGGACCCCAGCCGGACGGTTTATTTCGGAAGCGGCGACGTGCGCAACGCCACCGTCTGGGGCGGCGAGTTCGAGCAAACCCACGCAGTGATCTTTCTCCGGCCCAATTTCACCCACGGGCTGGCGCTTGACGCCACCCGCGCCGGCGGCACGCAGCGGGTGACCGGCACCTTCAAGCGCACCGCCGATGCGGCCTCGCCCGGTCTCGGCCGGTTCGAGTTCGATTTCGATTCCAGCGTGGAGCCCGCCGTCATCGGGCGGATGCTCGATGGCAAGGCCGACGATGTGCTCGCCAGCCTGCGTTTCACTTCGCCGCCGCGCGTGCATGCGCTGGGCACGGTCGGGGCGGTCAATGCTTACACCTTCACTGGTTCCGCCGCCGGCGGGCTGCACTACTATGGCTTCCCTCTCGACTCGGCCCGCGTCACCGGGGGCGTCACGGGCGCCGACGTGCGGCTCGACGCGATCGAGTTCACCACGGCCGGCGGCAAGGGCACCGGCAAGGCCACCGTCTCCGGTCAGGCGGAGGCCCGCCGGATCGGCTTCGACGTGGCCGTCACCGGTGCCGACCTGGCCCGGAGCATCCGGGCCGTCGAGGAATACCAAGCCAACCTGACCGGCACCAAGCCCGTCACGGTGGCGGACAGCAAGTTCATGAAGCGCGCCGAGGGCGGCCGCCTCGACGTCAGCCTGTCGGCCACGGGCCGGCCGGGCGACCTGCCCAGCTTCACCGGGAACGGCAACGCCGCGCTCACCGGCGCCGAGCTCGGCGAGATCCACCTCTTCGGCCTGCTTTCGCAGGTGCTCAGCGGGCTGTCGCTGAACTTCACCTCGCTGAAGCTGGACACGGCGCGTACCAGCTTCCGGATGGAAAACGGCCGGCTGCTTTTCCCGGATCTCAAGATCACCGGCAGCACCGCCGTCATCGATGCGCGCGGCAACTTCACCTTCGCCAGCAGCGCGCTCGACTTCACCGCCCGGTTCAAGCCCTACGAGGAAAACCGCAACATCATCACCGGGGTCATTGGCCTCGTCATGAACCCGCTCACCAGTATCTTGGAGCTCAAGCTTACCGGCCCCGTCAGCAAACCGGACTGGTCCATCGTCGTCGGCGGCTCGTCCTCCCATCCGGAGGCCCCGGCCCCCAAATCACCCTCCGAATCCCCTACCGCCGTCGAACCGGCAAAACCGCTTCCCCCAAAGAGTTAATACGGGATCGTTGGGTGGCCTAGCGATATCCCGGGCGAACTAGGTGAAACCCCCTAAAAACCATTGCCAGCCGAATGGCCCAGCCCTAGCAAACTGAGCGCACCCCATGCCGCCCACACCGAGTCGAATCCGGCAACGCTTGTTTGCCCACGGCTACCTGATGCCGTTTGCCGCCCTGGCGATCTATGGGCTGCTGGGTTGGTGGGCTTGGCGGACCGGCAACCTTGGCCTGGTGCAGCCGCGCTCTTATGATGCCGCGCTGCCGGCCAACGCCTGCGCCTGCTTCGTGCTGCTCGGCCTCGCGCCGATCGCCATCGGGTTCGGCTGGCGAAACGCCGGGCTGATCCTCGGCTCGCTCGTGACCCTGGTGGCCTGGGCCACGCTCATCCAGGGCCCGCTGAACGTTGATTTCGGTCTCGACGACTTACTGGTGAACCATGCGGCGGTCATCGCCGGCCCCGATATTTCCCGCATGCCCGCCGCGCTCTCGCTGGTGCTGATGGGCAGCGGGCTGCTCGCCGTCTGGCTGGCGGTCCGGCCCGGGGATGCCCGCCGGCCCATCCTGCTCGCGTTGCTCGGCTCGCTTGCCGCCGCCTACGGCCTGACCGGCCTCGCCGCTTATCGCACCGGCCTCAACAGCGTCGAGCTGTGGCAGACTTGGGCGCGCCTCGGCCCGCCCACCGCCGTACTGCTCATCGTGCTGGGCAATGCCCAAATCTGGCTGGCCACCCGCGACGACACCGACCGCACCGGCGGCGGTCCTCGGTGGCTCTGGCTTCCCGTCGTCGCGTGCAGCCTCACCATCACCTTCACCTTCTGGGTCGCCCTCCGCCAGCGCGAGCTGGCCTACACCAACAGCACGACCCAGCTCACGATCAATAACATCGCTGCCCTCTACAGCGGCGAATCCGAGGCCGCCATTGAGGGCCTGACCCGCCAAGCCCGCCGCTGGACCCGCTCCACCGGCCTCACGCAGGCCGAATGGGAGGGCGACGTCGCCGAATATCTCCGCGACGTTCCGGGTTACCGCTCCATCCAGTGGGTGGATGCCGGGCTGCGCACCCGCTGGTTCTGGCCGCGCGAGGGCAACGAGGACGCGGCGTCCTTCGACCACGCGAGCCACCCATTGCGCCGGGCCGCCGCCGAATCCGCACGCACGTCCTTCAGCTTCGCCATTGCCGCCCCGCTCGAGTCCCCGTTGCAGTCGCCCACCTTCGCCGCCTACATCCCGGTCACCCGCGTCGGGGCCGCCGGCGGCTTCATCGTCGGCGAATTCTACTACGACAAGCTCTTCGACCAGATCGACCGGCGCCTCAACCTGTCCCGCCGCTACCAGGTCAGCGTCACCCTCGACAACGCCGCGCCGGCGCCGGGCGCGAGCCGGACGCTGAAGGTCTACGAGTCGCTGACCCCGGAGGAGAGCATCGACGAGCGCCTCCGCCAGTCGTCGCCCTACCATATTCTCAACCAGAGCCTGACCATCACGCTGACGCCGCGGCCCATCTTCATCACCGCCAACCGCCAATACCTGCCCGAGGTCGCCCTCTGCGCCGGCGTCGGCGTCAGCGTGCTCTTCGGCCTCGTCGTCAACCTCGCCCAGTCCGCCCGCCGCCGCCAGCGCGCCGCCGAACTCACTAGCGGGCAGCTGCGCCTGGAGAACGAGGAACGCCGCCGCGCCGAGGCCGGGCTCAAGACCGCGGACGAACGCCTCAACCTCGCCTTCGACTCCACCCAGGTCGGCGTCTACGAGTGGGACGTCGAGACCGACCAGGTGTATTGCACCCCCAGCATTTGGAAGCTCATCGGCTACGATCCCGCCGAGATGCCGGCCACCGGCTCGGGCTGGCTCAACCTGCTCCACGGCGAGGACCGCCCGGCCGTCCGCGCCGTCATCGACGCCCACTTCCGCGGCGAGACGCCCTTCATTGAGATCGAGCACTGCGTGCTGCACCACTCCGGCGAGTGGGTCTGGATCGCGTTGCGCGCCAAGTGCACCTCATTCACCGCCAACCGGCACCCGCGCCGCGTCCTCGGCACCATCCAGAACATCAACGCGCGCAAGCGCGCCGACGAAGCCCTGCGGGCCAGCCAGGCCGAGAGCCGCAAGCTTTCCCTCGTCGCCAGCAAGACGGACAACGCTGTCATCATCACCGACCCGCTCGGCCGCATCGAGTGGGCCAACGCCAGCTATTCCCGCCTCACCGGTCGGAAACTTCCCGAGGTCCACGGCCACCTGCTCACCGAGCTGCTCGCCAGCCCTGATGCCGACGCCGGCGCCGTCGGCCGCATCAGCGCCGCCTTCGACGCCCGCGAACCCATCACCACCGACGCCGTGCAACTCGCCACCGGCGATCGTCGCTTCTACGTCCACCTCGATGTGCAGCCTGTGCTCAGCGACGACGGCGAGGTCGCGAACTTCATCGCCATCGAGACCGACATCACGGCGCGCGTCGAGACGGAGCAGCAGCTCCGCCGCGCCAAGGCCGAGGCCGACGCCGCCTCACGTGCGAAGTCCGAGTTCCTCGCCTCCATGTCGCACGAGATCCGCACGCCGATGAACGGCGTGATCGGCATGACCAGCCTGCTGCTCGAGACCGACCTCTCTCCCGAGCAGCGCGACTACGTCAGCACCATCCGCACGAGTGGCGACTCCCTGCTGTCCATCATCAACGAGATCCTCGACTTCTCCAAGATTGAGTCCGGCAAGATGGAGCTGGAGAGCCAGCCCTTTGAGGTCGCGCAATGCGTCGAGGAGGCGGTGGATATCTTCTCAGCCCAGGCCGCCGCCAAGGGCATCGAACTCGCCTACGTCATCGACCCGCTCGTCCCGTCCTGCGTCCTCGGCGACATTACGCGGCTCCGCCAGGTCCTCGTTAACCTGGTGAACAACGCCGTGAAGTTCACCCCGGCAGGCGCCATCACCCTCGAGGTCACCGCCGACGCCGCCACCGCCGGCCGCCCGGCCGACGAGAAGATCCTCCTCGATTTCTACGTCACCGACACCGGTATCGGCATTCCGCCCGACCGGATGGGGCTGCTCTTCAAGCCGTTCAGCCAAGTCGACGCCTCGACCACGCGCAAATATGGCGGCACCGGCCTCGGCCTCGCGATCTGCGACCGCCTGGCGCAGCTCATGGGAGGCAGCATCGACGTCACCAGCACGCCGGACAAGGGCTCGCGTTTCCACTTCTGCATCCAGACCAACGCCGTCGAGCTGGGCAGCGACACGCCCGCGCTTTTCACCCCCTTGCCCACCGGCGCCCGCGTGCTCGCGGTGGACGACCTGCCCGTCAACCGCACCGCGCTGGGCAATTACCTGAAGAGCTGGCACCTCGTCCCGCTGCTCGCGGCCGACGGCGCCGCCGCCCTGGCGCAGGCCGCCCTCGCGCCGCTCTCCGCCGCCATCATCGACGAGCAGCTGTCCGGTCGCTCGGGCCTCGATCTCATCCCCGAGTTGCACGGGCTTTATCCCGGCCTGCCGATCATCCTGCTTACGCCCGCCGCCACGTCGGTCCGGCGCAACGAGAGCAGCGACCCGCTCATCTACCGGCTGGCCAAGCCGCTCAAGCCCTACCCGCTGCACGACACCCTCCGGCGCGTCATCACCGACGCGGGCCCGCGCGCCGCCGCCGCCGCCTCCAACACCGGCGTGGCCATCCGCCTTGCCGACACCCTGCCGCTCGACATCCTGCTCGTTGAGGACAACCTGGTGAACCAGAAAGTCGCCCTGCGCTACCTCGAGCGCATGGGTTACCGGGCCGACGCCGTGGCCAACGGCCTCGAGGCGGTCCACGCCATGCGCGAGCGGAACTACCACTTGCTTTTCATGGACGTGCAGATGCCCGAGATGGACGGCTTCGAGGCCACGCGCCAGATCCGCGCCATCATTTCCCTGGACCGTCAGCCGGTCATCGTCGCCCTCACCGCCAACGCCATGCAGGGCGATCGCGAGCGCTGCCTCGACGCCGGCATGAACGACTACATCACCAAACCGGTGAAGATCGACGAGATCCAGGCCGTCATCTCGCGCCACTTCAGCCCACCGGCTTGAAGGTGAGGCGCGGACACCGTCCCGCGCCAAATTTTGGTTTCCACCGGTGCGTCATCCCCGCAGTCTGCAGCCATGCTCAACGCCCGCCTTCGTCTGCCGGTCCTCTGCTTCCTGTCCTCTGTTCTCTGGGTCGCCTCCGCGACGGCCAAGGTCACCGCGCTCGTCGGCGGCCGCCTGATCGACGGCTGGGGTGGCGCCCCCGTCAACCACAGCGTCATTCTCATCGAGGGCGAGCGCATCAAGGCCGTCGGCACCGTCGAGAGCCTGCCGGTGCCCGCCGGCGCCGAGGTCATTGACTGCCGCGGCATGTCGATTCTGCCGGGCCTGTGGGACTGCCATGTCCACACCATGCTGCTCGGCCACTCCGACTACACCCACTGGGATGCCACCTACAAGCCCGACCGCCTGGAGAAGGACGTCATGCCGGCCGCCGCGCACCAGTTGCTCAACGCCGGGATCACCAGCGCCGTCGACCTCGGCGCCCCACTCGCCGCCAGCATCAACGTCCGTGACCGCATCGCCCGAGGCGAGATTCCCGGCCCCACCCTCTACGTCTCCGGCCCTTTTATTCAGCACGCGCCTTACCCGGGCACCGAGGAGTTCCGCTGGGGTGTCTCCGGCGCCGCCGATGCCCGCGCCAAGGTCAAGAAACTCGCAGACGCCGGCGTCAACGTGATCAAACTGATCGATCAGGACCAGATGACCGGCGAGGAGGTCGAGGCGGTCGTCGCCGAGGCCCACGCCCACAAGCTGCCCGTCGTCGCCCACGCCCACCGGCCCGACGAGATCCGGATCGGCCTCAAGTATGGGGTCGACCGCTTCGAACACACCGGCCTCGCGACCGCACCGGAGTATCCGGCCGACATCATGGCCTCCATCCAGGAGCGCACCGCCAAGATGGCGCTCGGGCCGCTCTATTGGTGCCCGACGATCGAGGGCTTCTTCAATTATGATTACCAGGTCGGCAACCCGCTGCATATCGAGGACCCGGCCTGGCGGCAGTTCGTCCCGGCGGACATCGCCGACGACATCGCCGGCTCCCTGAAAAACCCTGGTTGGCTCGCCTACTACCAGATCACGCCACTCCGCGCGAAAACCTCCGCCAGCAAATTCGCCCAGCTCCAGAAGACTGGCCTCGTCCTGCTCATCGGCACCGACTCGGGCATCCCGATGAAATTCCACAACCAGTCCACCTGGCGCGAACTCGACATCTGGGTCAACAAGCTCGGCGTCGACCCCATGACCGCCATCCGGGCCGCCACCTATTGGCCAGCCGTCTCGATGAAAGTGGATGGGGACTACGGCACCATCCAGGCCGGCAAGTTCGCCGACATCATCGCGGTGAAGGGCGACGTCCTCCGCTACATCGACCTGCTGCAGCGCGTCGACCTCGTCATCAAGCACGGCCAACGCTACAAGTGATCTGATTTTTGAACGCAAAGACGCAGGGACGCAAAGGAGAGATTGAATCGACGATCTCTGCGCCTCGGCGTCTTTGCGTTAAAATTCCTAAAGCAACCGCCTTAGCGTTTCGATCTCCCCCGCCCTCGCCGGATCCCCGGCGAGGTTTTTCATTTCCGGCGGGTCCCTCTCCAAATCGAAATAAAGCCACGGCGTGCCGTCCGCCTTCAGCACCAGCTTGTGCTTCGCCGAGCGGAAGCCCCGCCAAGCCACCGGACATTGCTGCGCGATATCGGACGCCGTCGGCATCGAGATCACCGCGCTGTCGCGCCTGCTGTGCCACTGCCGCCCTTCCGCCCACGCCACCGCCATGTGCGGCAGATCAACCAAGCTCACCGGGCTGGGGTCTTTCTTGTTTGGCTCCTCGCTCCCCGCTCCCCGCTCCCTGCGAATCAGAAGCGGAATGCGAACTGATTCTTCATACGGCCATGCCTTCCGGAAAAGCCCATGACTCCCGTGCATGTCCCCGTGCACCGACGTGAACACGACGATCGTCTCCGCCAGATCCACCTCGGACAGCAGCCGGCCGATGGCCCGGTCGGTCGCCTCGATGTGGGCATAGTATCCGGTCAATTCATCCCGGGCCTTTTGCTCCACCGGGCCGCCCGTCGGCACATTGGCCCGCAGCTGCAACTCCGCCGGCTTCAGCTCCGTGACGTGTGGCGCCGCCGCGTGATACGGCGGATGCGGCGCCTCCAGGCTCACGACACAGAAATACGGCCGGCTCCCTGTCTTGCTCCCCGCTCCCTGCTCCCGGCTCCATGCTGCGGCGCGCTCCGCGAGCACGTCCGCCTGATACCCTTTGAACCGCTTCGGCTCCGGCAGCCTCGTCCCATGCAGCCACGGATCGTTGAGGAGAAACCCGCTCTCGAATCCCTCCCACAAACCGAAGCCCCCGCGCCGCTCCGGCGGCACGATCAGCTTGGCATGTGTCTCGCCCACGAACGGCGCCGTGCGGTCGCGCTCGGACAGGTGCCACTTGCCAAACCACGCCGTCGCATAGCCCCGGTCGTTCAGCGCATGGGCCACGGTCCTGCCTTGAGGTGGCACCCGGCCTCCGGCCGGGTTTGCCTTGGCATCATAGATCGGCAGCGCATCCCAGTAGTCGCTCACGCCGTTCTCCGGACTCAACTTCCCGGTCAGCAACGCCGCCCGCGCCTGCGGCCCGAGCGGATGCGGCGTGACGGCCTGCGTGAAGTTGACGGCTTCGTTCGCCAACCCGTCCAGCCACGGCGTCCGCGCATTCGTGTCGCCCGCATATCCCGTGGCCATGGCCCGCCACTGCGTCGTCACAATCCAGAGGATGTTGGGTTGTCCGGGCATGAAGAGGTTCCGCCACAAAAAAGCACAAATGGGCACAAAAGCGAACCTGCCTTGCGACCCGCCCTTCGTGATCTTCGTGCCTTCGTGGTTAACCCTCTCCGTTAATCCGGGTTGAATTTGCGGTCGCGCGCCGCCACCTTCCCGCCATGCGTATCCGTGTCATCGCCACCGGCGGCACCATCGACAAGGTCTACTTCGACGCCGCCAGTGCCTACGAGGTCGGGGAGCCCCAGGTCGGCCCCGTCTTCCGCGAATCCAACGTCACCTTCGAGTTCGTCGTCGAGTCCGTCCTCCAGAAAGACAGCCTCGCCATGACCGACGAGGACCGCGCCCTCATCCGCACCCGCGTCGAGGCCTCGGCGGAGAACCTCATCCTCATCACCCACGGCACCGACACCATGACGGCCACGGCCGCCAAGCTCGATGGCCTGAAGGACAAGGTCATCGTCTTTACCGGCTCGATGCAGCCCGCCCGTTTCCGTAACAGCGACGCCGTCTTCAACCTCGGCTGCGCCGTCGGCGCGCTGCAGTCACTGGCTCCCGGCATCTATATCGCCATGAACGGCGTGGTCGCGCCGGCGCATACCGTCAAAAAGAACCGCGCCGAGAGCCGCTTTGAACCGAAGAGCTGACTGTCTGAAATTGTAGGAGGGGCTTTATGCCCCGATTCCGTCAGGTTCGCCTGCATACCCCCGAATTGATGGCCACAAAAAGGCGCAAGCACCCGACGGCGAATGAATCTCGCAAGGCGCCTATAGGCGCGCGGGAAATTCCCGCCGGCAATACAGACCATTTTTGCGCCTTTTCGCGGCCAAAAACTCTGGTCCTTTGGTTTGCCTGCCTGGCAATAAGCTCCATCACCGCGCTCGCTCAGCCCGCCGCGCAGAAACTCACACCCAACCTCAAGTCCAACATCGAGCGCCCGCTGCGCTACCGGCCGGACGGCCCGGACTTCGTCATCGAGAACGGCGCCGAGTTTTTCAACCGCCCGCTCTACGGCGGCAACACAGCCTTCCGCGTGGATGGCGGCGACAAGCCCGAGTTCGTCCTCTACCTGCCCGGCCGCGGCGGCAACCTGCGCCTCGGTATTAACAAGGTGGAACGCGCTGACCCCAGCGCGTTTTCGTCCGCTCAGCGTCCTGAGGTCAGGCCGCTCCACCAAGCCAAGTGGCTGCACGAGGCCGCCCAAATCACCACGCGCTACCGCCCCGGCGAACTGCTCTACGAAATCCGCGACCCGCTCCTCGGTCCCAACGGCGTGCTGCGCCTCGCCGCGCTGGCCTATCACCAGACCGAAGGGCTGATCGTCCGCGCCGAAGCCACCGACCTCGCGCCCGGCCTGGAACTCGTCTGGGCCTATGGCGGCGTCAACGGCCAGCGCGGCTCGCGCGATGGCGACATCGGCACCGAACGCGTGCCCATCAGCCAATGGTTCCAGTTGTCGCCCGATTTCGCCAAGGACAACCAAGTCGAACTCGCCGAGGACGCCTTCACCGTGAAGGCCAAACCCGCCACCATCGCCGGCCTCGTTCCCACCGGCTCCCGACTCACCGTCGGCGATGCCCGTCAGTGGAACGACCTGCCCACCCTGCTCAACGCAGTCTTCATTCGAGCGCCCGATCATCCGGTCGTCGTCGGGCGCGCCCCGCTGGCCAATGGCACGCCGCTACTGCTTTCGCTCCAGCGTGTGGCGGGTGGCGCCGCGGCCGAACTCGACACCTACAAGGAAGTCGGCGCGCCACAGGCGGAACCGGCCGGAGAAAAACGCGCCGCCCTCAGCGCGTTTCGCGCGGAAGACCTGCCGCACCTCTTCACCGAGACCGAGACGCACTTCACCGCGCTGCGCAACCGCGTGTCGGTCGAGACGCCCGACCCTTTCATCAACGCCGCCGTCGGCGCGCTGAATGTCGCCGCCGATGCCGTGTGGGACGAACCGCAGCAAGCCATCATGCACGGCGCCATCGCCTGGCGGACAAAGCTCCTCGGCTGGCGCGGGCCCTACGCGCTCGATGCCCTCGGCTGGCATGACCGCGCGAAGGCCAACCTCGCCTACTGGGCCGGCCGCCAGAACACCGATCCGATTCCCGCCAAACTCCCGCCGGGGGACGAGAAATCCCACCTCGCGCGCAACGAAGTCGGTCTGCACAGCAACGGCGATATCTCGAATAGCCACTACGACATGAACCTCGTGTTCATCGACGGCCTGTTTCGCCACCTGCTCTGGACGGGCGATGTGGAGTTCGCGAAAAAGATGTGGCCGGTGATCGAGCGCCACCTCGCGTGGGAGCGCCGGCTCTTCCGCCGTGAGTTCGGTCCGGAGAAGCTCCCGCTCTATGAAGCCTACGCGGCGATCTGGGCGAGCGACGACCTGCAATACAGCGGCGGCGGCACGGCCCACGCCTCGGCCTACAATTACTGGCACAACCGCATGGCCGCCCGCCTCGCCCCGCTCGCCGGCGCCGACCCGGCGCCCTACACCAAGGAAGCCGATCTCATTGGCCGCGCCATGCGCCTGCTACTCTGGACCGGCGATCACTTCGCCGAGTCCAAAGATCTACTTGGCAATCAACTCGTCCATCCCAGCGCTGCGCTTTGGACGTTCTACCACACGATGGACTCCGAAGTGCCGACGCGGGAGGAAGCCGAGTTCATGGTCAGCGATATCGTGAGCCGGATTCCGTATCTGCCCGTGCGCGGTCCCGGCGTGCCGGGCGGGCTGCATATGTTGGCGACCAGCGACTGGCTGCCTTACACTTGGTCCATTAACAACGTTACGATGAACGAAAATGCCCACACGGCGCTAGGCTTCTGGCAGGCGGACCACCCCGACGGGGCGTTTCACCTGCTGAAAGGTTCTTTGGTTGCCTCCATGTTCATGGGCATCTCGCCGGGCAACGTCGGCACGATGAACTACCTCGATGTCTATCGCCGGGAGTCGCAGCGCGACTTTGGTGATGGCTCCGGTGCTCTCAGCCGCGCGGTGGTCGAGGGCCTTTTCGGCGTGCGGCCCAATGTCCTGGCCGGTGAATTGATTATCTCGACCGGTTTTCCGGAAGAATGGTCGCACGCTACCTTGCACCACCCCTTGATCGACTTGGCATATGAGCAGGGGCCGAATGAAGTGCGCTATACTATCACCTCTCGCTTTCAATCGTCCCTGACCCTGCGCTTGCAGCTACCCACCTATCATCCCACATCCAAGATATCGATCAATGGCGCCAGCGCATCCGGCCGATTGGATGCTAAAAATGGACGGCTCGAGATCAGTGCGCGGCTCGAAAACGGCAAACCCGTGACCGTCAGTTGGCATGGCTCACCACAGCCCTCTTTGGATTTGGCACTGCCAACGGAAGACCATCGCGCCCGTTATTTGTCGCCTCCGCCTAACACCAAGTTGGATGAGGTCGCCGTTGCGCCCCACTTCAATGACCGCGTCACCGCGATCTTTCAGAAAGGCAAATACCTCTCGCCGCGCTCGCCGTTCGTCTCGCTCGGTGTGCCCTCCCAAGGTCTCGGTTACTGGGCGGGCCACGTCAACGCCACCGCCGAGATCGATGACACCGGCCTGCGCGCTGTCGCGGCCGCCAACGGCGGCAAGCTCACCCTGCCGAATGGCGTGACCTTCGCGACCCCGGGTCCGGGAGACGCGAAAAACATCCTCTTCACTTCGCAGTGGGACAATTACCCGCACGAGGCCACCGTGCCGCTCACCGGTAAAGCGAGGCAACTTCACCTGTTGATGGCGGGCTCGACCAACGCCATGCAGAGCCGCCTCGACAACGGCGAGGTCGTCGTCACCTACACCGACGGCACGACCAGCCGGCTGGCATTGCGTAACCCGGAGACGTGGTGGCCGATTGAACAGGACTACTTCACCGACGACTATCAATTCCGAGTTGATGGCCTGCTCCCGACCCGCGTGGACCTCAAGACCGGCGCCGTGCGCGTGCTCGATGCCGTCACGTTCAAAGGCAAAGGCGGCACGATTCCCGGGGGCGCGGCCACCGTGCTGGAACTGAGCCTCGACCCGGCGAAGGAATTGAAATCACTCACCGTCCGCGCCCTGGCCAATGATGTCGTCATCGGCCTGATGGCCGCGACCCTTGCGCGGTGAATCCTTGCTCCAGGTCATGATTTTCAAAGCCTGTCATTCTGAGCGCAGCGAAGAATCCAGCCGTGCGCGCGCAACTGGATCCTTCGCTTCACTCAGGATGACAATACAAGCCGCCCCATGAAAAAACTATCCCTGATCCTCGCCCTGCTGTCCGTCCGCCTGTTCGCCGCCGACGAATTGCCGGCGCCCGAGCTGACCGAATACTACACGCCGGTGCCACCGGTGGTCGCCTCGCCCCCCGGCGCCGTGCCGTCCGACGCCATCGTGTTATTCGATGGCACCAACCTCGACGCCTGGGAGCCGGCGCGCGCCGACGGCCATCCGTGGAAGATCGAGGACGGCGCGATGGTCGTTATTCCCACGCCGGCGCCGGCCAAACCCTGCGACCAGCAAACCAAGCGGGCGTTCGGCGACATCCAGCTGCACATTGAATTTCGCACGCCCGCCAAGGTCGAGGGCAAGGGCCAGGGCCGCGGCAACAGCGGCGTCTATTTCATGGGCCTCTACGAAATCCAGATCCTCGATTCGTGGGAGAACCCGACCTACGTCAACGGCCAGGCCGCCTCCATCTACAAGCAGACCCCGCCGCTGGTGAACGCCAGCCGTCCGCCCGGCGAATGGCAGAGCTACGACGTCGTGTTTATCGCCCCGCGCTTCGCCGCGGACGGCACGCTCAGCAGCCCCGCGCGCATGACCGCCTTCCACAACGGCGTGCTGGTGCAGCACGACACCGTGCTGACCGGGCCCACCGAATATCGCGGCCAGCCCAAATACAAGGCCCACGCCGCGAAGCTGCCGATCCTCTTGCAGGATCACCGCAATCCCACGGCATTCCGCAACATCTGGGTGCGGGAATTGGCGCTGCCCTAGGTAGGGCGGATTATCCCTAATCCGCCGTGCGGCGCGTTAAGGATAACGCGCCCTACCTCACCCCTCACTTCGCCGCGTATTCCGCGGGCACGGCGGTGATCGGCTGGATCTCGACGTTGCGGTAATAGACCTCGGCGCCTTCGGTCTGCAGGGAAACCTGCCCGGCCGTGATTGGCGCGGGGGTGGGCCCATCCACGCGCTCGGCATGATGCAGGCGCATGACGACCCTGCCGTTCACGACATGGATGCTGTCACCGTTGAAACAGACCAGCTCGAGGGTGTTCCATTCACCGTTCGGTTTCTCGGCGTCCTCGAGCCGCACGCAACGATTACCGATGGGGGCAACCTGCCGGAACAGCACTGGCGCACCCGCCGGGTCGTAGTGGTAGAGCGGCCGGCCGTTGGGCCCGGTCTCGGTCCGGGCGTTGACCGTGATCTGCGACCCGAGCGCGTAGAGGTCACCCGTGTCGTGCTCCTGGATTTGAAACTCCGTCGAGCGCGGCCACGTCTCGTGGTCGAAGCCCGGCTCGCCGTGCACAAAGTAGAGCAGCCCGCTATCGCGCGGCGCGTTAAGCTTGTAGCCCCATTTCCGCTCGCCCCACTTGAACTGCACGCGCAGGTGGAAGTTACCGAAGGTCTCCGCGGTCGTCATCACGCCGAAACCCTGCCCGGAGATGTGAATCGCCGGCTGACCGTCCACCTGCTCGATGTTGAACACATGCAACGGGTCGCGGTTCTTGCCGACGGGCTCGAGGTATTTGCCGGTGGTGGCCTCGCGTTTCAGGCCCGGCACGTCCCACGCGGGGTCAGGCTTGGCCATGAAGGTTTCCCAGCCGCTGAGATCCTTGCCGTTGAAAAGCGGCCGCCAGGCCGGCTCCGCCGCCGACAGTCCGCCAACGATAGACAGGGTCAGCACCAGCCGCCCGAGGGGTGAATTTGGGGTAAACATAGCGGCGCGAGGCTGCGGCTCGTGGGCGCGTGGGGCAACCGTCGCCACATCGGACCGTCAGACCGCCACATTCTGCTGGCCTCGGCCCGCCGGTTGCCCAAAAAGATTGGGCATCCCGTCCATGAATCTCCCCGACGCCCACGTGGCCATCCTCCAAGCCTTCGCCCGCATGAAGGTGCTCTACCACCAGCCCGTCTTCAATGAGTGGGTGCTGGTGAGGCTCGCGCGCGAATCCGGGGCGATTCTCGCCTACGACGGCCCGCGCGCCGACCTCTACCAGGCGAAGTTCAAGAGCGACATCGCCCCGCTCCAGGCCGAGATCGAATCCCGCAAGATGGTCGTCGGCGACTTTGCGTTCATCCACGGTGCCGATGGCACACATTATGACGCCTGCATCCGCCTGGGCAAAGCGGCCTATCTTTTCTGCAATCACACGACGAAGACCATGGACGATATCCGCCGCGACCAGCGCTGGCTTGCCGCGCAGGAACCCTTCGTCGAGCTGTGCGCCATGTTCCGGGCCGATCCGCTGGTGTAAGTTTTTATTGTAGGGTCGGCCCTTGTGGCCGGACCGCGGTCCGCCGACGAGCGGCGACCCTACCTTAGGAAAGCAGCCCGG
>JANYAM010000003.1 GCA_025361365.1 Opitutus sp. | reverse complement strand
TTGTTTGGCGCGGAAAACTAGCCGTTCGCTTAATTTCACAAAACTGGCCTTGCAAAATTCGTTAGGCGGCTAACTTTCAGCCGCCTGATAGTTTTGTTTCCTCCGATCAATGCCTCATCTCCTCCTCAAAGACCTGCCGCGCTATGAATGCCTCCTCGAGGCGGCTGCGGAATTTCCCGACCTTGATCCGTCGGCCGCCGAGGCCTTCCTGCACTTGCTCCATACGGGTGACGAGGTGTTCGGGGTATCGGATCGCAGCCTGGCGGGGCACAATATTTCACACGGACGCTTCGGCGTGCTGATGCTGCTCTGGCGCAGCCGGCAGCCGCGCGCGGCCAAGCTCCTGGGGGCTGACGAATGCGTCCCCGGCCCGCGCACTCCCGCCGAACTCGCGGATGCCGCGGGGGTCACCCGGGCCACGATGACCGGCCTGATCGATACCTTGGAGCGCGACGGCTACGTCAAGCGCGAGCCGGATCCGGTGGACCGCCGGCAGATGTCGGTGCTGCTCACGCCGCGCGGCGAGAAGTTCCTGATGGAATTCCTGCCCGGCCACTTCAAGGCCATCGCCGCCATCATGGCCCCGCTGACCGAGAACGAGCGCAAGACGCTTGTCCGCCTGCTCGGCAAGGTCCAGCAGCAGGCCGCCATCCTCAATCCCCGGCGCGAGTCCGCGTCGGTCGGCTGATTTTTTTAATTCCCTCCATTCCATCCACGCTTCCTTCCACCATGCCTAAGAAAACCCTCCTGTTCATCGCCGGTCTCGTTGTATGTGCGCTCGTCATCGCGGGCTCGCTCTTTTTCATGAAGATAAGCCAGTTCAAGGCCATGGGCGCGCACGGCGCCGCCATGGTGATGCCGCCCACGACCGTCACCGCCGCGCCCGCCCGGCAGGAAACCTGGGGCGACAGCCTCACCGCTCCCGGCTCACTTGAGGCCGTGCAGGGCGTGACGGTCGCCGCCGAGGTGGCGGGCAAGGTCGTGAAGATCGCCTTCGATGCCGGTGCGACCGTCCAGGCCGGCGATCTCCTCATCCAGCTCGACACGACCACCGAGGAAGCCCAGCTCCACTCCGCCGAGGCGAACGCCGCCCTGGCCAAGGCCAACTTCGACCGCGCCCGTGAGCTGCGCCAGAGCAACACCAATTCCGTCGCCGAGCTTGATGCGGCCGATGCGCAGGCCAAGCAGGCCCTGGCGCAGACCGAGAGCTACCGCGCCATCATCGCCAAGAAGGGGATCCGCGCGCCCTTCACGGGCCGCCTCGGCCTGCGCTTCGTCAACCTCGGGCAGATCCTGCGCGAGGGTGATGCCATCGCCACCCTGCAGACGCTGGACCCGATCTACGTGAATTTTTCCCTGCCGCAGCAGCGGCTGGCCCAGCTGGTCGCCGGCACCCCGGTGCGCGTCACCAGTGATGCCGCCCCGGGCAAGGTGTTCCCCGGCGAGATCAACGCGGTCAGCCCGGAAATTGACACCGCCACCCGGAACATCCGGATCCAGGCGAAGATTGCCAACGGCGACGAGAATCTCCGGCCGGGCATGTATGGCACCGTCGAGATCATCCTGCCCACCCAGGCCCCGGTGCTCGTCATCCCGGTCACCGCCGTGCTCTACGCGCCCTATGGCGATTCCGTTTTCGTTGTCGCCGAGCAGAAGGACGAAAAGAGCGGCCAGACCACACAGGTGCTCCGGCAGCAGTTCATCCGCGTGGGCGGCAGCCGCGGTGACTTTGTGAACGTCGTCGACGGCCTGAAGGCCGGCGACGTGGTCGTGACCGCGGGCGTCTTCAAGCTGCGCCCCGGCACGCATGTCGTGATCGATAACACCCTGGCGCTCGATCCCCAGCTCGCGCCGAAGCCGAAGAACACCTGAGCCCGCGGCGGTTCCCCCTGATCCTCCCGCCCGTCCTCCCATGAAAACCTCCTTTACCGACCTGTTCATTCGCAAGCCCGTCCTCGCGATCGTGGTCAACCTGGTGATTGTCATCGCCGGCATCCAGGCGTGGCGCTCGCTCTCCGTGCGCCAGTATCCGCGGAGCGAGAACGCCTCCGTCGTCATCAGCACCGTCTACGTCGGCGCCAGCGCCGAGCTCGTGCGCGGTTTCGTCACCACCCCGCTGGAGCGTGCCATCGCCTCGGCTGACGGCATCGAATACATCGAGTCCAAGAGCCTCCTCGGCTACTCCACCATCACGGCGCGCCTCAAGCTCAACTACGACACGACCAAGGCGCTCGCCGACATCACCTCCAAGGTGAACCAGGTGCGCAACGAACTCCCGCCCGAGTCGGAGATCCCGTCGATCAGCGTCGTGTCCGCCGACCAGTCCTTCGCCGCGGCCTACCTCGGCTTCAGCTCCACCATCCTGTCGCAAAGCGAGATCACCGACTACCTGGTCCGCGTCGTGCAGCCGCGCCTGGCCGCGCTGAACGGCGTGCAGCAGATCGAGATGATCGGCACCCGCACCTTTGCCATGCGCATCTGGCTCAAGCCCGACCGCATGGCGGCGCTGAACGTCACCCCGGCCCAGGTCCGCTCGGCCCTCGCGGCCAATAACTACCTGGCTGCCATCGGCAACACCAAGGGAGCCCTCGTGCAGGTGAACATGACGGCCAACACCGACCTGCACTCCGTCGCCGAGTTCAAGCGCCTGCCCATCCGGCAGCAGAACAATGCGGTCATCCGCCTCGAGGACATCGCCGACGTCGTGCTCGGGGCCGAGGACTACGACACCGAGGTGCGCCAGACCGGCCAGACCTCCGTGTTCATCGGCGTCCACCCGCTGCCCAACGCGAACACCATCGACGTGGTCAAGCTCGTCCGCGTCGAGCTCGACGCGCTGAAGAAGGACCTGCCGAACGGCCTCGAGGCCAGCATCGGCTACGACTCCTCCGAATACATCAGCAACGCGATCCACGAGGTGACCAACACGCTTATCGACACGCTGCTGATCGTGGTCGTGGTCATCTTCCTCTTCCTCGGCTCCTGGCGCTCGGTGCTGGTGCCGATCATGGCCATCCCGGTCTCGCTGATCGGCGGTGTGTTCATCATGCAGACCTTCGGCTTCACGCTGAACCTGCTCACGCTCCTTGCCATCGTGCTTTCTGTCGGTCTCGTGGTCGACGACGCGATTGTCGTCGTCGAGAACGTCGAACGTCACCTGCGCGAGGGCCGCACGCCCTTCGACGCGGCGATGCTCGGCGCCCGCGAACTGGCCGGCCCCGTCATCGCCATGACGATCACCCTCGCGGCCGTCTACACGCCGATCGGCCTGCAGGGCGGCCTCACCGGCGCGCTCTTCCGTGAGTTCGCACTGACCCTGGCCGGTGCCGTGACCATCTCGGGCATCGTCGCCCTGACGCTGTCGCCCATGATGGCCGCGCGCCTGCTCCGCAGCGCCGCCGACGAGGAGAAGGGCTTTGCCGGCTGGGTGAACCACAAGTTCGACCGCCTCCGCGAGCTGTATGATCACGGCTTGGCCCGCACGCTGAAGGTGCGGCCCTTGGTCTATGCCGTGTGGGTCATCGTCGGCTTGTGCACCGTGCCCATGTATATGTTCTCGCCGCAGGAGCTGGCGCCGCCCGAGGACCAGAGCATCATCTTCAGCGGCATCGCCGCCCCGGCCAACGCCACGGCGGACCAGAAGAGCCTCTACGGCGCGGCCGTCGAGAAGGCCTTCCTCGTCACCAAGGAGCGCGAGCTCACCTTCCAGATCCTGTTCCCGCCGTCAGTCGGCGCAGCCTTCGGCTTCGACGGCTTCGGCGGCATGGTCACCAAGCCGTGGGAGCAGCGCAACCGCTCGGTCTTCCAGATCCTGCCCGAGGTTCAGGGCCGCCTCTCCCAGGTCCCCGGCCTCGAGGTCTATGCACTCACCCCGGCGGCCCTGCCGGGCGGCAGCAACTTCCCGGTCGAGTTCGTCATCGCCTCCACCGCGGAGGCCCCGCAGCTGCTCGAGTTCGCCCAGCAGCTCTCGATGAAGTGCATGACCGACCCGGCGGCCAAGGGCCTGTTCTACTTCCCGCCGCTCATCGACCTGAAGATCGACCAGCCGCAGTCCGAGATCGTGATCGACCGCGAGAAGGTCGCCTCCCTCGGCCTCACGCTGACCCAGGTCGGCGCGGACCTCGCGTCGGCGCTGGGCGGCAACTACGTCAACCGCTTCAACATCGACGGCCGCAGCTACAAGGTCATTCCGCAGATTGAGCGTCGCGACCGCCTCAATCCCGAGCAGCTTCGCGACATCCACATCACCGGCCCGAAGGGTGAGCTGATCCCGCTCAGCGCGATCGCCCACCTGGAGAACAAGACCGTGCCGCGCGCGCTCAACCGCTTCCAGCAGCTGAACGCCGTCAAGCTCTCCGGCGCGACCGGCCAGCTCGACGCCGCGCTCGCCTATCTGGAGAAGACTTCCAAGGAAATCCTGCCCCCGGGCTACTCGATCGACTACACGGGTGAGTCCCGGCAGTTCCGCCACGAGGGCGGCAAGTTCCTGCCGGCCCTCATGCTGTCCATCGTCCTGATCTTCCTGGCGCTGGCCGTGCAGTTCAATTCGTTCCGCGACCCGATCGTGATCCTGCTCGGCTCCGTGCCGCTCGCCATGTTCGGCGCGCTGCTGTTCACCTTCCTCCGCATCCCGGACCCGAACACGCCGTTCTGGACCACGGGCTGGACGACGACGCTGAACATCTACGCCCAGGTCGGCCTCGTCACCCTCGTCGGCCTCATCGCCAAGAACGGCATCCTCGTGGTCGAGTTCGCCAACAAGCTCCAGGAGGAGGGCCGCTCCAAGATCGACGCCGTCCGCGAGGCCGCCAAGACCCGCCTGCGTCCCGTCCTCATGACCACGGTCGCCACCATCGCCGGGCACTTCCCGCTGACGCTCGTCTCCGGCCCGGGCGCCGCGGCGCGCAACTCCATCGGCCTCGTGCTGGTCGGTGGCATGGCCATCGGGGCGCTGTTCACCCTCTTCGTGCTGCCCTCGGTCTACGTGCTCCTCGCCAAGGACCATGCCAAGGACCGTGTCACCGCCCCCGAGGGACTCCCGGTCGTCGCCGAACCCGCCCTTGCCAAGTAAGCTGCCATCCTCTTCCATGAAATTCTCTATGCGTCTGTCCCGTCCCGTCCTCCTCGTCGCGAGCCTGCTGGCGGCGTATCCCGCCGCCGCCCAGATCAACGACGGCAAGCCCGATCCGACCATCGCCGTGCCCGAGGCCCTCGACCTGCCGTATGCGCTGGGCTTCGCGCTCGATAACAACTTCACCATCCGCCAGGCGAAGGAACGCATCCGCCAGCAGGAGGGCATCGTCGTCGAGGTCCGCTCCGCGCAGATCCCGAATGTGAGCGCCGCCGCCGGCTACAACCGCAACGCCGTGGAAATCGGCGGCAACGGCCTCGACCACAACTGGTCCGCCGACATCACCGCGCGCCAGGTCATCTTCGCCGGCGGCGGCGTGACGGCCAGCGTCAAGGCGCAGCAGCTGGCCCTCGACGCGGCCGTGCTCTCCCTGCGGGCCGTCATCAACGACGCGCTCCTCGACGTCCGCACCCGCTTCTACACCGTGCTCGTCAACCGCGAGCGCATCAAGGTGCAGGAACAGAATATCGAGCTGCTCCAGCGCCAGCTGCAGGACGTGAAGAACCGCTTCGAGGCTGGCACCGTGTCGAACTTCGAGGTGCTCCGCTCCGAGGTTGCCCTGGCCAATGCCCAGCCGGCGCTCATCACCGCCCGCAACGATTACCGTCTCGCTATTGAGGAACTCCGCCGCGCGCTCGGCTTCGTCAATGCCAACGACCAGAACGCCACCAAGCTGCCCGAGTTTATCGGCACGCTTGAGTTCACTCCCGCCAGCTTTGATCCCCAGGGCACCGCCGGGGCCACCGCCGAGCAGGGCCGCGACCTGATCCGCACCGCCCTGGTCACCGCGCACGAGCAGCGCCCCGACCTGCAGCGCCTCGTCCGCCTCCAGGATTCCGCCGAGCAGGGCGTCACGGTCCGCCGCGCCAACTACTTGCCGGCTCTTTCTGCCTACGCTGCCTACGACTGGCGGATGAACTCCACCGGCTCCAGCAGCCTGACCAACGCCCGCGACGGCTGGACCGTCGGCCTGTCGTCCACCTGGAACATCTTCGACGGCCGCGCCACCGCCGGCCGCGTTTCCCAGGCCCGCTCGCTGCTCGAGCAGGCCAAGCTCTCGGTCGCTGAGGCCCAGCTCATCGTCGACGTGGATGTCCGCCGCTCCGTTTCGCTCTACCAGCAGGCCGTTGAGCTGGCCGCTTCCTCCAAGAAGGTCATCGAGCAGGCCGAGGAGTCTGTCCGCCTCGCCAACGCCCGTTTCTCGGCCGGCACCGCGACGCAACTCGACGTGCTCACCGCCCAAACCGACCTGACGACTGCCCGGCTCAACCAGCTGCAGGCCTACTACAGCTACAATGTCGCGGTGGCCAATGTCCGCCGCGCGATGGGCCTGGCCGACGAGCTCAAGCCCACGGGCGAGATGCCCTGGCCGCCCAAGAAGTAAGCTTCCCCTGTAGCGGCGGTCTATGACCGTCGTTCGGGGCGTCCCGGCGGTCATAGACCGCC
>JANYAM010000002.1 GCA_025361365.1 Opitutus sp. | reverse complement strand
GCGGGACTGATCTGCTCGATGGTCACCGGGTGGGTGTAGGCGGCATCGTCCCAGGCGAGCCAGACGAGCAACGGCACATAAAGCGCCGCGGCCATGCCGACGTTGCGCCAGCTCCGGAAAGGCCAGCATTTCCGCCAGACCGCCAGGATGATCAGCACCAGCAGGGCGATCGCGGAAGTATCCGCCAGCCAGGAATATTTCCCGGGGAGCTTGATCAGGGACACGGCCCAGAAAAACCAGAGGAGCAGCAACGGGAGCAGGAGGAGCAGGCCGGTGAATCGCAAACCGAGGGACATCCGAGGGGTGGAGTTGGTAGTGGGGTTCATTTTGCGGTGGGGGTGTGGAGTAGAACGGGAAAGGCGGTGCGGATCTTTCAATGGCAATTGCCGTGCCAATCCGGGAAGGCGTGCGGCATTTTCAGCGGAGCGAGTCGGCGGGCGAACCGTTGTTCGCCGCAATTAATTTGAGCTCGGCCATGGCGGGCGGTTGGTCCGCATTAAGCCAGAACCCGGGCCCGCGGAAAGCCGGAAATGGGGCCGTTTGCTGTAGCGGCGCTCTATGAGCGCCGATCCTGAAACGACGGTCATAGACCGCCGCTACAAGTTTTCCCCAAACTGAGCCACTACCCAATTTGCTGCCCCCCGCCCCCAACGCGGACTTGCACGCGCCGGCCGGCCCGGGCAGTTTGGCCCGGACGGAACCCGACTGGCACGCGTCCTGCCCTCACCCCACCCCATCCACCCCTCGCCATGGCCCAACTCACCCTCACCCGCCTCTCCGGTTTTGATCGGAACAAGCAACTGCCGTTTGCCAAGGACGCCATCACGCTCGGCACCGACGCGAGCTGCGACGTGCGCTTTGATCCCACCTGGGATAAAAGTGTGAGCGCGCAGCACTGCACCCTGGAATTCCGCGGCGACGCGTGGTGGGCCAAGGACTCGAGCAAGGACGGACTTTTCGTGGCCGGCCGCAAGGTGAGCCTGGAAAAATTACCCCCCGGCGCAGTGCTGGAACTGGGCAAAGGCGGCCCCAAGGTGCAGGTTGATTTCGTTTCAGCCTCCGCCGCGACCGCCCCGGCGACCGCCGCCCCGCGGCCCACCGTGGTGGCCGACCCGCCGTTCGTGCCGCACGCCGCGGCCCCCGCGGCGGCCGCCCCGGCGACCCGGGCCGGCCAGGGCCCCAATTGGAAAATGGTGGCGGCGGCGGGCGTGTTGCTCGCGGTCATCGCGGCGATCGTGATCGGCAAGTTCCTGCCCACCGGCAAGGCTCCGGTCAGCGTCACGCCCGACGGCGGCCCGACCAAGGCCGCGGATCAGGCCCTGGCCGACGTCGCCAAGGAATACCAAAACGCCGTGGGCCTGGTGGTCCTCGTGCACGAAGGGCTGGAGGGTGGCGCCCAGATCCCGCTGGCGACGGCCTGGGCCGTCGGTCCGCGGGTTTTCGCCACCAATTCCCACGTCTCCACGCCCGTGTCCGAGGTCCTCGCGAAAGGCGGCGCGGCCTACATCGTCATCAACCGCACGACGGATAAAAAACTGCGCATCATCAAGGCCGTGATCCATCCGAAATACGGTTCGCATGAAATAAATTTCGAGGGCAAGGGTCACGCCCTGGAGGGCGCGAGCTACGACGTGGGCCTGCTCTATGTGGAGGAGGACGCGCCGAAGGTCTTCAAGCTCGCGCCGCGCTCCGAGCTGGAGAAGCTCGATTCGGGTTACCGGGTCGCCTACCTGGGTTTCCCGATGGAGGGCATCGCGGGCGGTGGCGTCGAGGTCCGCAGCCCCGTGGCCACCATGCAATCCGGCATCGTTACCTCGAACACCGACTTCTGGCTGGCGCAATCCTCCTTTGAAAAGCGCTATCTCGTCCAGCACAACATGGGCTCGGCCGGCGGGGCCAGCGGCAGCCCGATCTTCAACGCCCGGGGCGAGATCGTCGCCATCCTGAATGCCGGCAACGTCATCGGCCAGGTTTCCTTCGCGACCGGCAAGGTCATCCGCGCGCCCTCCGGCGCGATGGTGAATTACGCCCAGCGGGTCGACCTGCTCCGCGACATCTGGCCCGACTACCCGGCGAATTAACCCGCACTTTTCGTGCGGGGGAAAACTGCAAAGGTCGACGCTCTCCTCTGCGTCATTGCGCCTTTGCGTTAATCCGCGGGCTTCAGGATTCCCGACCAATTCTTTTCAACGCAAAGACGCTAAGCCGCAAAGGTCGATGTGTTCCCAATCCCGAAAGCGTGTTAAGGTCAACGCGCTCCACCTTCGCGTCCTTGCGCCTTGGCGTTAACCCTCGGGTTCCGGACCCAGACCACAATCCTTTAACGCAAAGACGCTAAGTCGCAGGGATCGATACGTTCACAATCCCGACAGCGTGTTGGGGTCAACGCGCTCCACCTTCGCGTCTTTGCGCCTTTGCGTTAACCCTCGGCTCCGGACCAAAATCACGATTCTTCAACACAAAGACGCTGAGTCGCAGAGATCGATGCGCTCCCAAGCCCGCAGCGTGTTGGGGGCAACGCGCTCCACCTTCGCGTCTTTGCGCCTTAGCGTTAATCTTCAGGGTTCCCGGCCAATGCCTTTTAACGCAAAGACGCTAAGTCGCAGAGATCGATACGATCCCAAGCCCGCAGCGTGTGGGGGACAACCCGCCCCACCTTCGCGCCCTTGCGCCTTTGCGTTAATTCTCGGGTTACGGAACCAGACCACGATCTTGCAACGCAAAGACGCTAAGTCGCAGAGATCGATACGTGCCCAATCCCGAGAGCGTGTTGGGGACAACCCGCTCCACCTTTGCGTCTTTGCGCCTTGGCGTTAACCCTCGGGTTCCGGACCCAGACCACAATCCTTTAACGCAAAGACGCTAAGTCGCAGAGATCGATACGTTCCCAATCCTGACAGCGGGTTGGAGGCAGCCGCCCACACCTTGACTTCTCCGCCAGACGGGCCTTCTTTTCCTCGCGTGACGCTGCAGCAAATCCAACGCCAGGTTAAGGCCCTCCCCAAGACGGAGCGGCTCGCCCTGGCGGCCTACCTGCGGCACCTCTCCCGGGCCGAGAGCACTACCAACCAACGGTCGCTGGATGCAGCGGCCGAACGCATGGCCCGGGGTGAAAAGGTGGCGCGCACGCAATTGCGGCGTCTCCACAAGACACTCCAGTCCGCTGGAGTGTGATACCGTCCTACGGCTACGCCTTCGGCGACGAGGCCGTCCATGCTTTCACCGCATTGCCGGCGAAGCGGCGGATAAAACTGCTTCAGGTGTGCGAGTGTCTGGCCCGCCACCCGCATCAACCCGGCGACTATCACGAGTCCGGGCTCAGCGGACGGATTTACCAGCTGACGCTGTCTGATGATCTGCTGATCACCTGGTGGGTGGACGATGCCGCACGTGAAGTCCGGATCGTTCGCCTGGAATGCATCGACTGATTGCCCTCCTGATCGCCGCAGCGTGTTGGGGACAACCCGCTCCACCTTCGCGTCTTTGCGCCTTTGCGTTAATCCTCGGGTTTCGGGCACAGACCACGATCTTTTAACGCAAAGGCGCTAAGTCGCAGAGATCGATACGTGCCCAATCCCGAGAGCGTGTTGGGGACAACCCGCTCCACCTTTGCGTCTTTGCGCCTTTGCGTTAACCCTCGGGTTTCGGGCACAGACCACGATCTTGCAACGCAAAGACGCTAAGTCGCAGAGATCGATACGTGCCCAATCCCGAGAGCGTGTTGGGGGCAACCCGCTCCACCTTCGCGTCCTTGCGCCTTTGCGTTAACCCTCGGGTTTCGGAACCAGACCACGATCTTGCAACGCAAAGACGCTAAGTCGCAGAGATCGATACGTTCACAATCCCGAAGGCGCGTTGAGGTCAACAAGCTCTACCTTTGCGTCTTTGCGCCTTTGCGTTAAACCCTCAGATCTCAGGCGCTCCAGGCCTCGTCCGCTTCCCATCAATCTTGCACCTTACGGTGCCAAAGCCTGCAGCGAGAAGCCGCTGAACTCGGCGTAGTCAGACTCAACCTGATTCAGGGCGCGCACGCCCATACCGACCCATTTGGCGTTGGCGGGTGCCTGAACCCAGACTACCAGCTCGACACCTTCCTTGTAGTCTCCAACCGGCAGGCGATCGACGGTTCCCAAGCCGAGGGCCTTGCCGGCTTCATCCTGAAAATTGAGGATCAGGAAAGTCATATTCCCCGGACTCACCAACGCCTTCACTTTCACGCGAGCCGCATACCATTTGCCGGGTTCGGCGATGGCAAACTGAGATAAGGTCTCCTGTTTGCATCCGACAAACCGGATGACGTCACCGACGACGGCCACCCGCCTCGTCTCGTAGGGCTCACCATGCCCGTGCCATGAGCCCGCTTGAACCCACTCCAAATCCATAGATCCCGTGGGGGATTTGATCGTCAGCTGCGCCAATGCAGGATCGCGAAGCAATTCAATCCCGGAGAGGCGCAGCGGGAAACCTGAAACCTGAGACCTGAAACCTGAAATAGAAGACGGACCTGAGGCACCTAAATCGGATGTCTGCATTAATCCCTCAGGTTTCAGGTTTCCGGTTTCAGGTTTCTGCTTTAGCCGCCACGCTGCACGCTTCCTCGGATCATTGCGCTCATACTCGCCAAGTATGTCGGCCTTCACCGCCAGCGGCGCCTGCTGCCTGCTGCTGGCATAGACTTGCTTCAGGTGTGCCTCAGTGGCGTCAAGCTGCTGCCAGGCTGCCCGCAACTGGTCTCGATCAACCTTGGGTGCGAGCGCGAGGCGCGAAAGCTGTTCCTTGGCTTCCTCCCACGCACAAAACGCGTCCGTGACGGCAAAGGCCCCGGCGAAAAACTCCACGCGCTTCCGAGTTAGTTCCGTGTGCGCCGCCGCCTGCGCTGCTGCGAGCAAGTCCCGCAGCTTGCCGCGCACCTCGGCGGGAAAAAGCAGGTGCTGGTGCTCATCCTTGTAATATTTGATCCAGTAGGACGGCTTCGGCTGGTTGAGCCACTGATTATCGCACAGGGCGAAATACTCCCGCATGGGACCGGCGGCCTCTCCCCAGAAATCCCGATAGTAGATGGCCAGCAGGTCCTCGGGTTTGGCGGTGGCATCCCACAAGAGCTGGGCAGCCAACCAAGCCTTGGGGCCGTCCAATCCCCAGTTTGGATTTACCTCGGCGAAGAACGCCCGCACTCCCGCCTGATGAGCGAACGGGATCGATTGGCTTACCGCATAAAGTGTCGGTCGCGGCACGAGGTAAGGCGCCCCGTAATAATAGTCGTAGAGCCCCACGACCTCAGCCCCGGCGGCCACCCAGCGTTTGATCAACGCTTTGTCCTCCTCCGCAAATTTCGGATCAAACCACTCACTGCGGTCCGCCGTCAAGAACGGCACCACATTCCGCTCGATCGGGAAACCGGGCGTGTTTTCCGTCCAGTCATAGGCATAGGCACCGAGATAGCGCCCCGGCACCCGCCGCGCCACGTCGTTGATGAACCGAAAGACCAGCTTGGAGTAATCCGGTTTCAAGCGGAACCAACGCGGCTCACCGAGTAATCCGTGCGTCGCCTGGGATTGGTCGTAGCTCATGCTGTCGTTCATCCCGAGCGGTGAAGAGAATTCACGACGCCGGCCCAGCACCTCGGCGGCGTGCGCCGCCGCGCCTTCGGCCGCGATGTTCGGTTGCCAGCCACCCTCAGTAGTGGTCGAGGGAAAAAATTTCCGGCCATTGAGTTGAGGCGCAAGGTCCGGGTTCTGCCTCAAATCTTCCGGGCTGAACAACCCGCTCATTGCGTGACCATATTTGAACCAAGCCCGCAGGCGGTTCCGATTCCACCAATCCTGCTCCTCGGCGGAGGCAGCTAGCCCCAAATTCCGTGAAATATAGGAAGGCGCATAGGATTCGTCACCCGGCGGCAAGCGCAGTTCAGCCCGCTTTGGGATGTGCTCGCCCAGTGGCCCCGGCATGAACCAGCGGGCGCCAAGTTTGGTTTCGAGAAACCAAGCCGCCGCGGCCTCGATGGCGTCGGTTGGATAACTTGAGATCTCCACCCGACCTGCGACCACCTTGAGTGCGACCGTTTCCTCCAGCCTGCCCTGCCCTACGCGGCGATGATTGCTGCCGGCAAGATGGATTGCCCCTTCCGCCCCTTCGTTGGTTGTCAGGATCGGAAAGTCTGCCACCGGCCGGCCCGAGGCCTTGGCCAGAGTGGATTGGATCAGCTGGGCTGCCCGCTGCTCCGCGGCGCTCGGATTCTCCGGCACGCTGATGGCGCAGCCCCGATTCCGATCAAAGGCCAGGAACTCCCCGGTCGCGCTCTTTCGTCCGCAAGCGCTCAGCCAGACCAACCCGGTCAGTGCCAGCAGCCAAAGCCAGGTTTTGCACGGCGGCTTCACAGCTAGCGCGTGAACTGCTTCACCTGACCGCCACCATCCAGTTCCAGCCAGCGCAGGCCAATGATCAACAGCGCCCACCAAGTGACGAGGATGGCCGGGTTCTGGAATGGAAAATCCATCACGGCATGAGCCAGCACCTGGCCGGCCCCCAGGGCAATCATCAGGCCCACCGGGTGACGCCAGCCCCTCATCCGCCACCAGGTTGACCCGACCCAAGCCGCACCTGCGGCCAGCAACAGCACCCCAGTCAGTCCCAGCTCGATGGGAACCTCCAGCCAGTCATTGTGGGCATGCTCCCAGAAAACCCGACCGCCTTCATAGATGAGTGGCTTGCCCTTGATGTATTCCGGGAAAAGGTAGCTAAAGCCACCGGCGCCAACGCCGCGCTGCCAGTGCTCACCCAGCATCTCAACGGCCGCCTGACGGGCCAGCTGCCGGCTGATCACACTGGGATCATTGGCCTGCAGCTTGGACAAGGCCTCAAATCGGTAATAGACCTCGGAAAAATCAATCTGCCGGATCATCCATCCCACTGTTCCTATCACTCCCAGTGCGACGAGGACCGGGACAATGGTGGGCACCGTGGACCGTGTAGCCGACGTGAAACGGAGGATCACCACGGCGATAAGCGCCGCCAGGCCAAAGACGGTGACGCTGATAATCGCCCCACGCGAAAGGGAGAACACGACGGCAAAGACCAGCAGCAGTGCCGCGATCAGCCACACTGCTGTCGGGGTGGACCGGGCCATGCGTTTCCGGCCCTCGAAGAAATGCCAGACCGCCAGACCAAGGGCGACAAAGCTTAGCAGTCCGAAATACGCACCCGCATGGTTTCGATACACAAAACTGGCGAAGGAAATTGCTTCGGGAAATTCCCGCAGCCAAAGCACTTTAGAGGCGCCGCTCGCCTTGTGCACAAAACCCACCAAGCCGAGAACGCAGCCATTCGCCACCAGCGTGCCCAGGAGGATGTGCAGCGACTTGCGCCGGGTAATGCCGATCCAGAGTCCAGACGCCGTCAACCACGTGGCTGTGTAGATGATGAACTGCCGCCAGATATCGAAGCGCTCAAAGGGCGTATCGACGGACGTAGGCAGCCATGGGGTGTCGTCCACTCGCCGGAGCCACCATTGGGTGGCGCTGCGCTCCCATACCCAAGAGGGATTGCTGGCCTGCAGACCAATATAGGCCAGTAGTGCCAGCCCCAGCCAAAATAGCGGAAAACGAATTAATCGAGGCCAGCTGCGCAGGTGAAATTCCGGCCCTTCGGTCAAATCGACCGAATAAAACCGCGGCCATAGCGCCACTCCCAGAGCCAAGACCCCAAACCCCAGAGCCAAACACTGGCTCCACACATGCATCGTCCCGAAGGCCCAGGGCAGGAAGACAAGTTCAGGCAGCACAATCCCCAGAAACCATCTCTCTAGCGGGTGCAGCGGCGCTCGCTGCTTATGTCCGGCGACTTGCATGGCCAGCATTGTGCAGACAATGCGGGGTGTGCAAAGGGCAAACGCAGAAAAACCTGAAACTTGAAACCTGAGACCTGAAATCAGATTCCACCCTGATTCGCTTTCGCGTTTTTTGCCATGGTCACGAAAATTGCAATCAACTCGTCGGCTTCCTGCCAGATAGGATTAACGACTACAGCAGCAACCCCGCAATCATCGCGAAGAAGCTCCAGCCAAAGCTGAGTTTCATCCGCTTCCTGGGTGCATAATTCTGTTTTGGCGATGAATTCGTCGACACTTCTTGCCCGGGAACCTTCCCGATAGTTTGCAGCGACGGATGTCCCGGAGCGCATCAGCTGCTTGCCCAGTATGCGCAGCTCTTCGCGCCGCTTGTCCAAGCCGATATAGAATCGCACCACCGAACTGGCGAAAGACTTCGTGCGTTTACGCATTGCTGCTTTTCTTTCCTCTTCCGGTCTCATCACCCAATAAAAGCAGAATTCAGGCAACCACCTGAGCCAAACTTGCACCTGCTTTAGGGTGCCGTTTCCGACCCTTCAGGTTTCAGGTCTCAAGTTTCAGGTTTCCGGTTCCAGAATCAGTCCAAGTGGGGCGAATATTCCGGCACCAGCTGCTTGATGGCTAGCTTGAGCTGATTCGGCTCGAGTTCGCCAATCCGACCTTCGATCTCCGTGACACACTTGCCCGCCCAATCGATGTTGGCCGCCGATCCTCCGCTCGTCAGGAGCATGATCCGGGAATGGACGGTTGGCTGAAGATTCTCCGAGTGGTGCTGCAGTTCTTCGAAAAGTTTCTCCCCGGGCCTCAGGCCGATGATCTTGATTTCGATGTCCTCCTCCGGGCGCAATCCGCTCAGCTCGATCAGCTGCCGGGCCAGATCGATGATTTTGACCGGCTTGCCCATATCGAGGACGAAAATCTCCCCACCCTTGCCCAGCACTGACGTCTGCAGCACCAGTCCCACCGCCTCCGGGATTGTCATGAAATAACGCGTCACGTCGGGATGCGTCACGGTGACCGGACCACCTTCGGCGATCTGCTTCTTGAAGATCGGGATCACGCTGCCGGAGGAGCCCAGCACATTGCCGAAGCGCACGGCGATGAAGCGGGTGAAAGGCGAGACCTGAGACCTGAGACCTGAAACCTGAGGCTTGTCAGAAAGACCTGAAACTTGAGAACTGACGTTTGAATTGGTTCCTGAACTTTCAGGTTTCAGGTTTCCGGTTTCAGGTTTCTGCTTCAGCTGCTTCAGCTGAAGGGCCTGCAGGTGCATCTCCGCCAGTCGCTTTGACGCCCCCATCGCGCTGGTCGGGTTGATGGCCTTGTCCGTCGAGATCAGGACGAACGCTTCCACTCCCTTCGCGCTGGCCAACTCTGCGAGCTGCCGTGTGCCAGTCGTATTGTTCTTCACGGCCTCACCTGGCTGGCGTTCCATCATGTAGACGTGCTTGTGCGCCGCGGCGTGAAAAACGATTTGTGGTTCATAGCGCTCAAAAATGAAGCGCATGCGCGGCAGGTCCAGGATGTCCGCCACCAGCGGAACGATCATGTGTTGGTAGCCACGGTCATTCAGCTCGGACTCGATATAGAACAAGCTGCCCTCTGATTGCTCCACCAGCAGCAGGCGCTGCGGATTGTATGCAACCAGTTGGCGACAAAGCTCAGATCCGATACTGCCGCCGGCCCCAGTCACCATGACGATCTTGTCCCGCACCAATTCGGCCACGTCGGGACTCTGCAGGTCCACCGTGGCACGCCCAAGCAAATCCTCCACCTGCACCGGGCGGATCTTGGTCACTTGCACCCGCCCGGTGGCCAGTTCGGCTAGCGACGGGACGATCTCCACTTTCAAGCCCTCTGTCGAAAGGACCTTGTAGATTTCCTGTAGGCGTTTGCCCGGCGCCGACGGCATGGCCAGCACGCAGGCATCAATTTGGTATTCCTTGCGCAGTTTGCCGATTTCTTCTGGTGCACCCAGAACCGAGATGCCGTGGATGGTGTGGCCATGTTTTTTCCAATCATCGTCCAGAAAGAACACGGGCCGTAACCCAAGCGCGGGCTTGGCTTGAATTTCCCGAACAAACTCGGCGCCCGCATCTCCGGCGCCGAGCACGGCAATACGCCGCGTAACCTTGCCCACTTGCTTGCCGCCAGTCAGGTAGCGTTCCCGGTAGATGCGGAAACCGAGGCGCATGAAGCTCAAGGCACCCACACTGAGAACGAAATCAATCAGCACGACACCACGCGGAGAGAGCAGTCCCGGGTTGATACCGTAACGCAGAAGGTAGCTGGCCAAGTTGGCGGCCGCCATGGCCACGGCGATGCGGATAAGGTCCGGCACACTGAAATAGGTCAGCAGGCTGCCGAACTGCCGGAAAAGCAGGAGGAACCCGAGCTTGATTGGCAGGTTTACCGCCAGGGAAAAAAGCCGTTCCTGCTGGAATTCCGGCGGCACGAGGAAGTCGAACCGAATCTCGTAAGAGAAGTAGCGGCAGGCCGTGAGCACCGCCGCGTAGAGGGTGATCAGGGCGAGCGTGCGGACAAAGCGCTCTCCGAGGGCGGAGGCGGCAAAAGACCGGGTGTTGACGGAAGCCTGGCTCACTTGATCGGTTGGATGGGATTGAACTCCGGCATGGTGGCATCACCAGGTGCGGAGATGCCCTGCCGCGAGACAACCTGCCAGACGGTGCGGAAAAGAATGCGCAAATCGAGCCATAAACCACGGTGGTCTACATACCAGACATCGAGCGTGAATTTCTCCTCCCAAGACAGCGCATTGCGACCGTTGATCTGGGCCCAGCCGGTTAGCCCCGGCGGCACGGCATGGCGCCGCCGCTGTTCCGCCGAATACCGGGGCAGGTATTGCACCAGCAACGGTCGTGGGCCGACCAGGCTCATCTCCCCGCGCAGCACGTTCACCAACTCCGGCAGCTCATCCAGCGAGCTCGCCCTCAACCAGCGGCCGAACGGCGTCAGCCGCGTGGCGTCGGGCAGCAATTCCCCGGCGTTGTCACGCTCATCGGTCATGGAGCGAAACTTGACCAGGTTGAAGATCCTCCCGCCCTGCCCGGGTCGCTTTTGCCGGAACAAGACGGGCGAACCCAGCTTCACCCGGACCAGCACGGCCAGCAGCGCGAGCAACGGCAACCAGAGCGGAGCCGTGAAGATCACCGCCACAAGATCGAATGCTCGTTTTAAACCAAGGCTCAGCATTTATGAGGTTAGGCCACAAAAAGTCACAAAGGAGCACAAAAATAATGCATCTTGGTGATCAGGTTTTCGTGATTTCTCGTGCCTCTTCGTGGCAAAAAATGAATTCGGATTAGTGGTTAAAAATCTTCCGGACCACCTCGACCACCCGCTGCAAATCGGCCTCCGTCAGATTCGACCCCGAAGGCAGGCACAGGCCGTTTGCGAACAATCGCTCGGACACGGAGCCGCCATACTTGGGACAATCCTTGAAGATCGGCTGGAGGTGCATGGGTTTCCAAACCGGCCGGGCCTCGATGTTTTCCTTTTCCAAGGCGAGGCGCACCTGCTCGCGGTCGGTGCCCGCAACGTTCGGGTCAATGGTGAGGCACGTCAGCCAGCGCGTGCAGCGGCCCCACCCTGCCTCGGGCATGAACGCCACGCCCGGCAAATCCTTGAAGGCTGCTTGGTAGAAATCGCAGTTGCGCCGCCGGGCATTGACGCGGTCCTCGAGCACGCGCAGTTGCCCGCGGCCGATGGCAGCCAGCACATTGCTCAGGCGGTAGTTGAAACCGATTTCGGAGTGTTGGTAATGCGGTGCCGGATCGCGTGATTGCGTGGCCCAGAACCGGGCCTTCTCGATCAGCTTTTGGTCGTTCGAGGTTAGCATACCACCGCCCGACGTGGTAATGATCTTGTTGCCGTTGAAGGAGTGGATGCCGCAAAGGCCGACGGAGCCAGGGGCGATGCCCTGGCGGAGACCTGAAACCTGAGACCTGAGACCTGAAGTATTACCCGAATCCTCAGCTTTCAGCTTTCCGCCTTCAGCTTTCGCGGTGCCGTAATAAACGGCACCGAGCGCTTCCGCCGCGTCTTCGATCAGTGGAATATCATGCTCCGCGCACGTCGCGGCAATGGGATCAATATCCGCGCTCTGGCCATAAATGTGCACGAGGATGACCGCCTTGGGCTTCTTGCCTCGCTTGATCCTGTCCTGCACGGCTTCGGCCAGCAGGGCCGGCGCCATGTTCCATGATGTTTCGTCGCAGTCGACAAACACCGGGGTGGCCCGCTCATAGAGCACCGGATTGACACTCGCTGAGAACGTCAGGGAGGAGCAAATGACCTCATCGCCCGGCTGCAGTTTCAGCCAGCGCATCGCCAGGTGAAGCGCGGCGGTCCCGGAGGAGAGCGCCGCGGCATGTAGCGGCTGCGCGCCAAGCGCAAGGGGCATAGAGCCAAGAGTCTGAGCCGCTTCACTCTTACCGCTTACCCCTTGGCCCTCACCCCTTTTGCCCTTTGCCCTCTGCCCTTTGCCCAGGAATTCGCAGAATTCCTTCTCAAACGCATCCACGTGCGGCCCCAGCGGTGCGATCCAGTTGGTCGCAAATGCCTCCTGCACGAGATTCAACTCGTCCGTTCCCATATGGGGAGACGATAGGTAGATCCTGGATTTTGAGGGTGTGCTCATTGATGGTGCGCTTTGCTCCTGGCCCTTAGCGCGTAGCTCTAACGCACAGGCTGCGCCCCGTGGCGTCAATCAAGGACCACTGTCCGCTCTCTCAGACCCCTGGCGGTGTGGTATTCCGCTCCAAGCCCAACCCAGCCAACGCCGCCACCAACTCGCGCCAAGCATCTTCCTGTGCAAGTTCATCAAAAGGGCGATTGCTAGTCACCCTGACGAAATATTGGGCGTGGCTGCCGCTGAAGGCATACTCCAGCGTATCTCGCCACCACTTGACTATGTCGGGTCGATTATTGAACCGAGCACCGTAGTCGTAGAGCTTATCCCCTACCAGGTGCCAGTAGACCACGTATTGCTGGGTCACTCCACCCGGCGCACTGAATCTCCGCCATTGTGCCGGACGCAGCTGTCGGTCCCCAGCCCCTACAGGCTCCCCATAGCGCGCGTCTTCACATTTCCAGCCATTTTCCGTCCAGCATCGATCAGGTGTGTGAGAGGCTACTTTTTGCAACGGCATCCGGCCGGCGGTCCAATAAGCCACATAAACTCCAATTTGACGGTCTCCTTTCTCAAAAATGCGAAACACCACGTCGTCATAGTTCAGCGTCCGCTCCACCACGGCGCGAATGGCTTCATTCGGACCAAGAGGTTCGTCTCTCCCCTTCCAACCAGTCAAATTGCGAGGCACGCGCTCTCCCAGCTTGATAGGCTGCGCTTCCGTTCTTTGATCGCCGCCTACCATATCCCTAACGTGGATACCCTGAAGGGCCACCGCTCCTCCCAGCACGGCGAGAAAAGCACTTAAAATCAAATACTGGACTGTCGAACGCTTCATCCAATTCGGCGCGCGGGAACGCCCACGACTTTGGTGTCAGCCGCGACATCGCGCAACACCACCGAGCCAGCACCAATATACGCCCGATCACCGATCCTGACGCGGGGTATCACGGAGCACCGGCTGCCAAAGAATACTTCACTGCCCACGATGACGGCTGCCGTGAGGTCACAGTGACAGTTCACCTGAGACCAATCACCCACTACGGCGTCGTGATCGACCGTCGCATGCAGGTTTATAGCCACACCGCGGCCCAGGCGATTGTTGGCGGAAACCACCGCATGCGGGCAGAGAATGACGCCATCGGCACATTCGATTTCATTCCCCAGCACCGCGGTCCGGTGGAACAATTGCGTAAAGCGCCCTCCCCGACCCAAGATCAGTTCGGAGCACTGGCGCTTGATCTTGGGCACCCCGATGGCACAGACAAAAACATCTCCTGACGAGGGTTGATAATCCTGGATGGAGCCCAACACCCTGCCCGGGCTGCGGGCTGAGCTCAGTGCATCGACGTTGTCATCGATAAAACCCTTGAGAGTCCAATCACGCCCGATCTGGACAGACTGCTCGGCCCATGCCCACATCTCCCGGCCGAAGCCACCGGCGCCGATGATCACAAGCTGGGGTAACGTCGCCATGGATCAGATAGTGCCGGAATCCACGAATATGTTCTGTCCGGTGACGGACGCGGCCCCGTCACCCAGGAGGAAGACGACCGTGTCGGCCACCGAGCCCAGTTTGGTCGCCTGCTTCAACGCCGTGCGATTGTAGATTCGCTGGCGCTGCTCCTCGGTGAGCTTGCCGCTCATGGCCGTCTCCATGAAACCGGCCACCAGGCAATTCGAACGGACGCCGCGTTCACCCCATTCCCGTGCGGTGTTCTTGGAGAAGGCTTCCAGCGCCCCCTTCGTCGAGGCATACATCGCCAGCCCCTTGTAGCCGGTGTGCACGCTGATGGATGAGATATGCACGATCGATCCCGCCACCCGGTTGAAGAGCATGTGCCGGATGGCATACTTGGTGGCCATCATCGGCGTGAAGACGTTCACATCATACATCGCCCGCAACCGGCCGGCATCGAGATTGGTGACAATGTCATCATAGGCCATCGCTGCATTGTTCACGTAGCCGTGCAGCGGCGTGCTGAACGGCAGGAATTTGCCAAACAAGTCCTCCTTCACCGCATCCACCCCGGCGAGATCGAATGCGTGAAAATGCACGCGGCCCGGAAATTTCTCCTGCAACGCCGCATACTCGGGGGAATGCCGGCGGCTGACACCATAAACGTTCCAACCCGCCGCAAGGATGGACTCGGCAATGGCCAGCCCCAGCCCTTGGGAGACACCGGTAACAAGGATGTTTTTGCTCATGTGCTGTTTGTCGCCTTCGGATAAGTCCTAAATTTGCTCCCTTTGCGACTCTTTGCGGCCAATCAACTAGCCTTGATTTCAGGTTTCAGGTCTCAGGTTTCAGGTTTCTGTCCGCCATCCGCCGTCCGACTAAGTTTCCCCGTGCGGGTGGTGGCGAGACTGTCGACGAAACGGATCATCCGCGGAACCTTGAACGGTTGCAAGCGCTCCGCCACGAACGCCCGCAAAGCCGCCTCGGTCAGCGGTTGGCTATCCCGACGCCCCCTTGGCTTTTCGCCCTTTGCGCTTAGCCCGCCTACGGCGACCACCTCCGCGCAGAGGATATTTCCCATGACGGAATTCTTCCGGCCGAAAACCCGGACTTGTTTCACGCCCGGATGCTCGCCCAGCGCCGTTTCCACTTCGTGCGGGTCTACTTTGCTGCCGCCCACGTTCACCCAGTCACGCTCGCGGGCGACGATCCGGAACCGCAGTGGCCCGGTGCTCACTACCTCGACCACATCCCCCGTATCATACCACTCCGCATTGCTTTGCCCTTGGCCCTGAGCTCCTGGCTCTTGGCCAGAGAACTCCCCCAGCAAGCTGCGGTGAACATGAACCTTGCCGTCCCGCAGAACCACCTTGCCTTCGAGCCCTGGGGCAATGGCGAAAGTGTCCCCCTCGGCCACCAGCAGCGTGCCCGCCTCGGTCGAGGCGTAGACATTGTGGAAACGCGCAGAAGGAAAGAACGGGCGCAACCGCTCCAGCAGGGCCGCGTCGGAACTCTCCCCACCCAGTGTCACAGAGCGGATCGCAGGCAAAGTCCGGTCCGCCGGCAACAGCAGCCGATAAAAACTCGGGGTGGCAGAAAGATGGGTGACGCGATGCCGCTCCAATGCCGTAAGCACCTGCGCTCGATCAAGGCCATACACATTGACGACCGTGCAACCGTTGGCCAAAGCCTGCAAGTAGACTTGGATGCCGGCCACATGCGTGGGATTGTAGGCCAAGGCCCAGACCGCCTCACCGTGCCGGGCGGAGACCTTCACCGCCCGGGCAAGATTGGAGATTTTCTGCCAGACCAGCTTCGGCAGGCCGGTCGACCCGGAGGTAAAGAGGCCGATCCTGGCCGCGGAGTGTCCGGCCGCGGCGGCCGTCAAGGTGGACAGGTCCACCGCACGCGACTGCTTCACCGGCCTCAGCTGGTTGAGGCTCGAACGAGAAAAGCCCATTGCCTCAATCTCGCGCTCGCCAAAATCCGTGTCGAAAAGCGTGATCTCCTCACTGAAGGCCATCGCCTTGGTGATCTCACCCAGCGCCTCCGCCCCTGTGGCCGGCTGGTAAAGCGACGCAATTTGGACAGCTGCACGATTCAGCCCCGCCAGCAACTGGCCATAGCTCGTGGCCGCACCCGTGTGCCCATCGATCAACCACGGTTTGTTACTGTTGCCGGTCATATGATTTCTCAGGCACCCGCCATCCGCCGACCGATCTTCACTCCTTCAAGCCTTCGCACTCAGGCCTTAACTCGCGCGATCTTCGCCTCAATTTCTCCGATCGTGTGAACGAGGCCATCGGCAAACACGTCTACCCCGAACTTCTCTTCGATGCGCACAGTGAGTTCGGCGAGGTCAAGGGACTCCAGTCCCACATCTTCGCGCAATCGAGATGATGCACAAAGATCATTTAGCGGCGGCTGTTGCTTGTTGGCCCGCACCTCGTTGATTATCGTTACTAGCTTTTCATTCATAAAAGTAATTTGGTTAAGACCATTTTTGGCTCCAAGCTTGGAACATCAGCACGCTCCACAAGGCGTGTTGGTGATTCCGCCGGCCGGACAGATGCTCCATCCATTGTTTGCGCACAACACCGGCGTGGAAGAAGCCCCCGGACTTCAGACTCTGCTCGTTTAACATGTTCTCCGCCCAGTCGCGCAAGGGACCGCGGAGCCAATCGCCTATGGGAATGCCAAAGCCCGTCTTCGGGCGTTCAAAAAGTTCTTCTGGCACATAGCGCTTCAGCACCTGCCTGAGCGGCCACTTGGCAATGCCACGGTGGAGTTTGGTCTCCACGGGCAGGGACCAGCCAAATCGCGCGACATCATTGTCGAGAAATGGAACCCGCGATTCCAAGCCCGTGGACATGGTCGCCCGGTCCACCTTGCACAGAATATCCGACGGCAAGTAAGTCAGCTGATCCAGATACATCATCTTCTCGATGAAATGCAGGCCCGCCGGACAAGCGGTCGGGTCGTCGAGCAGGGACGGCACTTCCGGGATTCCATCCAGAATGTCCCCCGGATTGTGCCACTGCGACACGAAGTTGCGGTAAAGCGTATCAGTGTCCTTGGCTCCCAAGGCTGCCGCGAGCTTGTGTAGCTTATCCCCTGCGCTACGCACCTGCAGTTTTCCCGGAAGGATGGGATTCAGCCCCATGAATATTCTATCCCACTGGACCGGACTCAGGCGGTGAGCCATATCGCGGGCAATGCCGCGCATTCCGGCGGGGAGTGAATTGATCAGCGGCCAGACACGCCGGCTCCAGATATATCGGTTATAGCCGCCGAACATCTCATCACCGGCATCGCCTGAAAGCGCCACGGTCACATGCTGCCGGGTGAACTGGGAAACAAGCGTGGTCGGTATTTGGGATGAATCTGCAAATGGCTCGTCGTATATCTCCGGCAAGCGGGAGATTATATCCACGCATGCCCGGCTGGAGATATAGTATTCGTGATGCTCGGTGCCCAGATGCTTGGCTACTCGCGCCGCATCGGCCGCCTCGTTGTAGTCGGTTTCCCAATAGCCGATGGTGAAGGTTTTCACCGGCCGCGCGCTTTGCTTCTGCATCAATGCCACGACCAGCGAAGAATCGACTCCACCCGAAAGAAACGCCCCCAGCGGCACATCAGAAAGCATCCGCTGCCCTACCGCCTTGGAGAGCAATCCGTCCAGTTCGGTGATAATGCCCGGATCATCCGCCGCCCGTCGGTCCATTTCCCGCTTTTCAACCAAATCGCGCAATTGCCAATAGGGCTGAGAGGCTCTCGCCTCACCGCTCAGATCGACTTCCAAGAAATGTCCCGGAATTAATTTGAAGACTTTCTTAAAGATGCTGTGCGGCCAAGGCACGTAGTTGAAGCGCAGGTATGTGGGCAGGATGCTCTGGTCGATCTCCCGGACAAAGGCCGGATGTTTTGCCAGGGCCTTCAATTCAGAACCGAAGAAGAAACGACCGTTCTGCCAGGAATAATAAAGCGGCTTTTCCCCGAAACGGTCACGGGCCAGGCAAAGCTTGCGCTCCGCGCCGTTCCAATACGCAAAGGCGAACATGCCGTTGAGCCGTCTGAGAGCTGGCTCCACTCCCCAGGTGACCAAGGCCTGCAGCAACACCTCGGTGTCCGAGCCACCGCGAAAGCTGACTCCCGATTTGATCAAGTCTTCGCGCAACTCCCGGTAATTGTAGATCTCGCCGTTATAAGTGATCACATGACCACCATCCGGACTGCACATCGGCTGATGCCCAGAGGGGGTGAGATCGATGATCGCCAGGCGCCGGTGCCCGAGATTTACCCGTCCATCCGCACTCTGCCATGTGCCGTCACTGTCAGGTCCTCGATGGGCCAGGCTTTGCGTCATGCCCTGCAAAATACCAAGCGATTCGGCGGCAGTCCGCCCATTGGCAATGAATCCGGTTATTCCGCACATGGCTTCGTCAGGTTACTGGCAAGAAAGCCGCACGGGTGGAATCAGGCGAAAGATCCATTGCGCCTAGCATCATGGTGTTGATCAACCCGACATCGAAGTGCTTCTCGACCAAGGTCCGGCTTTCCCGGCCCATGGCAACAGCCATATCGCGATCATGCGCCAGAAGTGTCATCGCCGCGGCCAGGGGCTCGATCGATCTTACCGGCACCAGAAAGCCATTGCGACCGCGCTTGATCCCGCTCGCCTGATCCGCCTCGGTCACCGCAAAAACAGTCTCCCGACACCCGATGGTGTCGGTGGTGATGATCGGTCTGCCCGCCGCCATGGCCTCCAACACCGAGCGCGGCAGGCCCTCGTGATAGGAAGGCAGGACAAAAACCGTGCAATCCCTCAGGTAGGGGCGCACATCGGCCTGAAATCCCATGCATTCCACTATTCCCTCCCGTTGCCAGGCGGCCACTTCATCCGCTGAAAAGCTGGCGGGATTGGGATCAATATCGCCGATCAAGAGGACCTTGGCCTTGGGATGGCTGCTTTTCAGCAAACGGGTGGCCGCAACCAGTTCAGCGATCCCCTTGTCCCTGAGCAGGCGACCCAGATAGAGAAAAACCGGCGAGCCGGCTGGCAGGGAGCTGAAAGCAAAATGATTGGTATCAACTCCTGAGCCAGGAACCACCAGGATCTTGTCCTGCCCGACTATCTTCTCCCGGATGAACAGGTCGGCGATATCCCGGTTCTGTGCGAAGACCTTGGTGCACCGACGTAAGGCATGTCGATACAAGAACACGGCGATGATCCGTAATACGCGTCCCTTCGCCCCCGAGGTATGGAAAGCTGCTCCCAGCCCAGTGATGAGCGCATATATTCTCGGCACCCCAGCCAACCATGCAGCCAGTGATCCATAGATCACGGGCTTGATGGTGTAACTGAGCACAATGTCCGGCCGCTGGCGTTTAAAGAGCCGCCGTAAACGGAACAGACCAGCCAGATCCGCGAGCGGATTCAGACCAGCACGCGCCAAACTGACCGGCTCATATCGCACGCCCACCTTACTCAAACTTTCCGGAACGCCGGCAGTTTGTGCGGGCGCAGCCGCCACCACGTCGTGACCTGCATCAATAAAAGCCCGGAGTAGTGGCCCACGGAAATTAAGCAGCGAGGAATCGAGACCGGCGAGAACGAGAATTTTCACCGCGGGCCCTTTGTTTGCCGGCTCACAACCTCGGAGAAAACCTCGTGCACAGCTTCAGCCGCTATTCGAACATCGTATTTTTCCAGGGCGGTCTGTCGTGCGCGTGCGCCAACTGCGGCCCTCAGCTGAGCATTCGCACAAAGGAGCAAAAGCTTCTCGATCCACTCCTCAGGCTGCGATGCGAGATAACCGTTAACTCCATCTTGGATGATGATTTTATTCTCACCGACCCGAGCGCCCATGGGCACCACCCCAGCCGCCATGTATTGAATCAGCTTGTAACCACATTTGGCCCGCTCCCATGGACCATCAATCAAAGGCATAACGCCAATATCAAATCGGCCAACCATGGCAGTCTCAGTAGCCTCACTCCAAGGCAAGTGCCGCACATCCACACCCGGACAATCCCACTTGGCGCCGACCACACGCATTTGAATTGAATATCTCTTTGCGACCGCGGGCATGACATCGCGCAGCACCTCGAGAAAATGAACCGTCATTGGGGTGCCGATCCATCCAATGACAATAACCGAATCAGCTCGATGATCGTGCAAGGGGTAGCTTTCGACAGCCACGGTGCTTGGGATGCGCCGGATATGAGCACAGCCTAAACTAGTCATAGTGGCATGAAGACTCTCACTGCCCACAGTCACATAAGCTGCGGCGCGGGCATAATGAGCGAACTTCGCACTCCGTCCAAAGCACCCTAGCCGGCCATCAGAATAATTGAGGAAGACCGCGTCATCATAATCAAAAACGGCATTGGCCATCCGGGAGCCCATCAAAACCGTTTCGAAGAATGAAGGAAACCCGTGCAACAATTCCTTCTCCACCCACAAAATTGGGGGTGAGCCCAACCGACTCAGCTTAGCAATCCGGCGTAATACATGAGAGGCCAAGCCAATATAGTTATGCTTACCTCTCGCGTAAAAACCAGCCAGCACTTCATCAGTAAGCATAGGAATAACTTTAATATCCCACCCTTTAGCCTCGAGCGCTGGAGCTAAATTCCAAAATCGGACGCGACTGCTCGCCCCGCTGCGGGCGTATTTGGTCAGGGCAATGACTGTATGCTCTTTATTCAATTCTCTCCTTCACTTTCAGAATGACCGTGCCCGGATGCATATATCATAGCATGTCTAGACGCGAAGAGTTGGTTGCTCAGCCGCCGATCACCGGGCAAGTGCAGTTGAT
>JANYAM010000295.1 GCA_025361365.1 Opitutus sp. | reverse complement strand
GTCAACTGCGGGTATTGACCAACCTTAGGCAATGGAGTATCTTCATGTTGTGCCAAAAAACAAATCGAACGTAGGCCGTCCCAAGCATGTTGCGCAATATGCGACGGGGGGTGACGCTCAACGCAATTTCATGGAAGGCATGAAGGCCCTCTTGTCGGCCAAGAAGCCGAGCAAAAAGGCTGTTAAGCGGGCTGCTTAGCAGTCAGCGCGTTCCAAGTCAGGCGACGGCCCGACACGCGATTCATGGAAGAAAGGAAGCGCGTGCAGTCGTCAGTGGAACGCTCGTTGAAGCGCGTGCTCTGCTCGTCAAGGTAGCGGAACAGATGCTCAGGGGAAACCTGCACATACGTTCCGCCGAGGGTGCGCTTGAGGAGTGACCAGAAGTTCTCAAGGCCGTTAGTGTGAACCTTGCCGCGAGCGTAGGTAATGGTGTGGTCAATGAACTCGTGGTCGTAGGCCGGCCCGATGTGGCGATACGAGCGGAGCGAATCCGTGAACACCTTAGAGCCGGGACGAACGCGGGCATGGACAGCGCCGACAATCGGCTCCTTGCGTGTGCTGGGGAGCACGGTTAGGGCAACGCGGGACTTCCCCTTCTCTGCCGAACGCTCAAGCACGCCATGCACGGGAACCTTCGGGTATTTGCCGGTCTCAATCTCCTCTGCGTGGCGGCTCGCCCGCTCAGCTTTGGACAAGTTGCCCGCCACGCCGCCGATGAAGGTCTCGTCCGCCTCCACTTCACCGGCCACCTGAAAATTTCCCTGCTGCATCGCCAGCCGAATGCGATGCCCCATGTGCCAAGCCGTCTTTTGCGTAACGCCAAGAGAACGCGCCAACTCACACGAGCTAACACCGTTCTTTGCATTAACGATCATCCACACCGCCGGCAGCCATTTATCCAGACCCAACGGCGAGTCCTCGAAGATAGTCCCCACCTTGGCCGTGAACTGCTTCTTGCAGACCTTGCAATTCCACAGGCGGCGCTTGCCCGAAACCACGAGCTTACCAATGCGCTCAGACTCACAGTGGGCGCAGCGCACCTGCATCCCCCAGCGCATAGCGGTCAGGAACGTGTGGCAGTTGTCGGCATCGGCAAAATAGCGAATGGCCTCAAGCTGGGTCTTTGGGAGTTCTTCCGTGTTCATGCCAAAGAATCAAACAGCTCTCAGGCTATGCGTCAAGTATATAGATACCGATTAAACCCTTGTCGCCCGGTGGCGGCAGGGGTTTTCCTTTGGCACCCCGCCGGCGCCATGCAGTTCCAGACCATCATCGAGCCGTTCCGCATCAAGACGGTCGAGCCGATCCGCTTCACCACCCTGGAACAGCGCGCCGCCGCGCTCGCGGCCGCCCACCTCAATCTTTTCCTCCTCAAGGCCGAGGATGTCATCATCGACCTCCTGACCGACTCCGGCACCGGCGCCATGTCCGCCGCCCAGTGGGCCGGCATGATGTCGGGCGACGAATCCTACGCCGGCGCCCGCTCGTTCTTCCGCTTCGAGTCGGCGGTGCGCGACGTCACCGGCTACCGCCACATCATCCCGACGCACCAGGGCCGCGCCGCCGAGCGTATCCTGTTCACGAGCGCCTGCAAGGCCGGCGACATCGTGCCGAACAACACGCATTTCGACACCACGCGCGCCAATCTCGAGGCCGTCGGCGCCACCGCGCTCGACCTGCGCTGCGCCGAGGCTACGCAGCCGTCGCTGGTCGCGCCCTTCAAGGGCAACATCGACCTGGTCGCGCTCGAGCGCTGCCTGACCGAGCACAAGGGTCGCGTGCCGTTCGCGATGATCACCATCACGAACAATTCCGGCGGCGGCCAGCCCGTCAGCCTCGCCAACATTCACGCCGCCTCGGCCCTCTGCAAGGCGCACGGCGTGCCGCTCATCCTCGACGCCTGCCGCTTCGCCGAGAACGCTTGGTTCATCAAGCAGCGCGAAGCCGGCCAGGGCAGCCGCACCCCCGCCGCCATCGCCCGCGAAGCGTTCGACTGCGCCGACGGCTGCACTATGTCGGCCAAGAAGGACGGCCTGGTGAACATCGGCGGTTTCCTCGCGCTCAACAACGACGCCCTCGCCGCCAAGTGCCGCAACAACCTGATCCTCACCGAGGGTTTCCCGACCTACGGCGGCCTCGCCGGCTACGACCTCGAGGCGCTGGCCGTCGGCATCAAGGAGGTCCTCGACGAGGATTACCTGCGCTACCGCATCGCCTCCGTCGCCTACTTGGGCGACAAGCTCACCGCCGCCGGCGTCCCGATCGTGCAGCCGCCGGGCGGCCACGCCATCTATATTGATGCGAAGGCCATGCTGCCGCACATCCCGCCGCATGAGTTTCCCGCCTGGGCGTTGTCGCTCGCGCTCTATCTCGAGGGCGGCGTGCGCTCGGTGGAGATCGGCTCGGTGATGTTTGGCCGCCAGCCCGACGGCACGGAGAAGCCCGCCGCGATGGAATTGGTGCGGCTCGCCTTCCCGCGCCGGGTTTACACCCAGAGCCACGTGGATTATCTCGCCGAGGTGATTTTGCACGTGCACGGCCTGCGCCACCGCCTGCGCGGCGTGCAGTTGACGGAAGCCCCGGAGCAGCTTCGCCATTTCACGGCGAAATTCGCGCCGATCGGCGGCCGGCTTTTGGTGGACTAATGGCGCCGGCCACTTTTGCTGGCCGGATGCGATCTGAGTTCACCTACGGCCTCATCAGCGGCGCGAGCCTCTGCCTGTGGATCACACTGGAGTATCTGCTCGGTTTTCATACCACGCGGCTGGAGATCGGCACCTATACCGGCCTGCTCTCCAACCTGATTCCGCTGACCATGCTGTTCCTGCTGCTGCGCGCCAAGCGCGCCGCGATCTATGACGGTCGCCTCAGCCTCGGGGCCGGCATCTGGGCCGGGGTCTTCGCCTCGTTCATCGCCGCCCTGCTTGTCTACAGCTTCCTGGTCAGTTACACCCATTTCATTAACCTAACCTGGATCGACCAGATGTTGGAGGCCAAGGTCGCGCAGCAGCGCGCCGCTCACATCACGGAGGGCATCATTCAGGAGGGCATAACCGCCACCCGGGACGCCTATACGCCCGGCGGTCTCGTTTTCACCATCATCATCGGCATGACGCTCATCGGCGGCCTCTTCTCCTTTGTGCTGACGCTGGTGGTGCGCCAGCTGCCCCACCGCGCGGACTAGGCGAAAAGATCGCCCGGCTGCGCCGTGGCCGCGACCTGCCGGTGCTCCGGCAACTGGGTCTTGAACCAGGTGCGCTGTTTCTTCACCAGCGCCCGCGTGTTCTTCACGATGGCCGAGGCCAGTTCCGGCTCCAGCAGCCGGCCTTCGAGAAAATCAACGGTCTCGCGATAGCCGATGGCTCCGGCCGCGCTGGGATTGTCCTTCAAGCCCTGCGTCAGCAACCCGCACACCTCGGCCACGAGCCCGGCGGCCAGCATCGCGGCCACCCGCTGTGCAATGCGCTGGTCAAGGTCCGCCGGCTCGCGCACGAGCTCGCAAAGCTTGACCGCGCAATCCGCGAACGGCGCCGGCTGCGCGTCGAAGTCCGCTTGCAACGCCGCGAGCGTCCGGCCCGAAGCCCGGCAGCGTTCCAGCGCCCGCAATACGCGCCGCGGGTTCTGCACGTCCAGCGCCCCCAACCCGGCCGGGTTCAGCTGCGTCAGCTCGCCCACCAGCGCCGCGAGCCCGGCTTGCTCCAGCTTGGTTCGCAGTTCCACCCGCAACTCGGGGGGCACGGCCACCTCGTCCGCCACCGGCGCAAAGAATGCCTTCAAATAGAATCCACTGCCGCCCGTCACCAGCACCTGGCGCCCGCGCTGGAGGATGTCATCGATCGCCGCGCGGGCCTTGGTCACGTAGTGCGTCACATCCATCCGCTCCGTCAGGCCGCAGATGTCGATCAGGTGGTGTGGCACCCGCGCCAGCTCGGCCTTAGTCGGCTTGGCGGTGCCGATGTCGGCGCCGCGGTAGAACAGCAGCGAGTCGCACGACACGATCTCCGCGTTGTTCGCCTCCGCCCAGCGCAGGGCCAGCTCGGTCTTGCCGACCGCGGTGCAACCGGTGAGGACGTGAAGGGTGCGCGACATGGCGCCAGTGGAAGGGGCTGTGTCGGAATTGTCACAAGAAAAATCCGTGCAATCGGCGCCATCCATGGCTTTCTTCGGGGATTCCGCCCTTGAAAGCCCGGTTCATTTTCAACCCCCACTCCGGCAGCAATCGTCGCAACCCCTACCTGCGCGACCGGGCCGCCGCCTTCATTCAGGAGCGCGGCCTCGATGCCACCGTCGTCGACACCGAGCGGCCGCGCCATGCCACGGAGCTGGCCCGGCAGGCGGTCGCGGACGGTTGCGGGCTGGTCGTCGCCATCGGCGGCGACGGCACGATGAACGAGGTGGCCACAGCACTCGTGGATACGCCGGCGGTCTTCGGCCTCATTCCCTGCGGCTCAGGCAACGGCCTCGGCCGCTTCCTCGGCATCCGCAAGCCTGGCCATGGCGCCTTCCGCACGCTGCTTGACGGCCGGCCGATGCCGATCGACACCGGCTTGGTCAACGGTTTCCCCTTCTTCAACGCCATGGGCCTCGGGTTCGAAGCAGACATCGCCGTGCGGTTCAGCCGCCAGACCCGCCGGGGCCTCCTCGGCTACATCCGCGTTGGCCTGCCGTCCTTTTTCGCGCACCGGCCGGAAACGATCACGCTGACCCATCCGGGCGGCACGGCGGAGCTCTCGGCCTTCACGCTGGCGGTCATGAACTCAGACCAATACGGCAACGACGCCCGCGTCGCCCGCGGCGCGCAGCTCGACGACGGCCAGTTCGAGGTGATCAGCATGCCACAGGTGAGTTTCCTCGGCGGGTGCGGTATGATCTACCGACTAGGCACCGATACCTTCGACCGGGTCAAGATTGTCGCCCGCTTCAAGGGCGCGGCCTTCACCATCGAGCGGGCCAAGCCCGGCTGGATCCACACCGACGGCGAGCCGCGCGCGACCACTGCGAAACTGGAAATCAAGCTTAAGCCGAAAAGCCTGCGGATCATGGTGCCGGCGATAGCCGGTTGAGTGGAGGGCTCAGCTGGAGCTGAGCCCTCCAATTTTGTCCTGTCTTACTTGAACGGAATCACCGTGCCGTCGGCCATGACGATGCGGTTGCGGCCGCCCTTCTTGGCGGCGTAAAGCGCCTTGTCCGCCACTTCCACCAAGTCGGTCGCGCTGGTGGCGTCTCCGATGCTCGTGGCGACACCCGCGCTCAGCGTGACTTCGACAGTAAGATTCTTGCTCTCTACGAAGCACGGCGTTTCCGCCAGCAAAACGCCCAGCCGCTTGATGTGCTCGGCGGCATTCTTGCCGTCGGTCTCGATCATGATCAGAGCGAATTCCTCGCCACCATAGCGGGCCACGCGGTCCACCGTGCGCACCTGGCCGGCGAGCAGGCTGGCCACGTGGCGCAGCACCTCGTCGCCCACTTGGTGGCCGTGCGTGTCGTTGATCTTCTTGAAATGGTCAATGTCCACCATCACGAGGGCGAACGGGCGCTTGAAACGCACGCTGCGGTCCCACTCCTCGTTGAGGATGCGCGAGAACTCGCGGCGGTTGAGCAGTCGCGTGAGCTCGTCGCGCTGGGCCAACTGGCGGAGCTGGGCGAGCGTCTCGCCGAGCTTGAGGGCGTAGCGGATGGCGCGCTCGAGCAGGCGGGGATTGATCGTAGCCTTGACCAGGTAATCCACCGCGCCCGCCTCCATGGCGGCGATGTCCACCTCCTCGCTGTCGTCGGCGGTCAGGATGATGACGGGCGTCTCGGCGCCGGCGATGCGGGCCTCGCGCAGCAGGGCCAGGCCGTCCTGGGAATCCAGCCGGTAGTCGAGCAGACACACGGCGTATTTGCCGCTCAGGATTTTCTTCAGGCCCTCCTGGTAGGTCTGGGCCCCGTCGAGCTCGAAGGCGCCGCCGCGGAAATTTTGCACCAGGCCCTGCATCAGGCGCTGCTGCAGCCGGTCGTCATCGATCAGCAGGATCCGGCGAACTTTGGGTGGGGTCACGGTGGGCATGGCTCAGGCGGCACCCGCGACCAGGTCGGCCGCGGTGATGCGTAAACGTGCCGGCAAACCGGCCCGGTTGTCGAGATTGTCCTTGATGACGTTGACCAGCGCGCTGCCGACGACCACGCCGTCGGCGACCTTCGCCACCTGCCGGACCTGCTCGCGGGTGGAGATGCCGAAACCGACCGCCACGGGCAGCGCCGTGTGCTGGCGAATGCGGGCGACGGCCTCCGGGATATTGGTGGCGACCTGGTCGCGCACGCCAGTCACGCCCTCGCGGGACACGTAATAGATGAAGCCGGTCGCGGCGGCGCCGATGCACGGCAGCCGGCTGGCGGGCGTGGTCGGCGCCACGATGAAGACGGTCTTCAGGTCATGTTTGGCGCAGGCGGCCAGGAGCTCGTCGGCCTCCTCGGGCGGCAGGTCGAGGGTGAGCAGGCCGTCCACGCCGGCTTCCTTGGCGGCGCGCACATAGTTCTCCACGCCGTTCGAGAAAACCAGGTTGTAGTAGGTGTAGAAGATGATCGGGACCTGGCTTTTTTCGCGAAGGCGCTTCACCAGCTCGAACACGCGCGCGGCCGTCATGCCGCCTTCGAGCGCGCGTTGCGCGGCGAGTTGGTTGGTCAGGCCGTCGGCCAGTGGGTCGGAGAACGGCACGCCCAGCTCGAGCACGTCGGCGCCCGCGTCCAACACCGCGCGGCACGCCGCCAGCGAGGTGTCGAAGTCGGGATCGCCGGCGCAGAGATAGGCCACGAACGCGGCGCGCTTTTCGCGGCGGGTGCGGGCAAAGGTCTGGGCGATGCGGTCCATAGAAAAACGAGCCTCCCAAGACCGGGGCCGGGGTCGAGCGAAAATTACCCGACCCGCGATTAATCGAGGTCGAAATCCACCAGCACAGGCCGGTGGTCCGACAGGTAGCAGCGCACGACCTCGGAGTGGGTCACCCGGTATTCCTGCGGGACAAAGACAAAATCGAGGGACAGCGCCGGCAGCGCCGCGGGAAAAGTGCGGCCGGCCTTGGGCAGCAAGGTGTAGTTGTTGGTCTGCTCGCAAAAACCCAGCAGCATCGCCGTGGCATCGGGCCGGTGCGGGGGATTGTTGAAGTCGCCGCACAGGATCGGCGGCGCCACCCAGTGGGCGCCGCGCGTGGCAGCGCGCTCGGTCATGAACTTCATCAACTTGCCCGCCTGCAGCAGGCGCTGCTTCCGCGAGGCGTGGTGCAGGTGGAGGTTGATCAGCGGCAGCTGCCGGCCGGCCGCGATCTCGGTCTCGATGAAGAGAAAGCCCTTGTCGCCCAGCTGGCTCCGGCCGAAGGTCGTCGTCTCGGCATGCTTGATGGGCCAGCGGGACAGCACGCCGTTGCCGTAGTTGAGCGGGAAGCGCCCGGCTCGCTCATTGGTCAGGCCCATGGCGGTGAAAGGCAGGCCGCAATGCTCGCTGAGGAAGGTCAGGTGGTTGAAGCTGCCGTTCCAGCGGGAGTTCTCGTCGATCTCTTGTACGGCGACGACATCGGCCCTCAGCTTCTTGATGAGGGCGGCGATCTTCAGGAGGTTGCTGCGGATCTTCACGACCGAGCGCAGGCCTTGGTGAACCGGCAGGGTGCCCCGGGCATGGGCCACATTAAAGGTGAGGAAACGCATCCGGGCCATGGACATCAGCAAGGCTCCCGGGATTGCCCCCGCAACGGCAAATGCACCGGAGAAATAGTTGACAGGAACCGGCCGGCTATGGATGTTCGCGCTCCCAATTTTACGGCGGTCATAGCTCAGCTGGTTAGAGCACAAGATTGTGATTCTTGGGGTCGCGGGTTCGAATCCCGTTGACCGCCCCATTTTTGTTTAAGTCGGGCCGCGACGCGGCCCGAGCGGAGCGAACCAAGCACATTGGCGCCCGCTTTCAGCCTTGAGGCGTAACTTTTGTAAAAATCGCCTCGCCTCCGAACGCTGTTCGGGTATCCGGTCAAGAGCATGATTTCCTTCAAGAAGCTCCTGGGTAAGGAAGAGAAGTTCTACGATCTGCTTGAGGCGAGCGCCGAGGAGGCCCGCGTCAGCACCGACCTGCTGGTCAAGATCCTCAGCAACGACGGCACCATGGCGGCCACAAACATCCACGACATCATCCAGACGCGCCGCAAGGACAAGCGCATCACCCAGGAAATCACCGAGGAACTCTGCAAGACCTTCGTCACGCCGCTCGAGCGCGAGGACATCGAGGCCCTCTCCCTCGCCCTTTATCGAATTCCCAAGACGGTCGAGAAGATCGTCGAGCGCCTGACCATCTGCCCCGCCCGCGTCCCGCGCGAGAGCCTGCAGAAGCAGGTCGTCCTGCTCGAACAGGCCGTCGAGTCCGTCGTCGCCATGGTCAAGCAGCTCCGCAACGGCACGCAGGTCGAGCGCATCGCCGACGATCATGCCAAGCTGCAGTTCGCCGAGGGAGAGGCCGACAAGGTCATGCTCGCCCTGGTCAAGGATCTCTACAACGGCCCCTATGACGCCAAGGAGGTCGTCATTCTCATGGAACTCTACGACTTGGTGGAAACCGCCGTCGACCGCGCCCGCGACGCCGGCCAGGTGGTCTTCATGATCATGCTGAAGTATTCCTGAAGCCGACACGCAGAGCCCGCCACCCCCGAGCCTCCGTGCCATGATCATTTTCCTGATCGTCCTCCTGACGGCGCTGGTCTTCGAGTATATCAACGGCTTTCACGACGCCGCCAACGCCATCGCCACGGTCGTCTCGACCAAGGTGCTGACACCCCGCCAGGCGATCTTCCTCGCCGCGGTCTGCAATCTCGCCGGCGCCTTTTGGGGCACCGCCGTGGCCAAGACCATCTACGGCGGGCTCGTCGACGCCAGCGTGGTGACGATGGTCACGATCTTCGCCGCGTTGTTCGGCGCCATCGTCTGGAATCTGCTCACCTGGTGGCTGGGCCTGCCTTCCAGCTCCAGCCATGCGCTCATCGGCGGCCTCTGTGGCGCGGCCATGGCCACGGCGCAGGGTAATTGGGGGGTGCTCATCTGGTCGGCGGTCGACAAGAAAGGGGCCGCGATCGGGTTGTGGCCCAAGGTCGTGCTGCCGATGATCAGTTCACCGGTGATCGGTTTCTTCGGGGGCGCGCTGCTGATGTTTGTCTTGACGATTTTCATCCACCGGCTCCGACCCCGCACGGTAAACAACGTGTTCGGCAAACTTCAGCTGGTCAGTGCCGGCTTCATGGGTTTCAGCCACGGCACCAACGACGCCCAGAAAACGATGGGCGTCATCACCCTCGCGCTCTTCACCGGCACCAAGGCCGGCGTGTTCGATCACGTGCCGGCCTGGGCGGAGTTCCTGCACGTGGCCGAATTCAAGGATGTGCCGACCTGGGTCGTGGTCACCTGCGCGCTCACCATGGCGGCGGGCACGGCCGCCGGCGGCTGGCGCATCATCCGCACCATGGGCCACAAGATGGTCAAGCTGCAGCCGGTGCACGGCTTCGCGGCCGAGACCACCGCGGCCGCCATTATCCATGCGGCCACCACGCTCGGTATCCCGGTTTCCACGACCCACGTCATCTCCACCTCAATCATGGGTGTCGGCGCCGTCAAACGCCTGGGCGCCGTCAAATGGGGCGTGGTCGAGCGCATCGTCTGGGCCTGGGTCTTCACCCTGCCCGTCTGCGGCCTGCTGGGCTATCTGACCGAGCGGCTTTGCGTCGCGCTCGGCTACCACTGATTCCAACTGTAGGGTCGCCACTCGCCGGCGGACCGCGCTGGTCCCAGGAGGTCCGCCGGCAAGCGGCGACCCTACACAGAATTCACACCGGCGGGTTCGAACCGATCGTCGGCAGCACGTCCTGCTTGCCGATGTCACTGTGGCGGATGTCCAGCCCCTTCGAGAGGAATACCATCTCCTCCGCGATGTTGGTCGCGTGGTCGGCGATGCGCTCGATGGACTTGGAGATGAACATGAGCTCGAGCGCCCGCGCGATCGTGTCCGGCTTCTCGATCATGTAGCTGGTCAGCCGGCGGTAGAGCAGCCGGTTGAGATTATCCACCTCGGGATCGCGGCGGATGACGCTCAGCGCCTTCTGCTCGTCCTCCTGCACAAAACAGTCGAGGGCATCGCGCAACATCTCGAGGGCGATCTTGGACATGCGCGGCAGGTCGGCGTAGAGCTCAAGGCGCGGCTCGATGGCAAGCTTGCGCGAGCGGCGGGCGATGCCGGTGGCCTCGTCCCCTACCCGCTCCAGGTCGTGGCTGGCCTTCATGCCGACCACGATGAGGCGGAGTTCCGAGGCGACGGGCCCGCGCAGGGTCATGTAACGGATGGCCTCGTCGTCGATCTGCACCTCGAGGCGGTCGAGCTCGTCGTCGGCCGCGATGACCTTGTCGGCGAGGGCGATGTCCGCGTCCATGAGGGCCTTCATGGCGAGGCGGGTCTGGTCCATGGCGCGCTCGCCCATCTGCAGCAGGTGGGAACGGAAGTTTTCCAGTTCGGCGTCGAAGAATCGTTTCATGGGATTTGGGTCACCACGAAATACACCAAAAACACGAAAGGAATACCGTTCCTCTCAGCTTTTCGTGTGTTTCGTGTGTTTCGTGTATTTCGTGGTTAAATGGTTTGGTGAGGCTTCAGCCAAAGCGACCGGACACATAGGCCTCGGTCTGCGGGTTGGCGGGGTTCATGAAGATGGTGCGGGTATCGGCGTATTCAATCAGCTTGCCGAGATAAAAGAAAGCCGTGCGGTCCGAGCAGCGCGCGGCCTGCTGCATGTTGTGCGTCACGATCACGATGGTGAACTGCTTCTTCAGCCCGTGGATCAGCTCCTCGACCTTGGCCGTGGCGATGGGGTCAAGCGCCGAGCAGGGCTCGTCCATCAGGATGATCTCCGGCTCGACCGCGATGGCGCGGGCGATGCAAAGCCGCTGCTGCTGGCCGCCCGACATGCCGAGCGCACTCTCGTGCAGGCGGTCCTTCACCTCGTCCCACAGCGCCGCACCGCGCAGGCTGCGCTCGACGACCTCGTCCAGCCGCGCCTTGTTCTTCTGCCCCTGGATCCGCAGGCCGTAAGTGATGTTATCGTAGATGGACTTCGGGAAGGGATTGGACTTCTGGAAGACCATGCCGACGCGCTTGCGCAGCTCGATGACATCGACACGGGGATCGTAGATGTTGACGCCATCGATGCGGATCTGGCCGGCAGTGACTTTGGCCCCGTCGATCAGGTCGTTCATGCGGTTGAGGCAGCGGAGCAGCGTGCTCTTGCCGCAGCCGGACGGGCCGATGAAGGCCGTCACCTGGCGTTCCTGGATGTTCAGGGTGATGTCGTGCAGCGCCTTGCTGGCGCCGTAGCAGAAATCGACGTCGTCGATCTCGATGACGGCGCGGGCGGCGGGATTGACCGGGGCCGCGGGGGCCACGGACACCGGGCGCGGCGCGGCGGGAGGGGCAACGGGTTCGGGCATGGCGAGGGTGGTTACCATTTGTATTTTTTGCGGAGCCGCTGCCGCAGGATGACCGCGGTCATCGCGATGGCGGCGACAGTGAACAGGAAGACGAACACGGTGCCGTATTGGACATCGCGCGTGTATTCGTTTTGCGGGATCTTGGAGGCGACGTTGTAGATGTGATAGGGCAGCGCCATGACACCTTGGAAAAAGAAGTCGGTCCACTTCGACAGGCCCTGCCAGGGCAGCTCGTCGCGCATGACGAACGCCGCGGTGAACATGATCGGGGCCGTCTCACCCGCCACGCGCGCGATGGCCAGCACCGAGGAAGTCAGGATGCCCGGCAGGGCGTAGGGCAGCACGTTGGTCGTGATCGCCTGGAACTTCGTCGCGCCGAGCGCGAGCGAGCCCTCGCGGTAGCCCTTGGGCACGGCCTTCAGCGCCTCCTCCGAGGCGGTGATGATGATAGGCAGCACCATGAAGGCCAGGGTCAGCCAGCCGGACAGCAGGGACATCCCGAACTTGAACGTGAGCACGAACAGGCCCGCCCCGAAGAGGCCGAAGACAATCGAGGGCACGCCGGCGAGGTTGACGATGGACAGCCGCAGGAAGCGGATGAACGGCCCGTCCGTCGCATATTCGCTCAGGTAGACGGCGCTCAGCACGCCGAGCACCAGCGCGATGGTGATCGAGCCGAAGACCAGCAGCACCGTGCCGACGATGTTGGGGAAGATGCCGCCGGCCGAGTAGGCGTAGGTTTCCACCGCCACGTGTTTCATTTTCTCCTCGTGGGCGGCCGAGAACTGCCGGAAGGCCCGGTCGCCCAGGGCCATTTTCTTCCCGTCGAATTCAAAGACACTGAGCGTTTCCGGCGCCTCGGTGAGGAACGGCACATTGATGAAGGGCGCCTGCTTTTGGAAAACCACCCGCCCGCCCTTCCAGCCGATGTCGATGAAGATGGTCGCCGCGCTGAGCAGCACGAAATAGGTGGCCAGCCGCAGGAGCCAGAACGCCCCCTGCTCCACCCGCTTGGCGGGCGTCGAGCGGTTGAAGATCGCGGCGGCGGTGGTGGTCGGGGCGCTCATGTGGCGACGATGCGGTAGCGGCGCACAATTTTCTGCGCGAGCCAGTTGACGAGCAGGGAAATCAGGAAGAGCACGACGCCGACCATGAACAGCGCGCGGTAATGGAGACTGTAATGCGGCACCTCGCCCATCTCCTGCGCGATGATGCCGGTCATCGTGTGCACCGGCTGGAAGATCACGCCGAGGCCCGCGCCCAGGTTCGGGATCGCGATGCGGTTGCCGGCGCAGAGGAGCACGACCATCGTTTCGCCGATGACGCGGCCGAACCCGAGCAGGATGGCCGCCACGATTCCCGACAGCGCCGCCGGCACGATGATGCGCACCATGGTCTGCAGCCGCGTGGCGCCCAGGGCGAGCGAGGCCTCCTTGAAGGAGCGCGGCACGTTGTTGAGCGCGTCCTCGGCCAGGGAAAAGATCGTCGGGATCGCCAGCAACGCGAGCAGGCAGGCCGCGGTGGTGGCGTTCAAGCGCTCGGACATCGGGAACCCGGGCACCCAGCTGAGCGAAGGCATTTGCGAGACCCGCCGCAGCGTCTCCCCGAGCATGGCGATGCCAAAGAAACCGAGCACCACGCTGGGAATGGCCGAGATGAACTCGATGTAGGGCTTGATGAATTTTTGCTCGATGGGCCGGGCCACCTGGCTGACATAAATCGCCGATGCCACCCCGAGCGGGATGGCGATGCAGAGCGCAATCACGGCGATCAACAGGGAGCCGGCAAAAAGCGGCAGAATGCCATACCAGTCCTGCCAGAAGCTGGCGGTAATCCACTCGCGGCCAAAGGCGAAGGCGTTGAAGGACTCCAGCCAGCCCACCGGCTTGGTCTGGTCCCAGGCTGCCATTTTGGGGACGACTGCCTCCACTTCCTGGAAGTAATCCGACACAAAGCCCTGCAGCTTCTCCATGCGGCGGTTCAGATCGGCGTCGGTAAATTTCGGGGCCTGGGCCAGGAGCGCCTTTAGCGCCGCCATCTGGCGGGCATTGGCCGCGGCAATCTCAGGTCGCATCGCCAAGAGCGGTTGGATCTCACCCTTGAAATCGATCACCTCAGGATGGATTACATCGGCCTTCGTCTGCAGCATCGCCGCGCGTTCGGGCGGGGCGCCCGGGATCGCATCGAGGTAATTCCGCTTCGCCTCCACCAGGTCCTCGGCCACCTTCTGCCGCTCCTTCAGGTTGGTGGTGAGATCGGTCATGGTGCCGAGCAGCGTTTCCTGCTCGTTGATCGTGTCGGCAAACTGGTTCGCGAACGCATCAAAGTCCGCCAGCCGGGTCATGGCGGCGGCCGGAGCGAGCCCCTCCTTGTTCAGCAGCAAGTCGAGCCGTTGGGCCCGCACACTGGCCAGGTAGCGCGACATCGTGCTGTGCGCGGTGACCTGCTCGCGGAAGAGATCGACATACTCGAGCCCGGCCAGCCGGTAGATCCGCAGGTTCTGGTGGTTCTGCGGCAGGAAGCCGACCGCGTCCTTGAAGATCGTCAGGGTAATCAGCGCCAGCACGATGATCGAGATCGCGGCGTTGCCCTGGAAGACGTATTTGACGAACTGGTCGCCGCTCAGGCCGAAGAACCAGCCCCGGCGCTTCCGCAGCAGGACCTCGCGGGTGGCCAGACGGGGAAGCGAAGGAGTGTCAGTGGAGGCAGGCATGCCGGAGGCAAAGTCAGCATCGGGCCGGCCTTGGGGGCCGGTCAACCGGTGCAGGTTACGGTTAGGTTACAAAAGGAACCACCCGCAGTCCGGGCATGGGCTGCGGGCGGCGTTGGACACACCCTATCTCTTCCGCTCAATACTTCGGCGGCGGGACAAAACCCACCTTGCGGAGGATCGCCTGGCCGGCGTCGCTGAGCGTGAATTCGATGAACTTGGCCGCCTCCCCTGTGGGCTCGCCGTTCGTGTAATAGAACGTCGGGCGGGCGTAGGGATAGGTCTTGTTCAGCACGGTCTGCTCGGTCGGCAGGCTGCCGTCGATCGCCACGGTCTTGATGCCGGGATCGCTCAGGTAGGCCAAGCCGACGTAGCCGATGCCGTTCGGATTCTTGGCCACCTCTCCGGCGATCGCTTCGTTACCAGCCATCTTCTGGGCCGACCCGGCGTAGTCGCGCTTCTTCATCGCGAGGTCCTTGAAGTCGGAATAGGTGCCGGAGGCGGTGTTGCGGGTATAGATCGAGATCTTTCCCGGCGCGCCGCCGACCTGCGACCAGTCGGTGATGTCTCCGGCGAAAATCTGCTCGACCTGGCGCTTGGTCAGGGCGGAGATGGTGTTGCCGGAGTTGACGATGACGCCGATGCCGTCCCAGGCGACGATGGTCGGCTGCATCGAGACGCCCTTGGCCGTGGCGGCCGAGATCTCGGTTGGCTTGGCGCGGCGGGAGGACATGCCGATCTGGGCCGTGCCATCGGTGATGGCGGCGATGCCGGTGGTCGAACCCTCGGCGGCGATCTCAAAGGTCGTGCCGGGGTGCTTGGCCTTGTAGTCCTCGGCAAGCATGGGGACGAGCTTGGCGCCCAGGGTGTCGGAACCCTTGATGACGAGTTTTTGCGCCGAGAGGGAGCCGGTGGCGAGAACCGCGGCGGCGAGAAGGAGAATGGTCTTTTTCATGGAGATGGGTGGTTGAAGTGGCGGGCGTGATCAGAACTTGACGACGAGATCGACGAGCAGTTCCTGCGAGTGGTTGAGGTTGCCCAGCGAGAAGGTCATGCTCGGCTGGATGATCTTCGTGTCGAAATATTTGACGCCGAAGGTGGCGAAATCAGTGATGTTGTAGACCGTCGAGAGCTCGAAGCCCTTCTGGTTCGTCTTGCTGAAGCCCCAGTCGGAATCGTTGAGGTTGGGGTCGGTGGCCGTGACGCCGACCGAACGGTAGTCGAGCTTGATGCTATAGTCGCCCTGCACCTTGCCCAGGCCGTAGCTGTAACCGATGCCGGCGAGCCAGGCGGTGCCGCCGCTGCTGAACACCGTGGGATCGAGGCCATAGACGCGGTAAGCCCGGGCGTCGGCCGTCAGGTTGCGCGAGGAATCCCAGTAGAGCTTGAACGCGGTGCCGGCGCCATGGATGTTGGCGAAGTTGACCTCACCCGCGAAGGTGACAAAGTCCTGCTTGCGGAGGGGGCCGATGAAGGCGGCCGAGTTCAGGGCCTCGCCGGCGAGGAGCGTCGACTGGCTATACTTGTTGAAACCGAGGGCGAAGATGGCGTTGCTCAGGTTGTCCGGGGCAAACCAGTGGGTGTAGACCAGCTGGTTCTCAAACATCCAGCCGTCGCGGTGGAGCGGGCCGGCGGTGTTGGCCTCCGCGCGATCAATCAGGTCGTGCTGCATGGCGCGCACTTCGAAGGTGTCCTTCGCCCCGATGAAGTATTTGTAGATCTCGCTCGCGCCCTGCGGATTGATGTCGGCGTCCCAGCGGAGGTCCGTCGTATACATGATGTTCTTCTGCTTACCCACGACGAAGGCCCAGTTCAGGTTGGGCTGCCAGCCGACGTAGGCGCGGGCGATGAACACGCTGTAATCATCGGCCATGTTCGTGAAGGTCTGGTTGGCCGAATCGCTGGCCTGACCGCTCTCGAGCGCGAAGCCCGTCGTCCAGCCCTTCTGCAGGGTGACATCGCCGTTCAGGCGGAAGCGGAAGCGCTGGCGGGAGGTTTCGTTATGGAGCAGGAAACCGCCGCCGGCGATCTCGGGAGCCTGGTTGTTATACTCGTAGCGCAGGCGCATGTCGCCCGACAGCTTGAAGTCCACGATCGGCGAACTGAGGTTCAGCTTGCCCGCGGAGGTATTCGCCGCGAAGTCCTTCGTCAGGTCAGCGCGGAGGTTCTCGGCCTCCTGGTCGTTAATGATGCCTTTCTTGACCAGCAGGTCGAGGAGAGCGCCGCTGTCTTGGGCAAGGGCGGTGCCGGCACAAAGCAGCGCGGCGGCGA
>JANYAM010000293.1 GCA_025361365.1 Opitutus sp. | reverse complement strand
CACCACGGCGCGGGCTTCCGGCGCGGCAAATACAACATCGGCTACTGGGCGTGGGAGCTGCCGGAGTTCCCCGATGCGTGGATCCACTTCTCCGATTATTGCGACGAGGTGTGGGCGCCGTCGCGCTTTGCCGCCGAGGCCATCGCGGCCAAGGTGCCGGTGCCGGTGCTGACCATGCCGCACGCCATCGCGTTCGAGCGACCCGCCGGCGATTTCCGCGCGAAGTTTGGCCTGCCCGCGGACCAGTTCCTCTTCCTTTTCCTCTACGATCTGAACTCCTATTCGGAGCGGAAGAACCCGGCCGCCGTGCTCGCGGCCTTCCGCCGCTCCGGCCTGGCCGGCCGCGGCGCCGCGCTCGTGATCAAGGTACACAACACCGCCGGCAATCCCGCGGACTTCACGCGCCTGCAGGCCGCCGTGACGGAACTGCCCGGCACCGTGCTCATCACGCAGACCCTCACGCGCGCCGAAATCTACGAACTCGAGTCGGCGTGCGACTGTTTCGTCTCGCTGCACCGCTCCGAGGGTTTCGGCCTCGCGCTGGCCGAATGCATGTATCTCGGCAAGCCCGTCATCAGCACCGACTGGTCCGCCACCGCCGAATTCATCAACGCCACCAACGGCTGCCCGGTGCGCGCGGACCTCGTCACCCTGGACCGCAATCACGGGCCCTATGCCAAGGGCCAGATCTGGGCGGCGCCCGATGTCGGCCACGCGGCCGAGTGGATGAACCGCCTGTTCGCCGACCGGTCGCTCGCCAACCGCCTGGGTGCCGCGGCGCAGGCCACGATCGAGCGCCAATTTTCCCCCGCCGTCATCGGGGCCCGCTATCGCCGCCGCCTCGAAGTGGTGGCCAGCTGGTAAACGTTGCCCTTCGCCGTCCCCGCGCCAATCCCTCTACCCATGACCCTGCTTTACGGCACAATGATAACCAGCGGCCTGTGCCTTCTGATGATCATGGCCGGTTATACCGTGACCGGATTCATGCCGGGCGAGAGCCGGCTGGTCCGGCTGGCGGTGGCCAACTTGGTCGGACTCGCCTGGCTCATCTTCGGGGCGAGCGCACTGGGCGCGGTGCGGCCGCTGCAGGGGCTCGGCGTCTGGTTGCTCTGGTCCCCGGTCCTGGTGGCCTGGCTGATCCCCGCCACTCGCGGGCAGCTGCTGGCTGACTTGGGCGTGGTCGGAAAATCCTCCCGCTTCTACGCCGCGATGATCGGCATGCTGCTGTTCTGGAGTTGCCTGCTGCTCCCCTTCGTCGTCTACCCCGATCTCGCCTTTTACGAAGGCACCAGCAATCACGATAATTTCTTTTGGTGCACCTCGGCCGAATACCTGCAAAGCCACAATTACCTGGCGGACGTGGCGGCGAACCGGGATTACCCGCTGTATAATGTGGTCGGAGCGATTACCGGCTGGTGGCCGAGTTGGGGCCGGATGGGCGCCGAGGGCCTGCTCGCCGTGACCAGCAGCTCCCTACTGCTGCCGCCGGTGCAAATCTACAACTACGTGGTTTGCGCCCTGGTGCTGCCGTGGCTGCTGACAGTTCTCGCCGTGGCCCGGCAGGCGGGTCTGCCCGCCCTGAATCCGTGGCTGCTGATCCTCGTCTGCTTTTGCCAGCCGGTGCTCGCGTTCTTTGTCGCCAATGGCAACCTGCCCAACCTGCTGGGCACGCTTTTCGGCGGCGGCCTGTGGCTGGTGTCCCTGCTCGCCAGCGAAGCCCGCTCCCGTCCGGCCTGGCCGCTCGTGGCGGCGGGCGCCCTGTGCATCCACGGCATGCTCTGTTGTTATCCGGAGATTTTGCCCTTCGCCCTCATTCCCGTGTTCGTGCTCGCGGGCTGGCATTTTTTCCGGGCCGGCCCGGAGCGGCCCGGCCTCCTCCGCATCCTCGCGTGGGCGGGCGCCGGCGGATTGTTGCTGAATCCCCTGACGACCGTGCGGGCGTGGAATGGCTTCTGGACCTCCTTCGGCGCGGCGCGCCAGGACCAGGCCTGGGCCAATCTCTTCGCGCCACTCAATCTCGCCGAATATGTCCCCAGCCTGCTGACCTTGGCGGTGCCCAGCATGCACGCCTACGGTTACGTCCTGGGTTCGCTGGCGACCCTCGCCGTCCTGGCCAGCCTGCTCCTCATCCTGCAACGGAGTTCCCGTCCCGGGGTGCTGCTCATCTCCCTCTCCGGGTTCTTCGCCCTCCTGGCCTATACCATCATCGCCTCCTTTAGCTACGGCTGGCAAAAGTCGGTGCAGTTCTCTGGCATCCAGCTGGCGGTGCTTTTCTCCGCCTTCGTCGCCGGCCGGTTGCAGGATACACTCCGGGATCCCGCGGCCTGGCGCTGGCCGGCCCGCGTGGCGCTCCTGCTCACCATGGGCGTGTTGGTGCACGGCACGCTGGGCTCCACCGCGAACAACCTGAAGTGGGCCGCGCTCAAGGGGCTGACCCTGCGCCAGCTGACGCTGCGGGACCGGGTCGCCCGGGAGTTCCCCGCCCAGCCGGTGTATATCGACGGCGCCACTTTCCGCGCGCCCTTTTTCCATAGCATGTGGAGCTCCCTGCTCTTCGCCCGCAACCCGCTCGTCTTCGCTCCGCGCGAGGACCAGGCCGGCGGTTACCTGCGTTCCAGCATGCGGCTGGCGTCACCGGTCGCCCCGCCGGCCAACGGTCTCTACTACGTCGCCACCAATTGGGCTGAGGCGTTCGACACCTCGACCAAAGTCATCGCCACCGACCGGGTCGGCGTCCTGTTGCGCCACCACAACCTGGTCACGGAACTGGACGGTCTTTACCCCGTCAACGGCATCCCCGAATGGAGTCGCGACCAGTTTCAGCTGACGGTGTTTCCCTACGCAGACAGCGTGCTCGAAATCACCCTCAGCCCGACCGGGCCGGCCCCCCCGGGCTGCACCTTACGGGGTTCCGTCACCACCCCCGGCGGCGTGGAACCCGTGACGGCCATGCTCGATGCCCACCAGCAATTCGTGGTGCAGTTTCCGCTCAAAGCCGGGCTCAAAAACCGAATCAGCGCGACCATCCAGCCAGCGCCTGTCCCCGACCTTGGCTCCACCAACACCCCGCCGCGGTTTCCCTTCCGGGTCGAGGGCATCAAGACGGTCTTCGTTCCCAGCGCGCTGTCTCCGGTGACTGGCGTGATTGATTTCGCCGAAACCGGCAACTCGCACCTTTACCAACTGTCGGGATTCGCCGTCGCCTTGGGCGACGCCACCTGGACCAACCAGGCCCACCCCCAGATCCAGTTCAGGGCGGAACCCGCGGAACAGGACATCGAGCTCGAAATTGAGGCCACGCCTTATCTCGCCAAGGGCAAGGTGGACATGCAACCCACCCAGCTGCGCATCAATGGCGAGCTGGTTTTTGCCGCCCCCTTCACCGAGCCCGGCGTTCTGCGGGCCCGCATCCGTCGCGAGAAATGGAATCAATTTCCCATCGCCACCCTCCAGCTCCACCTCCCGAAGACCCAATTCCTTCCGTCCGGCGCCAACTCCGAACAAGGCTACGGCCTCGCCGTCCGCCGGCTGATTGCCAAGCCCGCGCTCCCTTTGTCCCCCTAGGTCCGCCTTGCTCCTCCTCGACGCCACGCACACCAGCCACACTCACGCGCAGACGGGCATCCAGCGCGTGTGCCGGTCGCTGTATGCCGCGCTGCGGGCGCAGCAGGCGGCGGAGGGCATCTGCCACGATCCCTATCTCCGCGCCTGGCGCGTGCTGAACGACCGGGAGCAGCGCCACCTCGCGCCCGTGCACGTCGCCGCCGGCTCGCGTGGCGCGCGGTGGCCGCTGCACCAGCAAATCGCCGGGCATGCGCGCCGGCTCGCCGGCGCGCGCCCCGGGGGGGCGGGCGGGGGCCCGCGCGGGG
>JANYAM010000184.1 GCA_025361365.1 Opitutus sp. | reverse complement strand
GGCCGTATTCATCCCCATCAGCGGCTGGATGGCCGACCGCTTCGGCACCAAGCGGGTGTTCACGTGGGCGGTCTGGCTCTTCACCCTCGGCTCACTGGCCTGCGGCCTGGCGCTCAACAGCCCCATGCTCGTCGCCGCCCGCGTCATCCAGGGCATTGGCGGCGCCATGATGACCCCCGTCGGCCGGCTGGCGCTCGTGCGCACCTTCCCCAAGTCCGAAATGCTGAACGCGATGAACTTCGTCGTCATTCCCGCCCTCATCGGCCCCCTGCTCGGGCCGTTCATGGGCGGCGTCATCGTCCACCTGCTGCCGTGGCGTTCCATTTTCTTCGTCAACCTGCCCATCGGCGTGCTCGGCCTGTGGTTGATCAAGCGCCACATGCCCGACTACCGCGACGAGGCCGTCGCCCCGCTCGACCGATGGGGATTCCTGCTCTTCGGCAGCGGCATCGCCCTGTTGTCGTATGTGCTCGAGGTCTTTGGCGAGCACCGCTTGGGCGCCGGGCCGATCCTCGGCTGGCTCGCCGTGTCGCTGGCCCTGCTCGGGGCTTATTACTGGCACAGCACCCGCGTGCCGAACCCCGTGATGCGGCTCGGCCTGTTCCGGGTTCGCACCTTCAACGTCGCCGTGCTGGGCGGCATGATCACCCGGCTGGGCGTGGGCGGCATGCCGTTCCTGCTACCCTTGCTCTACCAGATCGGCCTGGGCCACCCGGCGTGGCAGGCGGGCCTGCTCACCATGCCGCAGGCGATCGCCGCCATCGCCATGAAGGTGATGAGCCGGTCCATCCTCGCCCGCTTCGGCCACCGCCGCGTGCTGATAGTCAACACGGTCGGCTTCGGCCTGACCATGGCGGCCTTCACCTTTGTCGGCCCCGCCACGCCGATCTGGAGCATCCTGCTGCTGAGCTTCACGCAGGGCCTGTTCTCCGCGTTGCAGTTCACGAGCATGAACACGCTCGTCTACGCTGACATCGGCGACCGCGACGCCAGCATGGCCAACAGCATCGCCAGCACCGCCCAGATGATGTCGCTCAGCTTCGGTGTCGCCTTCGCGTCGCTGATCACCGCGTGGTTCGTGGGCGATATTCCCCAATCAGACCGCCTCAACTTCATGGGGGCGTTGCACCACGCCTTCATCGCCCTTGGCACCATGACCGTCATCTCCTCGCTGATGTTCTGGCGGCTGCGCGCCAACGACGGCAACAATGTCAGCAACCGCCAGACCGCGCCCACCTCGCCCGAGTCCGCCGAGGCGGCGTGATACACTCAGGCGGGATCACCCGAATTTTCGTCAAGCGTCGCCGAGTTGGGCAGATCAAGGCTGAAGCCCCCCAAGCTCAGCGGCTGCGAGACGATATTCCGGGCAGCGAATCAAGTTGGTGGCCAGGCATATTCTGAAGTAATGAACCGCCTGTTCGCGCTCGCCTGCCAGCAGACGCTTCATCCCGCAATAATACGTCGCCTCGCACTGCTGCCGCAGTTGCCTGCCACCATTTGGCGAGACCGCCGCGTGGAAAAGGTCGTTCTCACTCATTTGCCCGAGGAGGAATTTCCCCACAGAAGCAACCCAGTCCGCTTGGCCAGCCTTCCGCCGGCGCGAGAGATAGTCAGCCAGGGCGTTATCGGCTCCGCCCCTGTCTCCCGTGCGGACTTGTTCTCCCCACACAAGCAGGTGCGCGTAGTCGCGATTGCTGCCGAGCGCTTCGCGGATATCAGCCAGCGCACCCGCAGCATTGCCGGTGAGTGCCCGGGCCTTGCCGCGTCCGAGCAAAGCGCTTGCGCAACGGGAATCGCGTTTGCGCGCCAGTTCATAATCCGCAAGTGCGCCGGTGAAGTCACCCTTTGCAGCCTTGGCATCCCCCCGATCGCAATAGAACAAAGCCACGGGAGAAACATCCGATCCAACGATCGGACGCCCGGCCTCCGACCGACTCAAATCCAACAGGCGGGTGCAATCAGCAATGACCCCGTCCCAATCATGCTGCATAAACCGAGCGTCGCAACGCAGGGCGAGGGCATCAGCATCATTCGGATGATTCTGAACAGCCTGATCGTAGTCCGCGAGAGCTCCGGCGATGTCTCCGGTTTTCGTTTTTCCTTCAGCCCGCACCAAGATTTTGGCCTGCGGCTCAAGCCCTGCTCCGGTTACTTCCGCCAACGCGAATAAGAAAATAATGACTCCACTTGGAACGAGGCATACTTTCCTGATTTTACTCATAGTGTATCCGAGCCGGTCTCACTTGTGGTCCCACGGCAGACGCAGCTTCAATTTCGGGTATTTCCAGATGCGGACGACGGAAAACATCTTCCCCGGATTCAGGATGCCACGGGGATCGAGCGCCCGCTTCACGGCCTGCATGGCCCGGACCTGCGCCGGATTGTGCTGCAGCCGCAGGAAGGGCGTCTTGGCCAGGCCGATGCCGTGCTCGCCGGAGATGGCGCCGCCGAGCGACACGACCGTCTCCATGAGTTTCTGCACCGCCACCTCGGCCGCCTTGGTCTCGGCGGGGTTGTCGCGGTGATACATGATGTTCACGTGCAAATTGCCGTCGGCGAGGTGGCCGAAGGTCGGGATGGGCAGCTTCGACTGCCGCTTCAATTGTGTGATGAACCGGGCGAACTTCTCGTAGTTGCGCATCGGGACGACGATGTCCTCGTTGAGCTTGGCGTCGCCGAGCTCGAACATCGCGCCGGAACACTTGCGGCGCACTTCCCACAGCTCCTCGACCTCGGCGCGGTTATTCGCCTCGCGGAAAGCGATCGTGTTGCCCTGCGCCCAAGCCAGCACGTCCTGTTTCAAATCGTCCACCTCGGCCAGCGAACCCGCCAGCTCCAGCAGGATGACCGGCCGGCCGGCCTGGCCGGGGAACACGGTCTTGCCCGTGGCGCGCTCGGCGCAGATCACGCTCTCGCGGTCGAGGAACTCGCAGATGGCCGGCTGCACGCGCTGCCGGAAAAGTTTCCGTGCCGCCGCAAGGGCCGCGGTCTCGTTCGCGAAGGCCGTCAGCAGCGTCCAGCGCGCGGCGGGCATCGGCACGAGCTTGAGCACGGCCCCGGTCACGACGCCGAGCATGCCCTCGCTGCCAATCCAGAGGTCGCGCAGGTTGAAGCCCGCCGCAAATTTCTTGGTGGCCGTCCCCCACTCCACGAACTCGCCCGTCGGCAGGAAGCCGCGCAGGGCGATGACGAAGTCGCGCGTCACGCCGTATTTGCCGCCGTGCATGCCGCCGGCGTTGCAGGCGATGTTGCCGCCGATGGTGCAATATTCCTTCGAAGACGGGTCGGGCGGATAAAACCAGCCCTGCGCCGCCGCGGCCCGCTGGATGGCCGCCGTCGTGGCCCCGGCCCCCGCGTGCGCCATGCCGGCATCAGCGTCGATTGTGACGCGGTTGAGCTTCAGCATGTCGATGACCCACCCGCCGCGCACCGGCGCCGCCGAGCCCATCAAAGTCGTGCCGCGTCCGCGCACCGTCACAGGCACGCGGTGCTTGTTCGCCAGCTCCAGCACCGGTCCGATGTCCTGCTCGGTCCGGGGCGTGATGACCGCCTCCGGCAGAAACGAGATCTTGCTGCTATCGAACGACGCGGCCCAGCAACCCTCCTTGGAAGTGTCCACGCGCGCGCCGAGGCGTTTCTTCAGCTGCCGGGTGGCGAGGGCATGAGACTTGGCTGACATGTAGGAGCCTGTTTACAGGCGAACCTACCCAACCTCCAAGGCATTTTTTAGCCACGAAAGAACACAGAGAACACAAAAGGACCTGATTGTTTTTGCGATCTTTGCGATCTTTTGTGGCAAATCCTGCCTTGTTCCGAGTTTGGTGGAAAACATGACAGACTCACCGTAAGTTTCGCTTTGAATGTGTCGGCCCGGCGGTCTTGAGTCTCCATTTCCTCCCATGACCCGCGTCCTTCTCACGACCACCTCCTTCCAGGATACCCCGGGTATCCACCACGACATGCTGGCCAAAACCGGCTTCGAGATCGTCCGCGAGCGCGGCCCACTGCCCGAGGCCAAGATGCTCGAGCTCGCCGGCCAGTTCGACGCCTACCTCTGCGGCGACGACGCCCTGACGCGCGCCGTCATCCAGAAATCGCTCCCGCGCCTCAAGGTCATCTCCAAATACGGCATCGGCCTCGACAAGATCGACGTCAAGGCCGCCACCGACCTCAAGGTCCCCGTCCTCTTCACCCCCGGCGTCAACCACACCACGGTCGCCGAGCACACCTTCGCGCTGCTCCTCGCCGTCGTGCGCAACCTCGTCGTCGAGGCTAACCACGTCGCCGCCGGCCGTTGGACGCGCATCACCGGCAATGAACTCTGCGGCAAGACCATGCTCCTCGTCGGCCTCGGCCGCATCTCCAAGGAAGTCGCCATCCGCGCCCGCGCCTTCGGCCTCCGCGTCATCGTGTTCGCCAACTACTGGGAGGAAGATTTCGCCCGCTGGTATGACGTTCAGCGCGTGGATGACCTCGACGAGGCGCTCAAGCAGGCTGACTTTGTCTCTCTCCACACCAAGCTCACCGAGAAAACCAAGGGCCTGATCAACGCCCGCCGCCTCGCGCTCCTCAGGCCCGGTTGTGTCATCGTCAACACCGGCCGCGGCGAGCTGATCGAGCTCGCCCCGCTCGTAGCGGCCATCAAGTCCGGCCAGATCCGCTACGGCGCCGATGTGCGCGACCAGGAGCCGCCGCCCGCCGACCACCCGCTGCTCGGCCTCCCCGGCACGGTGCTAACGCCGCACATCGGCTCGCGCACCCACGAGAGCGTCCAGCGCCAGGCCAGCTGCGCCGTCGACAATCTGACCCTCTTCCTCGCCGGCAAGGTTCCGATCGCTCAAGCGAATCCGGAGATCTCTAAATAAGTCCTATACGCCCTATAAGTCTTATTGGACCTATCTTTAAACTCCACCTCCCATGCCTGAAATCTTCCACATCGTCCCCGAGAAGCAACACAACGACCTCATCGCCGCCGCCTACCAGCACCGCGGCTTCCTCGCCGACGAGTCGGCCGAGGGCGCCCGCTTCTGCGCCGAGGCCTCGCGCCACGGCATCCGCACGCACAACGGCATCAAGGCCCTCCACCTCGACCATCTCTTCGGCTCCGGCTCGAAGGGCTGCGTGCCCGGTGCGCAGATCGTCGAGAAGCCCTCGAAGTTTGAGGCCGCCAAGATCTGGAACGCCAACAAGAAGCTCGGCCAGTCCACCGCCTACCGCGCCATGGCCGAGGCCATCCGCCTCGCCGACAAATACGGCGTCGGCACCGTGTCCGTGGACAACGCCTTCCACTACCTCTGGGGCGGCGGCTACGTGATGGACGCCGCGAAGAAGGGCTACATCGCCTACACCAACTGCACCGCGGCCCTCGCCGAGGTCGTGCCCTTCGGCGGCAAGTTCCCCACCCTCGGCACCAACCCGCATTCCTGGGGCTTCCCCACGACCGACGCCGTTGGTTACCCGATCGTCATCGACTGGGCCACGTCTGTGGTCGCCATGGGCCGCGTCCAGCAACTCAAACGCGAGGGCAAGCAACTCCCGCCGCTCGCCGCCGTGGACAAAGACGGCAACCCGACCACCGACCCGAATCTTGCGACGTCCCTCCTGCCCTTTGGCGCCCACAAGGGCTACGGTCTCTCGCTCATCAACGAGATTGTCGGCGGCTTCATCGGCGGCTCGCTGCCGACCATCCGCAACCGTTGGGACCAAGTCGGCGCCGGCGACAAGGGCACCTGCGTGTTCTTCTTCCAAGTCATCCATCCCGACGCCATCAACGCCGGCGCCTTCGCCAAGGGCCGCAACCAGCAGCAGAACGTGAAGGCCGTCATCGACGACGTCCTCGGCCACGGCAACGAGAAGTCCATGCTGCCCGGCCAGCTCGAGGCCACGTGGGCCGCGCACACCGCCAAGGCCGGCGGCCTGCTCTTCAGCGCCGCCGAGGTCGCCGCCTTCAACGAACTCGCCATCGAGGCCAAGCAGCCGCTGTGGAAGCCCGAGACGTTCAAGACGGTGACGATCTAAAAGGCCGAGACCTGAAACTTGAAACCTGAGACCTGGAGAAATTCGGCCTCAGGTTTTTTCCTTTTGGAGGGCCCAGCTCCAGCTGGGCCGGCTCAGCTGGAGCTGAGCCCTCCATTTCCAATTCGATAAATATCCATCGCCTTGCCGTTAACTCGCGTGCCCAGGCTAATCCGTTGGAAGCCGGCCTTCCCGAGCACGCGCACCGACGCGACGTTGGCTGGTTCGAGAAAGGCGAAAAGTCGCGGCAGCTGTGTCGTCGCGAAGATGTGCCGCACCACGGCTTCCGTCGCCTCCGAGGCGAGACCCTGTCCCCAAAACCTCGGCGCGAGCCGGTAGCCGAGTTCGAATCCCTCCGGCGCCCCCGCCGGACATGGCTCCAGCCCGCAGTAACCGACAAACTCATTCGTCGCCCGCAGATGCAGCGCCCATTTGCCGAAACCATGTTCGCGGTAGACGCGCTGGAACCCGGCCAGTACGGTCTGGCTACTCTTGAGGTCAAGCGGCCCGCGCCACGAATACTGCATGACCTCCGGGTCGGCCAGCAGCGCGGCGAGTGCCGGCAGGTCGCCAGCCGCGAATTCCCGAATCGCAAGCCGCTGGGATAAAAACGGCCCAGCCACGCTCACCTCCCGGCGGTCTCCTTTGTCATCCTGCCGGTGATGCACCGTGTTCCTTCAGGAAGGCCGCAGCCCGTGCCAACCGGTCATTACCGAGGTCGGCAACCGCGGCCACGGTCAGGAGTTGCCGGTAATAGTCAGAAGCCTTCGCGATATCGCCGGCCTGCTCGGCCGATCGCGCCGCGCCGGACAATGCATTGAAGCGGTTGGGACTGACCCGCAGGACGGCCTCAAACGCCGCCAACGCCTCGCCTGGCCGACCCATCTCGCCCAGCAATTCGCCCAGGAGTTCAGCGGCCGGCATGACTTCACCAGGCGTCACGGCTTCCTTGTCCGTCGCGCCCTCCAGTTCGGCCGCGCGCCGCAATGCCGCCAGGCCATCGTCCTTGCGACCTTCAGCGAACGCGAGCCAGCCGCTTGCGGCCAACCGCTGCACCTCCGCCTGGGCGGCCCAATAGGAATTTGGCAGCCGGGTCGAGAGCTGCCGGCCCAGTTTCTCCAGCTCCGCGACTTCCTGGCGACAAGCGCCGGGGTCACCGCTACGGGCCGCACCGACCGCCCGGGCGAAGCGCGTGAGCGAGTCGCAATACAGGAAGGCGTCGCTCCACGGAAACGAAGCCGGCCGCCGCAGCTCGAGCTTCGCCGCTGCGGCCCAATCGTGTCGCTCGATCGCGAGGCGCGCCGGGATCGCCGCGAAGGCAAAGGCCATGGCTGGGCGGTTGGTGGCCTCATACGGGCCGGGCAGCCCCGTCACGTCGCGCAGGATGGCGCCGGCCTTCTCATACTGGCCGCGCTGCAGGTAGGCATAGACAAGGTAGTCGAGCGCGTGCGGATAATGGCTGTTCGTCGCCCCGGTGCGCTCAGCGATTTTTTGTGCCTCCGCGGCGGAGCGTTCGTTAAACTCGATCGACTTGTCCCAGAGTCCGCGCCGCGTAAAAATATGCGTCGGCATGTGCAGCGCGTGCGGCACCTCGGGTGCGATCGAACCGTAGAGATCACAAACCTCGAGGGCGCGGCCCGCCAGCAGTGGGAAGTCGTAGGCGTGGATCTTGTAGTGCAGCGCACCCGGGTGGTCGGGGATCTGTTTCAGGATGCGTTCGATCACTGCCGCCGCTTCGAGCTGGATGCGGTTGGACTTGTCCTTTGGCAGGAAGCGCGCCGGTGCAAGATGGAACAGTGCGCTGAACGCGGCCGCGTCCAAATCATCGGGGAATCGCTCCGCCACAGCCGCCCATGCGGTGTCAAGGGCCTTCAGTCGCGCCGGGTGGGTCGCCGCCGGGTCGCCCCGAAAATAGGCTCCGATCGCCTCGAGGTAGGCGGTCTCGCGCGGCGAGCGCCGGGTCAGCGCGAGTCCGGCCTCGACGTAACCCGCGCCCAGTTTGAACTCGGTTGCGTCCGGGACGTCCGGCCACAAGGGATGCACCGTCGTCATCGCCCGGCCCCAGTAGCCGAAAGCACTACCGGGATCGGCCGCCAGTGCAGCAGCGAACTCGTGGTCCGCCTCCACATACATCATGTGGTGCAGCAGCTTCACCCCGGGCACGACGTGCGCCTGCACCACCGGGTCTCCGGCCGCGGCGAAATGGATCGTGCCCAGTTGATCTTCCGCGGCAGCGCCAGCCCGGGACGTCGCCGGCAACCCCCAGGCGATTCCAAGCAGCAGAAGGCAAACACGCGGATTCATGGCAGTCGCTGCGCAAGATGCCACCCACCCTGCCCGCGCTCAAGACCGAACCCGCTATACTGCTTCACGCCTCTGCCGTCTCCTTCGTGAGCTCGATCGCCAGCGTGCGGACGCTCTTAAGGTCGGTTTTGCCGGTGCCGAGCATCGGGATCCTGTCCACCTTGCGCAGGATGCGCGGCACCCACAGGTTCGGCAGGCCGGACTCGAGCAGTTTCGCGCGGAGTTGCTCGAGCGTGATGTCCTTGGTCGTGAGCAGCACGAGCGCCTCGCCCTTGCTGGGATCAGGGATGCCCGTGATGGCCGCCACCGGGCCATCGTGTTGGTCCCAGCCGAAGAGTTCGACGATCCGCGTCTCGATCGTGCC